>NZ_JBEAHS010000037.1:0-118811 GCF_040062505.1 Klebsiella sp. JN_Kp127
AAACCCCGCCGAAGCGGGGTTTTGACATAAAGAGGTGAAACTGACCGATAAGCCGGGTTCTGTCGTGGACAGTCATTCATCTAGGCCAGCAATCGCTCACTGGCTCAAGCAGCCTACCCGGGTTCAGTACGGGCCGTACCTTATGAACCCCTATTTGGCCTTGCTCCGGGTGGAGTTTACCGTGCCACGGACTGTTACCAGCCGCGCGGTGCGCTCTTACCGCACCCTTTCACCCTTACCTGATCCCGCTTGCGCGGGCCATCGGCGGTTTGCTCTCTGTTGCACTGGTCGTGGGCTGTGACACCCCCCAGGCGTTACCTGGCACCTTGCCCTATGGAGCCCGGACTTTCCTCCCCTCCGCCCGTCTCCCCCCGAAAGAGGACGACGACGAAGCGGCGACTGTCTGGTCAGCTTCGGCGCGCAGTATAGTGGGTTTACCGCCCGTTGTCATCCCTCTGTCGTCATCCCGCCCTGCAGGGCGGCAGCGCTATTGCGCGACGCACGAGAAATATTGTCCAACGCGCGCGAAACGCCGCTTCCTGCGTCGCAACCGAGGTAAACACGCAGAAGACGACGCCGATACCGCGTCCAGGCTCGCCCCGCCGTGGCAGTCTGATGCTGTTGCGCCAGGCATAACCACCGGGCCGCGCAGAGCTCTTCTTGTTAGCGAGTCACTTCCACTTTCGCCAGCTTTTCGTAGTAACAAGCCAGCGCGCTATGGTCAGCGGTGCCCAGACCGTCCGCACGCAGCGCCTGCATCATCTCCATTACCGCCGCCGTCAGCGGCAGCTGAGCGCCCACGCCGTGGGAGGTATCCAGCGCATTGGCCAGATCTTTAATATGCAGATCGATCCGGAAGCCCGGCTTGAAGTTACGATCCATCACCATCGGCGCTTTGGCATCCAGCACGGTACTCCCCGCCAGACCACCGCGGATCGCCTGATAAACCAGATCCGGATTGACGCCGGCTTTGGTGGCCAGAGTCAGCGCTTCGGACATGGCCGCGATGTTCAGGGCGACAATCACCTGATTGGCCAGTTTGGTCACATTGCCCGCGCCGATGTCGCCGGTATGCACCACGGAGCCAGCCATCGCTTTCATCAGCTCGTAATATTTGTCGAAGATCGCCTTGTCGCCGCCGACCATTACCGACAGGGTGCCGTCGATCGCTTTTGGTTCGCCGCCGCTTACTGGCGCGTCCAGCATATCAATGCCTTTAGCCTTCAGCGCTTCGCTGATTTCCCGGCTGGCCAGCGGCGCAATAGAGCTCATGTCGATCACCACGGTGCCCGGTTTCGCGCCTTCAATAATGCCATTCTCCCCCAGCGCCACCTCTTTGACATGCGGCGAGTTCGGCAGCATGGTGATGATCACGTCGCACTGCTCGGC
This sequence comes from Klebsiella sp. JN_Kp127, assembly GCF_040062505.1. Taxonomy (NCBI): domain Bacteria; kingdom Pseudomonadati; phylum Pseudomonadota; class Gammaproteobacteria; order Enterobacterales; family Enterobacteriaceae; genus Klebsiella; species Klebsiella sp. JN_Kp127. The sequence goes on from NZ_JBEAHS010000037.1 coordinate 1,390, forward strand.
AATCGCCTTCGGCGTGGTCGCGGTCTCTGCGCCCGCGGCAATCACGTCGGCAATCGCTTCCGGGTTACGGTCAGACACCACCAGCGAGTAACCCGCCTTCAGCAAATTTTTGCTCATCGGCTTGCCCATAATGCCAAGACCGATAAAACCCACTTTGATTGTCATATTGTTCTCTCTCTTCATCCTGGTGACTATTTTTTAAAGGCATCAGCAAGTTTCTGGGTTGCGGAACGAAAGACGCCCAGATCGCTGCCGACGGCGACAAAAGAGGCGCCCCACTCCAGGTAGCGCCGCGCATCGGCCTCCACCGGCGCCAGAATGCCGCTTGGCTTACCGTGCTTCTTCGCGCTGGCGAAGATATGCTGGATGGCGCGCTGCACCTCAGGATGGGCGGCATTGCCCAGATGACCTAGCGCGGCGGCCAGGTCGCTCGGGCCGACGAACAGGCCGTCGACACCTTCGGTCGCGGCAATCGCCTCGACGTTGTCCACCCCGATCTGGCTCTCAATCTGTACCAGAACGGAAATGTTCTTATTGGACTGGGCGAAGTAGTCCGGCACGGTGCCGAACATATTGCCGCGATGGGAAACGGAAACCCCGCGGATCCCTTCCGGCGGATAGCGGGTAGAAGCCACCGCCTGCGCCGCCTGTTCAGCCGTCTCGACAAACGGCACCAGGAAGTTATAGAAGCCGATATCCAGCATGCGCTTAATAATGATGGGCTCGTTGGTCGGCACGCGAACCACCTGAGCGCTGGAACTGCCTTTCAGCGCCATAAGCTGCGGGATAAGCGTGGTGACGTCGTTCGGCGCGTGTTCCGCGTCCAGTACCAGCCAGTCGAAACCCGCCAGACCCAACACCTCGGTGCTAATCGGATTGGCCAGCGCGCACCAGCAGCCAATCTGCACCTGATGAGCCGCCAGCGCGGCCTTAAATTTGTTCGGGAAAATTGCGTTATCCATGATTTTTACCTTGCGTTAACCGTTGCTGACTTCTGCAATTCATTCGTTATATCACCAGCCCGGCGAGAGAGCCCCATTAGGCTGGAAAAGCGTATCGCCTGACCCCAAATATTATCCGCAGAGTAAACCGGCGAATGGGTGTCCTTTTTTATTCCCTGACCTTGAGTCCGGAAAATGTAAGCCCATCGCAAATTAACCATTTTTTATTATTCATTAGGTCACGGCTAAATTATTAACCCGCGATTCAAAGGCCAACCATGCAGATATCGGACGTCACAAAAACACGACTCAGTATAGTCAGCGCCAACTCGCCAGACACTATGCATAAACACAATATAAATACATTTTTTAAAGCTTAAGTTGGGCAATCGCCTTAAGCCATGGGCGCTAATCCACACTTCTTACGATTGCCCGCCCACCGCACGCGTCCATGGCGATAAGGAGTGATTTAGATCACATCTTCATGCCGACACACCTGACATTCTTTATTTCATTATTCTGATCTACCGCGCCAGAATGACCATTTAATTATATTTTTAGCACCTGTTTGGAGATAACTGGACAATGGCCGATATTTCAATTCGACAACCATCGCCGACCGCGTTTTATATAAAAGTTGACCCAACAGATAATGTGGCGATTATTGTCAACGATCGGGGATTGACCGCCGGAACGCGTTTCCCGGACGGCCTGACGCTCATCGAGCACATCCCACAGGGGCATAAAGTCGCCCTGGCGGATATCCCTGCCCGCGGTGAAATTATCCGTTACGGAGAAGTGATTGGCTTCGCGGTGCGCGACATCCCCCAGGGAAGCTGGATTGACGAGTCGTTAGTGGAGTTGCCTACCGCCCCGCCGTTGAACACCCTGCCGCTGGCCACCAAAGTGCCCGCCCCGCTACCGCCGCTGGAAGGCTACACCTTCGAGGGCTACCGCAATGCCGACGGCAGCGTGGGCACCAAAAATCTGCTGGGTATCACCACCAGCGTGCACTGCGTTGCGGGCGTGGTCGATTACGTGGTGAAACTCATTGAACGCGACCTGCTGCCGAACTATCCCAACGTCGACGGCGTGGTGGGTCTGAATCACCTCTATGGCTGCGGCGTAGCGATTAATGCGCCAGCGGCGGTGGTGCCGATTCGCACCATCCACAATATCGCCCTTAACCCGAACTTCGGCGGCGAAGTGATGGTCATTGGCCTTGGCTGTGAAAAGCTGCAGCCCGAACGCCTGCTGCAGGGGACCGAAGATGTCAAAAGCATCCCGGTGGACAGCGCCAGCATCGTCAGCCTGCAGGATGAAAAGCACGTGGGCTTTAAATCGATGGTCGATGACATTCTGCAGGTCGCCGAGCGCCATCTGACGAAACTCAACCAGCGTCAGCGGGAAACCTGCCCGGCCTCTGAGCTGGTGGTGGGTATGCAGTGCGGCGGCAGCGACGCTTTCTCCGGCGTGACCGCCAACCCGGCGGTGGGTTACGCCTCCGATCTGCTGGTGCGCTGTGGCGCGACGGTGATGTTCTCAGAGGTGACCGAAGTCCGCGATGCTATCCATCTGCTGACCCCGCGGGCAATCAACGAAGAGGTGGGTCAACGCCTGCTGGAAGAGATGGCCTGGTACGATAACTATCTCGACATGGGCAAAACCGACCGCAGCGCCAACCCCTCCCCCGGCAACAAGAAAGGCGGCCTGGCCAACGTGGTGGAAAAAGCGCTGGGGTCGATTGCCAAATCAGGCAAAAGCGCCATCGTTGAGGTGCTTTCCCCTGGGCAGCGCCCGACCAAACGCGGCCTGATTTACGCTGCCACCCCTGCCAGCGATTTTGTCTGCGGCACCCAGCAGGTGGCCTCTGGCATCACGGTGCAGGTATTCACCACCGGCCGCGGCACGCCTTACGGACTGATGGCGGTACCGGTGATAAAAATGGCGACCCGTACCGAGCTGGCTAACCGCTGGTATGACTTAATGGACATTAACGCCGGCACCATCGCCACCGGCGAAGAGACGATTGAGGATGTGGGGCTGAAGCTGTTCGAATTCATTCTCGACGTGGCCAGCGGACGCAAGAAAACCTTCTCCGATCAATGGGGTCTGCATAACCAACTGGCGGTGTTTAACCCGGCGCCGGTGACCTGATCGAGAGCGTAAGGGTTTAACCACGTTAAGCCCGGATTTATCCGGGCTGGTTGGTTAGGGGTGCTGTGCGGCAAGGAAGGCGGGCTGCACTTTTCTTCCGACATTTCTTCCGACATTTCTTCCGACATGTCGGATGACGCTCAAGCCGCCCTTCACAATCTCAAGGGCGGCTTGCCAGGCTTTAACTGGTTTTACAGGATCACTCTCCCTGCTGCTCCAGGGCATACTTATACAGCGCATTCTTCTTCACACCGTGGATCTCCGCGGCCAGCGCAGCGGCTTTCTTCAGCGGCAGCTCCGCCTGCAGCAGCGCCAGGGTACGCAGCGCCGCCGCCGGCAGCGCCTCTTCCTGCGCCTTAAAGCCTTCGACGATCAGCACCATCTCGCCTTTGCGCCGGTTTTCGTCTTCCTTGACCCACGTCACCAGCTCGCCAATCGGCGCCCCGTGGATCGATTCCCAGGTTTTGGTTAGCTCGCGGGCCAGCACCACGTAGCGGGATTCTCCCAGTACCGCGCAGATATCTTCCAGACTCTCCACCAGCCGGTGGGTCGACTCGTAGAAGATGAGGGTGCGCGGCTCTTCTTCCAGCGCTTTCAGGGTATCGCGACGGCCTTTCGATTTCGCCGGCAGGAAGCCTTCATAGCAGAAACGATCGGAGGGCAAACCGGCGGCGCTGAGGGCGGCGATGGCCGCGCAGGGTCCCGGCAGCGGTACGACGCGAATATTCGCTTCACGACAGGTGCGCACCAGATGGTAGCCTGGGTCGTTAATCAGCGGCGTGCCGGCATCGGAGACCAGCGCGATGTTTTGCCCTTCTTTCAGTTTAGCGAGAAGTGTTTCCGCCTTTTGCTGCTCGTTATGGTCATGAAGCGCAAACAAGCGGGCGTTAATCGCAAAATGCTGCAGCAGCAAACCGGTGTGGCGGGTATCCTCCGCAGCAATTAAATCAACGGCTTGCAACACCTCCAGTGCGCGCTGCGTGATATCAGACAGATTTCCTATCGGAGTGGGCACAATATAGAGCTGCCCCTGAGAATTATCCGCTGATTCGTGTTGTTTCATTGTCTCGTCCGTATTGCCGATTTAATATTGAGCATTGAGCCAAAAAAATATCACTGGACACTTATGGTACCGTCAACATTTCTTCGTTCTAAGCCCGCGCGCTGTCTGCCCGTATTGCTGGCTACTCTTCTTTTTGCTGGCTGCGGCACCCACACGCAGGATCAAAGTACGGCGTTTATGCAGGGTACGTCGCAGGCCAACTCCAGTTTCTACTTGCAGCAGATGCAGCAAAGCACGAATGATAGCAAGACCAACTGGCAATTACTCGCCATTCGTGCACTGCTGCAGGAAGGAAAGAAGCAGCAGGCCATCGACCTGTTTAACCAGCTGCCGTCGAACCTGGACAGCACCCAGGCCCGTGAACAGTCACTGCTGGCGATAGAAGTGAAGCTGGCGCAGAACGACTATCAGGGGGCCCGTACGCTGTTGGCTAAGCTTGACCCGGCAAGCCTGGAGCAGCCTCAGCAGGCGCGCTACTGGCAGGCGCAAATCGATGCCAGCCAGGGTAAACCATCGGTTACGCTGCTGCGCGCCTTAATCGCCCAGCAGCCGCTGCTGAGCGATGCCAAACAGCGCCAGCAAAATATTGACGCGACCTGGCAAGCGCTGACCGCGATGACCCAGGATCAGGCCAATGCGCTGGTGATCAATGCCGATGAAAATACCCTCCAGGGCTGGCTGGATCTGCAGCGGATGTGGTTTGACAACCGCAACGATCCCACGCTGCTGAAAGCCGGCGTCAAAGACTGGCAGACGCGCTACCCGCAAAACCCGGGCGCCAAAATGCTGCCGACGGCGCTGGTGAACATGCAAAACTATAAGCCCGCCTCCATCAACAAGATTGCGCTTTTCCTGCCGCTGAACGGCCAGGCGTCGATCTTCGGCCGTACCATCCAGCAGGGCTTCGAAGCCGCCAAAAACGGCGCGCCGTCGGTGACGGGCAGCGCGGTTCCCGCTCAGGTCGCCCAGGCGGCGAACGCGTCCGGTAATGATGACGTGGTAAGCCCGTCGCAGGCGGAAATTAGCGATCTTACGGCTACCGGAAGTCGCGCTGAACCGGTGCAGGCCCCGGCGCAAACCCAGGCAACGCCAGCCGCGGAGCCGGCCGCTCAGGCCCCGGCAGCGGTCGCCGCGCCGCAGACCACCGCCTCTCCGGCCACCCAGCCGGTCACTGCCCCGGCCGCACAGCCGCAGCCAGTGGTCGCCACCGCCGCCAACCCCTCTGCAGAACTGAAAATTTACGATACCACCAGCCAGCCGATCGGCCAGCTGCTTGCTCAGGCTCAGCAGGACGGCGCCACCCTCGTCGTCGGACCGCTGCTGAAAGAGAACGTCGAAGATGTTATCAAGAGCAATACGCCGCTCAACGTGCTGGCGCTCAACCAGCCGGAGAAGGTCGAAGGCCGCGCTAATATCTGCTATTTCGCGCTGTCGCCGGAAGACGAAGCGCGTGACGCCGCCCGACATATCCATCAACAGGGCAAACAGACGCCGTTGCTGCTGGTTCCGCGCGGCGCGCTGGGCGATCGTGTGGTCAGCGCGTTTGCCGACGAGTGGCTGAAGCTGGGCGGCGCCAGCGTTCTGCAGCAGCGTTTTGGCTCCACGGCGGAGCTGCGCGCCGGCGTTAACGGCGGAGGGGGCATTGCGCTGAGCGGCACCCCGGTCTCCACCCTGCCATCAGCGCAGAACAGCGTCCTCGGCAGTGCGGATGAGATGCCGGTTAGCAGCGGCGGCAGCGTCGACGCGGCCTACATCCTCGCCACCCCGGAACAGATTGGCTATATCAAACCCATGATCGCGATGCGCAACGGCAGCCAGAGCAATGTCACCCTGTACGCCAGCTCGCGCAGCGCGCAGGGCACCGCCGGTCCGGATTTCCGTCTGGAGATGGAAGGCCTGCAGTATAGCGAAATCCCGATGCTGGCTGGCAGCAACCCGGCGCTGATGCAGCAGGCGCTGTCTGCGGTGCGCAATGACTACTCGCTGGCGCGTCTGTATGCGATGGGCGCTGACGCCTGGTCGCTGGCAAACCACTTCACGCAAATGCGCCAGACGCCGGGCTTCGAACTGAACGGGAATACCGGCGATCTGACGGCGACTCAGGACTGCGTGATTAACAGGAAACTGTCATGGCTCAAGTACCAGCAGGGACAAATCGTCCCGGCCAGCTAAGCAAACAGACCGGCGATGCATGGGAACACCGTGCTCGCCGCTGGCTGGAAGGCCAGGGCCTGCGTTTTATCGCCGCCAACGCCCGCGAGCGTGGCGGCGAAATTGACCTCATCATGCGCGACGGCGCCGTCACCGTCTTTGTCGAGGTGCGCTACCGCCGCAGCGCCCTGTACGGTGACGCGGCGGCCAGCGTCACCCCGCAAAAACAGCAACGCCTCCTTAAAGCCGCCCGTTTGTGGCTCTGCCGACAGAATGGGAGCTTTGAGACTGTGGATTGCCGTTTCGATGTGGTAGCCTTCACCGGCAACGACATCCAATGGCTAAAAAACGCCTTTGGCGAATAGCGTAATACCAGAAGTAAGGGATCCCGTGCTCGACAGAATCAAAGCCTGCTTTACCGAAAGCATTCAAACCCAAATTGCCGCAGCAGAAGCACTCCCGGACGCCATCTCCCGGGCGGCGATGACGCTCGTGCAGTCCCTGCTCAACGGCAACAAAATCCTCTGTTGTGGTAATGGCACTTCCGCCGCCAACGCACAGCATTTTGCTGCCAGCATGATTAATCGTTTTGAAACGGAACGCCCTGGTTTACCCGCCATTGCACTAAACACCGATAATGTGGTCTTAACTGCCATCGCTAACGATCGCCTGCATGACGAGATTTACGCCAAGCAGGTGCGCGCCCTGGGACACGCCGGCGATGTGCTGCTGGCAATCTCCACGCGCGGTAACAGCCGGGACATCGTCAAGGCAGTGGAAGCCGCCGTGACCCGCGACATGACCATCGTCGCGTTGACCGGCTATGACGGCGGTGAGCTGGCGGGCCTGTTAGGTCAGCAGGATGTCGAAATTCGCATCCCCTCGCACCGCAGCGCGCGTATCCAGGAGATGCATATGCTGACCGTCAACTGTCTGTGCGATTTGATAGATAACACTCTTTTTCCACACCAGGACGATTAAGGAGAACACATGAAGGCTCTCTCGCCCCTCGCCATCCTGCTTTCTGCACTACTGCTGCAGGGCTGCGTTGCCGCCGCGGTAGTCGGAACGGCAGCAGTCGGCACTAAAGCCGCAACGGACCCGCGTACGGTGGGAACCCAGGTCGATGACAGCACCCTGGAACTGCGCGTCAATAGCGCCTTGTCGAAAGATGAACAGATTAAGAAACAGGCCCGCATCAACGTTACCGCTTATCAGGGCAAAGTCCTGCTGACCGGTCAGTCGCCGACGCCGGACCTCTCAGCCCGCGCCAAGCAAATCGCCATGGGCGTGGAAGGAACCACGGAAGTGTTTAACGAAGTGCGCCAGGGCCAGCCGATTGGTTTAGGCACCGCCTCTTCTGATACCTGGATTACCACCAAGGTGCGTTCGCAGCTGCTGGGCACCGATCAGGTCAAATCCTCGAACGTGAAGGTGACCACGGAAAACAGCGAAGTCTTCCTGATGGGGCTGGTGACCGACCGTGAAGGCCGCGCGGCGGCGGATATCGCCAGCCGGGTGAGCGGCGTGTCCCGGGTGACCACCGCCTTTACCTACATCAAATAAAGCTGCAGTTTCCAGGCTGGCGCTACGCTTAGCCGGGCTGCAGTCCCCTGTTCGTTATGTGCCGGGTTAGGCGTAGCCGCCGCCCGGCACACAATCCGGCTATCCGTACGTTTACAGCACACTACACCAGCGCCAGCGCACCGACAATCGCGCCGCACAGCGCCACCAGCCCGCCGGTCAGCCACAGCGCTTTGGCCGGGAAGGCTTTGCGCAGCATAATCAGCGACGGCACGCTCACCGCCGGCAACGTAATCAGCAGCGCCAGCGCCGGCGCGACGCCCATCCCCGCCAGCATCATCGTCTGGACAATCGGAATTTCCGCCGCGGTAGGGATCACAAACAGGCAGCCGGCGATCGCCATCGCGATGACCCAGAACAAGGTATTATCCACCACGCCATCAGCGTGCGGGAACAGCCAGACGCGCGCCGCCCCCAGCACCAGTACCGCAAGGATATAAACCGGGATGGTGTTCCAGAACAACGTCCACAGCGCCCGCAGCCAGCGGCTAAAGAAACCGCCCTGGGCCGCTTCCGGTTGCGCTTCAGGCACCACGGCAGGCTGCGTCGCCGCCTCTTTTACCCATTTCTGCACCAGCGTTGCGACAATCAGCACCGTCGCCAGGCCCGCCACCAGGCGAACCAGCGCAAACTGCCAGCCCAGAACAAAGCCCATAAACACCAATGTCGCCGGGTTGAGCAGCGGATTGCCCATCCAGAACGCCAGCGCCCCGCCCATCGACACCTGCTGTTTGCGCATCCCGGCCGCGACCGGCGCGGCGCAGCAGGTGCACATCATGCCTGGTAGCGAGAAAATCGCCCCCAGCAGCGTCCCCTGAAAACGCGATTGCCCCAGGGTGCGCAGCAGCCAGTCGCGCGGGATCAGCACCTGAATCAGCGACCCGAGCAGCACGCCGAGCACCGCCGCTTTCCAGACGGCAAGGAAGTAAACCATCGCGTAGTCCCACGCCGCCTTTAACGGATTAGCGTCGGCCTGGGCGAGAATGGATTTACCGATACTGTGGGTTTCCGCAGCGGTGAAGGCTTTCCCGTAGTACGGCTGCCATTTGACGAACCACAGGCCGACAATCACGACGAGAAAGAAAAGCGCGGGTTTCCACCATTGAAATGGTGACGCCGCCTGAGATGAAGACTGACCAGCCATAGCATTCCCCAGCAAGAAATGTGGATATGAATTGAAGCCGTGAATACTACGCCGGAAGCCTGCGTTTGCAAACCGCTATTCCGCCTGCCGCGCGGCGCGCTCCCGCAGCTCGGACGATGACAGAATTTGCACCCCTTCGTGAGTGGGCGACAGCGCCTCCTCCAGCAGGGCAATCGCCACGTCGCGGGCCGCAATGGATTTCCAGTTCCCCGGTAAGAGTCGGAACAGCGGTTCGAGGAAGGTCTCATTGGCCCGTTTTTTTTCCCGCTCGCCTGACAGCATCGACGGCCGGGCAATGGTCAGCCGCGGCCATCCCTGCTCGATCAGCGCCGCCTCCATTTCCCCCTTCACCCGATTGTAGAAAAATGGCGAGTGGGCGTTAGCGCCCATCGCGCTGACCACCAGCATATGCTGAGCGCCTAGCCGTTTGCCGGTCAGCGCCGTATCAACAACCAGCGTAAAGTCGGCATGGACAAAGGCCTCTTTACTTCCCGCTTCCCGGCGCGTCGTTCCCAGACAGCAGAAGACAATGTCGACCGGGTCGACCACCTGCGCCAGGGCATCGGTCAGCTGCGGATCGTACGGATTAAACACGCCTTCCGCCGGCGCCAGTGGGCGACGCGTCGGGGCGGCGATGGTGCTGATGCGGGGTTCATTCTGCAGCAGCCGGAGTAAGTGACCGCCAACTAACCCGGTCGCGCCGGTCAATAATACCTGACTCATTGATTCTCCTTTACGGAATTCTCTGCCTTGCACTTTCGCGCTCATGTTCCAGGCTTAATACCTTACAAGGTAAGTATCCACCATCATCATGGAATTACCTCATTGACCATCCAGACAGCGGAGGAAGCATGAGTAAAAAGATAGCCGTGCTCATTACCGACGACTTTGAAGATTCTGAATTTACCTCTCCCGCCGAGGCGTTTAAGCTCGCCGGGCATCAGGTCGTGACGATCGAAAAGCAGGCTGGCAAGACGGTGAAGGGTAAACAGGGAGAAGCAGAGGTCGCCATCGATCGGGCCATTGATGACGTCACACCGGGTGAATTTGATGCCTTGTTGCTGCCAGGGGGCTATTCCCCGGACCAGCTGCGCGGGGATGAACGCTTTGTCACCTTTACGCGCGATTTTGTCAACGGCGGGAAGCCGGTCTTCGCCATCTGCCACGGCCCGCAGCTGCTGATCAGCGCCGATGTGATCCGCGGGCGCAAGCTCACGGCGGTAAAACCGATCGTGGTGGATGTGAAAAACGCCGGGGGCGAGTTTTACGACCAGGAGGTGGTGGTCGATAACGAACAGCTGGTCACCAGCAGAACGCCGGACGATCTGCCGGCCTTCAATCGCGAAGCGCTACGCCTGCTCGGCGCCGGCATCGCGCCGCCAGTGTAGCTTTTTCCCGAACCCCAGCGTGTTGTCGGTAAACTTGATTTCGTCCGGACGAATCTCCCAGACCGGCGCCGACAGCATGCGGGCCACCGGGAAGCGCTTGACGTAGCGCTGGCGCATTCGCGCCTCTTCGTCGCCGCGCAGACGACGGATCTCGCCCTGGAACTGCACGCCGCGGATCAGGGCCACGGTCTTGGGCTGACCGTTGACCGTCCCGGCCACCTTCGCCCGCTCGCCGGTCATCTGGCCGTGGCGGGTGTGCTCCTCGCTGAGCAGATAAAAGGCCACGGTATCCGGGTCATAGACGTAAAAGGCATTCGCACACCACAGCTCGTCGTCACGGGAGACGCACCAGGTGACGACGTGCTGTTTACTCAGCCAGCGGCCAATGGCGGCAAGCGTATCCATCTTTCTTCTCCGTTATGCTATGGTGCATACACCTTACCATAGTGACTTTGTGACCGTGTGCTGGTTTCTGTATCTCATTCGAACCGCGGATAATCGCCTCTATACCGGCATCACCACCGATGTGCCGCGCCGCTTTCGCCAGCATCAGGCAGGGAAAGGCGCGAAGGCGTTGCGCGGCAAAGGCGACCTGCGACTGGCCTTTAGTCATGAAGTTGGTGAACACTCACTTGCTTTGCGGCTGGAATACCGCATTAAGCAGCTAACGAAGCGCGAAAAAGAGCGCCTCGTTGCCGGAGAGGATACCGTTGAAACCCTGCTGGCAAGGCTCAAAAACGATTAAAGTGGTCGCTGTATTCGACCTGGCCGTGGACGCCTTCGAGGGCGTCATCCGCCAGGCGATGCACCTGGAACGCCTCCGCGCTGTCCGGCCAGCGGCAGCGGAGATCGAAGCGCGCGGCCGGTTCAAAACCAAAGCGACGGTATAACGCCGGGTCGCCCAGCGTCACCACCGCGGCATAGCCAAACTCATTCAGCGAATCCAGCCCTTCATAGACCAGCTGCCGGCCAATGCCCTGTCCACGATAGCGTTCATCCACCGCCAGCGGCGCCAGGCCGACCCACTGCAGCTCTTCACCTTCCACCGCAACCGGGCTGAAGGCAACGTAGCCGATCACCTGGCCTTCATCATCCGTCGCCACTACCCCCAGCGTGATCAGTCCATCTTCACGCAGATCGTGCACCAGCTGCGCTTCGGCATCGCGGCCGAAGGTACGACGCAGCAGCGCGTCGATTCCCGGTGCATCAATCCCAATTTCCACTCGAATCAGCATGCCTCACCTACCGATGTCTGTTCAGGTTTCTGCGGGCTCTTCAGTCCAGCTTCGACAAAATCCGCCAGTTGAAGCAACATCACGCGCAGCGCTTTGGGCATCTGCTCGAGCTCAATGGCGTCCATCAAATTTTTTACATACAGCCCCAGCTCCGTATCGCCTTCAATAACCAGACGACGCTGGAAGAATAGCGTATCCGGATCCTGCTTGCGCGCGGCGATCATTAACAGATCGCTGGCGTCGGCGCTGAAGCTGACGTCGGCGTCGGCCTGCTGGCTGACCACCAGGCGCCCATCAACTACCGAGGTATACCACAGCAGACCGATGTCACGCACATGAATACTTAACCAGCGCCCCTCGAGAAACTCCAGCTCACCCTCCGCCAGCGCCTGGCGAAACTGCCAGCTAAGCACCTGCTCCAGCACCTGGCGCTTGAGGGCAAAAGGCGCCAGCTTAACCGGCACGCTCATTAAAGACGGGCCAAAGTGGACCAGCCGGGAACGCAGTTTATCCAACACAAGCTTTACTCCATGAATGCAATTGTGCCGCTATTGTGCCATATCACATAAACAACATAGCGGCGTAAATCAACAAAAACGCGATGACGGCAGCCAGTTATTGGCGCCGCCAATACACTTTTAACTGCCTCAAATCAAAAATTGTCACCAGAAGGTTAACTAAAATCCCTGCTCGTTAACCATTCAGCGTCCCTGACGGGCCGCATTTTTCAGGAAAAATTATGGAGCTGCTCTGCCCAGCCGGTAACCTTCCGGCGCTTAAGGCGGCCATCGAAAACGGCGCCGATGCCGTCTATATCGGGCTGAAAGATGACACCAACGCCCGCCACTTTGCCGGCCTTAATTTCACCGAAAAGAAACTGCAGGAAGCCGTCAGCTTTGTGCATCAGCACCGTCGTAAGCTGCATATCGCCATCAACACCTTCGCTCACCCCGATGGCTACGCCCGCTGGCAGCGCGCGGTGGATATGGCGGCTCAGCTGGGCGCCGATGCGCTCATTCTGGCCGATATCGCCATGCTGGAGTATGCCGCGGAGCGCTATCCGCATATAGAACGCCATGTGTCGGTACAGGCTTCCGCCACCAATGAAGAGGCCATTCGCTTCTATCATCGCAACTTCGACGTGGCGCGCGTCGTACTACCGCGGGTGTTATCTATTCACCAGGTGAAACAGCTGGCCCGCGCCACGCCGGTGCCGCTGGAAGTCTTTGCCTTCGGCAGCCTGTGCATCATGGCGGAAGGCCGCTGCTATCTCTCTTCCTACCTGACCGGCGAATCGCCCAACACCGTCGGCGCCTGTTCGCCTGCGCGCTTCGTGCGCTGGCAGCAAACCCCGCAGGGGCTGGAATCGCGTCTCAATGAGGTGCTGATTGACCGCTATCAGGATGGGGAAAACGCGGGCTACCCAACGTTGTGTAAAGGCCGCTACCTGGTCGATGGCGAGCGCTATCACGCGCTGGAGGAGCCCACCAGCCTCAACACTCTGGAACTGTTGCCGGAGCTGATGGCCGCCAATATCGCCTCAGTGAAAATCGAAGGCCGTCAGCGCAGCCCAGCCTACGTCACCCAGGTGGCGAAAGTCTGGCGCCAGGCGATCGATCGCTGCAAAGCCGATCCGCAGAATTTCGTGCCGCAATCCGCATGGATGGAAACCCTTGGCTCCATGTCCGAAGGGACACAAACCACCCTTGGCGCCTATCACCGTAAATGGCAGTGAGAAACATGAAATATTCATTAGGGCCGGTGCTTTACTACTGGCCAAAAGAGATGCTGGAAGATTTTTACCAGCAGGCGGCAAACTGCAGCGCCGACACCATTTATCTCGGCGAAGCGGTGTGCAGCAAACGCCGCGCCACCAAAGTCGGCGACTGGATCGAGATGGCGAAAGCGCTGGCCGGCAGCGGCAAGCAGGTGGTGCTGTCTACCCTCGCGCTGGTGCAGGCCTCCTCTGAACTGGGCGAGCTGAAGCGCTATGTCGATAACGGTGAGTTCCTGATTGAGGCCAGCGATTTGGGCGTGGTGAACCTCTGCGCCGAACGCAAGCTGCCGTTCGTCGCCGGGCATGCGCTGAACTGCTACAACGCCGTCACTCTGCGTCTGCTGCTTAAGCAAGGTATGGTGCGCTGGTGCATGCCGGTGGAGCTTTCCCGCGACTGGCTGGCTAATTTACTGACCCAGTGCGAAGAGCTGGGTATTCGCAATCAGTTTGAAGTCGAAGTGCTGAGCTACGGCCATCTGCCGCTGGCTTATTCCGCCCGCTGCTTTACCGCCCGCTCGGAAGATCGGCCAAAGGATGAGTGCGAGACCTGCTGCATCAAGTACCCAACCGGGCGCAGCATGCTGTCCCAGGAGAACCAGCAGGTGTTCGTGCTCAACGGTATCCAGACCATGAGCGGCTATGTCTACAACCTGGGCAATGAGCTGACGTCCATGCACGGCCTGGTGGATATGGTGCGCCTGTCGCCGATGGGCAACGAGACCTTCGCCATGCTCGACGCCTTCCGCGCCAATGAAAACGGCGCTGCGCCGCTGGCGCTCACCGGCAACAGCGATTGCAACGGCTACTGGAAACGGCTGCCTGGGCTGGCGCTGCAGGCCTGATAAACCGCTCACTTTGTTAACAGCAGTGCTCAGATTTTAATGCATTATTAAAGATGCAGCTTTTCTGGCTGGCGCGTCCTGGATGCGCCAGGCTGGAAGAAGACCTTCAATCTGATGACGATGCTGTAGCAAAGTGAGCCTTTATGACTGACAAATCTGTTCCGTTCTCGGTGCTCGATCTGGCGCCGATCCCGCAAGGATCTTCTGCTAAAGAAGCCTTTACCCACTCTCTGGATCTCGCCCGGCTGGCCGAATCGCGCGGCTATCACCGCTACTGGCTGGCGGAGCACCACAATATGGTCGGCATTGCCAGCGCAGCGACCTCGGTGCTCATTGGCTATCTCGCGGCCAATACCACCACCCTGCATCTGGGTTCCGGTGGCGTGATGCTGCCCAACCACTCTCCGCTGGTGATCGCTGAGCAGTTCGGCACCCTGAATACCCTCTATCCCGGGCGTATCGATCTCGGCCTTGGCCGCGCGCCGGGCAGTGATCAGCCCACCATGCGCGCCCTGCGTCGCCATATGAGCGGCGATGTCGATAACTTCCCGCGCGATGTCGCGGAGCTGGTGGACTGGTTTGACGCCCGCGATCCGAACCCGCACGTGCGCCCGGTTCCTGGCTATGGCGAACGAATTCCGGTGTGGCTGCTGGGCTCAAGCCTCTACAGCGCCCAGCTGGCGGCGCAGTTCGGCCTGCCGTTCGCATTCGCTTCGCACTTCGCGCCGGATATGCTGTTCCAGGCCCTGCACCTGTATCGCAGCAACTTTACGCCCTCAGCGCGGCTGGAAAAACCGTATGCCATGGTGTGCATTAATATCATCGCCGCCGACAGCAACCGCGATGCGGAGTTTCTCTTCACTTCCATGCAGCAGGCGTTTGTGAAGCTACGTCGCGGCGAAACCGGACAGCTGCCGCCGCCGGTGGAAAATATGCATCAGCTGTGGTCAGCGTCCGAGCAGTATGGCGTGCAGCAGGCGCTGCGCATGTCGCTGGTGGGTGATAAAACCAAAGTCCGCCACGGCCTGGAGTCGATTTTGCGGGAAACCGAGGCGGACGAAATCATGGTCAATGGCCAGATCTTCGACCACCAGGCGCGCCTGCATTCTTTCGATTTAGCGATGCAGGTGAAAGAGGAATTGTTGGGTTAATCAAAATCCAGGCCCGGTGGACGTCGCGCCACCGGGTAAGCCTCTTACTGGTAAACCGGCAGCAGATTAACGCTCGACAGAATGTGCACGACCGCATTGCCCAGGCCAAACAGCAGGATCAGCACAATCATCGGTGTTCCGCCCCATACGCGGAACTGTGGGCTGCCGAAGCGTTTACGCGAGGCGCGAGCCAGCAGCGCCGGTACAATCGCCGCCCAGATCGTCGCCGCCAGGCCAGCATAGCCGATGGCGTAGAGGAAGCCATCGGGTTTCACCAACCCGCCAATCATCGGCGGAATAAAGGTCAGCAGCGCAGTTTTAAAGCGCCCCAGCGCGCTGTCGTCAAAGCCAAACAGATCCGCCAGGTAGTCGAACAGCCCCAGCGTGACGCCAAGGAACGAGCTGGCGACGGCAAAGTTAGAGAACACCACCAGCAGCAGATCCAGGCTCCGGCTGTTCAGCACCCCGCTCAGGGCCTGCACCAGCACATCAATGTTGCCGCCCTTCTGCGCGATGTCGATAAACTGCGGGCGCGGGATATTGCCCATCGTCACCAGCAGCCAGACCACGTACAGACCCAGCGCCAGCAACGTACCGTAGGTTAAGCAGCGGATGATGGTACGTGGATCTTTTCCGTAGTATTTCATCAGGCTCGGCACGTTGCCGTGGTAGCCAAACGAGGCCAGGCAGAACGGCAGCGTCATCAGCAAGTATGGCGCATAGGAGGCGTTCTTTTCCGCGACGTTAAACAGCGTCGTCGGCTCGACGTGCCCCAGCAGACTGCCGAAGGTCAGGAAGAAAGTGATCACCTTGGCGCCAAGCACGATAGCCGTCATGCGGCTCACCGCTTTGGTGCTCATCCAGACGATAAATGCCACCAGCAGCGCAAAGCCAAAACCCGCCGCCCGCGCCGGTACGTTCAGCGACATCTCGCTAAACGTATGATGCAGTATCGAGCCGCTGGCTGAAATATAGGCGTAGGTCAGAATATACAGCACAAAGGCGATCGACACGCCGTTGACCAGGTTCCAGCCCTTGCCGAGCAGATCTTTGGTAATGGTGTCGAAGCTGGAGCCGATCCGGTAGTTAAGGTTGGCCTCGAGGATCATCAGACCAGAGTGCAACATGCAGAACCAGGTGAAGACCAGCGCCGCCAGCGACCAGAAAAACCACGCGCCGGACATCACCACCGGCAGCGAGAACATGCCCGCGCCGATAATCGTGCCGCCGATGATCACCACGCCGCCAAACAGGGACGGACGGGTTGCCGTAGTGGTTAGTGTCGCCATTTACCGAAATCTCCAGTCAAAAATACTTTCCCACGATGGATGTGACGCACTGTACCAGTACACGAGTACAAAAGAAATAAAAAAAGCCCCAATCATAACGATCGGGGCTGTATTATTTAGTTTACGCTAGCGGGCTGCGTTAATTACGCATCGCCACCGAAGCGACGGCGACCGGCAGAGTCATCGCGGCGCGGCGCGGATGCATCGTCACGACGCGGCGCACGGCCTTCACGACGTTCGCCGCTGAAACGACGACCATCACCACGACCACCTTCACGACGCTCGCCACCGAAGCCACGACCGCCTTCACGACGCTCACCGCCGAAGCTACGACCGCCTTCACGACGTTCACCGCCGCCACGACGTTCGGTGCGCGGCTGCGCATCGCCCAGCAGCTGCATGTTCATCGGCTTGTTCAGGATGCGGGTACGAGTAAAGTGCTGCAGCACTTCGCCCGGCATCCCTTTCGGCAGTTCGATGGTGGAGTGAGAAGCGAACAGCTTGATGTTACCGATGTAACGGCTGCTGATATCGCCTTCGTTAGCGATCGCGCCAACGATATGACGTACTTCAACACCGTCATCGCGACCCACTTCAATGCGATACAGTTCCATATCGCCTACGTCACGACGCTCACGCTTCGGACGATCTTCGCGATCGCCACGCGGAGCGCGGTCGTTGCGGTCGCCACGACGCTCGAAGCGATCGTCACGGTCACGGAACTCACGACGCGGACGCATTGGCGCATCCGGCGGCACGATCAGCGAGCGTTCGCCCTGGGCCATTTTCAGCAGCGCAGCAGCCAGCGTTTCCACGTCCAGCTCCTCGCCTTCCGCCGTCGGCTGGATTTTCGCCAGCAGCGCACGGTACTGGTCCAGATCGCTGCTTTCCAGCTGCTGCTGAACTTTCGCGGCGAATTTTTCCAGACGACGTTTGCTCAGCAGCTCTGCGTTCGGCAGTTCAACTTCCGGAATGGTCAGCTTCATCGTACGTTCGATGTTGCGCAGCAGACGACGCTCGCGGTTCTCAACGAACAGCAGCGCGCGGCCGGCGCGGCCCGCACGACCGGTACGGCCGATACGGTGAACGTAAGACTCGGAATCCATCGGGATGTCGTAGTTCACCACCAGGCTGATACGCTCAACGTCCAGACCACGGGCTGCAACGTCAGTCGCAATCAGGATATCCAGACGACCGTCTTTCAGACGCTCCAGGGTCTGCTCACGCAGCGCCTGGTTCATGTCGCCGTTCAGCGCCGCGCTGTTGTAGCCGTTACGCTCCAGCGCTTCAGCCACTTCCAGGGTCGCGTTTTTGGTACGCACGAAGATAATCGCCGCATCAAAATCTTCCGCTTCCAGGAAACGCACCAGCGCTTCGTTTTTACGCATGCCGTAGGCAGTCCAGTAGCTCTGGCTGATGTCCGGACGAGTCGTCACGCTGGACTGAATACGCACTTCCTGCGGCTCTTTCATAAAGCGGCGGGTAATGCGACGGATCGCTTCCGGCATGGTGGCGGAGAACAGCGCGGTCTGATGCCCTTCCGGGATCTGCGCCATAATGGTTTCTACGTCTTCGATAAAGCCCATGCGCAGCATTTCATCTGCTTCATCCAGTACCAGGCCGCTCAGTTTAGAGAGGTCCAGGGTGCCGCGCTTCAGGTGGTCCAGCAGACGACCCGGGGTACCGACAACGATCTGCGGACCCTGACGCAGGGCGCGCAGCTGCACGTCATAACGCTGGCCGCCGTACAGGGCAACCACGTTTACGCCGCGCATATGTTTAGAGAATTCCGTCATTGCTTCAGCAACCTGTACCGCCAGCTCGCGGGTCGGCGCCAGCACCAGGATCTGTGGTGCTCTCAGCTCAGGATCGATGTTGTTCAGCAGCGGTAAAGAGAACGCTGCGGTTTTACCGCTACCGGTCTGGGCCATACCCAGAACGTCGCGGCCGTCCAGCAGATGCGGAATGCACTCAGCCTGGATCGGAGATGGTTTTTCGTAACCCAGATCGGTAAGCGCTTCAAGGATAGGAGCCTTCAGGCCCAGATCTGCAAAAGTGGTTTCGAATTCAGCCATGTAGTACGTGTGCCTCAAAATTAATGGCGGCCAGTCTACATAACTCATCGTGAAAATTTACGGTAATTTTCATTGAAAAGTGTGAACCGGCTCAAAGTAGGTGTATTAACGAACAACAACGCCCTCACCCGCGAAGGTGATGGCAAGCAAAAAACTATGGGCTGATGTGTTCGTCAGCTATTGCTGGTCCGATTCTGCCAGGTCATCTTGCTCCTGGCCCAAGAGCGATAATTCCAACAATGCGTATCGGTGCTCAACGTAGTTATGTACGTTGTTGGCGACCGCCAGTTTGAACAGTGCCGTAGCGCTGTCCTTGTCCCCCAGACTTAGGTAGTACTTACCTAAATAGAAGTTGGTTTCACTGAGATGCTCAGCGAGCGAGGTGTTATCCGTTGCGTCTGCCTTCAGACGAGTCATCAGCTCTTTTTCGCTAATGTCGCCAAGGTAGAACTCGACAATGTTCCATCCCCATTGCTCTTTGTCCGACTTGTCTAAGCGCTCTCTGAGTGCTTCAAGCGCCTGCTTCTCGTCGAGTTTACGCTCGGCGATATAAAGCCACAGGCTACGGAAAGGATCATTGGGATCGTCTTGATAAAACGCCAGCAGATCATCTTGCGCTAACTTAGCCCGGCCGCCGTAATACAGGGCGATACCGCGGTTCAAGTGCGCGTAGTTGTAAGTTGGATCAAGCTCAAGTACAGAATCAAACGCTTCATAGGCAGCATCAAAATTGCCTGCCTGCGTTAAGTAAATGCCTAAGTAATTGAATACTTCAGGCATATCGGGTCGGATTGCCAGCGCTTGTGAAAAATCATTTCGCGCTAATGCCCTCAGACCGAGACTATCATACAACACTCCGCGCTCATATAAAAGCTGTGCGCGTTCGTCATCGGATAAAGCCCGACTGGCAAGAATTTGTTCCATACGTGCCAGAATCACTTCTTGCTGTAAAGTCGGTTGCAATGGTACTGCGAGGACGGCGTCCTTACGCCAGGCGGTGCTACTGCATCCTGCCAGCGTGAGAGCTGTCGCCACGAAACACCAGCGCAAAAAAGGCTTCATTTCCCACTCCCGAAGACAACGATTGGATGAACGTCCTGTTCCCCGGCTGCAAACGAGGCGTCCTGCCCGTAAAACGCCCTCCGCAAAAGCGGAGGGCTAACGGCAACCTTACTCGCCCTGCTCGGCAGCCGGAACTTCCGGCGCTGCGGCAGACGGAGTCTGTTCAGTTGCTTCTTTGATGCTCAGACGGACACGGCCCTGACGGTCAACTTCCAGAACCTTAACCGGTACTTCCTGACCCATCTGCAGGTAGTCAGTCACTTTCTCAACGCGCTTGTCGGCGATCTGCGAGATGTGAACCAGACCTTCTTTACCGCCGCCGATGGCAACGAACGCGCCAAAGTCAACGATACGGGTCACTTTACCATTGTAGATACGGCCAACTTCGATCTCAGCGGTGATCTCTTCGATACGACGGATAGCATGTTGTGCTTTGTCGCCGTCGGTCGCTGCGATCTTCACGGTACCGTCATCTTCGATTTCGATGGTGGTGCCGGTCTCTTCGGTCAGGGCACGGATAACAGAACCGCCTTTACCGATAACGTCTTTGATCTTGTCCGGGTTGATCTTGATGGTGTGGATACGCGGTGCGAATTCAGAGATGTCGCCGCGCGGCGCGTTAATCGCCTGCTCCATCACGCCCAGGATGTGCAGACGCGCACCTTTAGCCTGGTTCAATGCAACCTGCATGATTTCTTTGGTGATACCTTCAATTTTGATATCCATCTGCAGCGCAGAGATACCGTCGCGGGAACCCGCTACTTTGAAGTCCATATCGCCAAGGTGGTCTTCGTCACCGAGGATGTCAGACAGCACGACGAAGTTGTCGCCTTCTTTCACCAGGCCCATGGCGATACCCGCCACGGCGGCTTTCACCGGCACACCAGCGTCCATCAGCGCCAGAGAGGCACCACAGACGGAAGCCATGGAAGAAGAGCCGTTGGATTCGGTGATTTCAGACACCACGCGAACGGTGTACGGGAATTCGTCGATAGTCGGCATCACGGCCAGAACGCCGCGCTTAGCCAGACGACCGTGACCGATTTCACGACGCTTCGGAGATCCCACCATGCCAGTTTCGCCTACGGAGTACGGAGGGAAGTTGTAGTGGAACAGGAAGGAGTCGGTACGCTCGCCCATCAGTTCGTCGATGTTCTGCGCATCGCGTGCGGTACCCAGAGTCGCGGTAACCAGCGCCTGCGTTTCGCCACGGGTGAACAGTGCGGAACCGTGAGTACGCGGCAGAACGCCGGTACGAACGTCCAGACCACGGATCATATCTTTTTCGCGGCCATCGATACGCGGCTCACCGGCCAGCACGCGGCTACGAACCACGTTTTTCTCGATAGCGTGCAGGATTTCACCCAGTTCGTTAGCGTCCAGGGTTTCATCTTCTGCAACCAGCGTAGCGATGGTTTCAGATTTGATCACATCAACCTGAGCGTAACGCTCTTGTTTGTCGGTGATACGGTAAGCATCGCTCAGGCGGGATTCAGCCAGCGCAGCCACGCGCGCGTTCAGCGCTTCGTTGACGGCTTCCGGCTGCCAGTCCCAACGCGGTTTACCGGCTTCTTTCACCAGGTCGTTGATGTTCTGAATAACAATCTGCTGCTGCTCGTGGCCAAAGACCACCGCGCCCAGCATCTGGTCTTCGCTCAGCAGTTCCGCTTCGGATTCCACCATCAGCACGGCCGCTTCGGTACCGGCAACCACCAGATCCAGTTTGCTGGACTTCAGCTCTTCCTGGGTTGGGTTCAGTACGTACTGGTCGTTGATGTAACCCACGCGCGCGGCGCCGATTGGGCCATTGAACGGAATACCAGACAGGGACAGCGCTGCGGAAGCGCCGATCATCGCGACGATATCCGGGTTAACCTGCGGGTTAACGGAAACCACGGTGGCGATAACCTGAACTTCGTTAACGAAGCCTTCCGGGAACAGCGGGCGAACCGGGCGGTCAATCAGACGCGCGATCAGGGTTTCGCCTTCGCTTGGGCGGCCTTCACGACGGAAGAAACCACCCGGGATTTTACCGGCAGCGTAGGTACGCTCCTGGTAGTTAACCGTCAGCGGGAAAAAGTCCTGGCCTGGCTTCGCTTTTTTCTGGCCCACAACGGTCACGAATACCGCAGTGTCATCCATGCTAACCATCACAGCGGCCGTTGCCTGGCGCGCCATCATGCCGGTTTCCAGGGTCACGGTATGCTGGCCGTACTGGAATTTACGAACGATCGGATTAAGCAAAATTCTATCCTTTTTATCTATAAATCACGCCATATCCACGACATAGCGTCTATTGACCCGATCCTCTGCATCCTCGCGACTAATGACAACCTTTACCCGCCCCTGCGGATGAAGCCTCTCATTAGCCGCGCGAACCTCTGCATGAAGATCATTACTAGCAACAATACATGAGTTTTGAATGAATTGCTGCCGCCCGGTCGAAAAAAGGGGCCGTCAGGCCCCTTTTTCTGAAACTCGCAGAATTAGCGACGCAGACCCAGACGCTCGATCAGCGCAGAGTAACGTGCAACATCTTTACGTTTCAGGTAGTCGAGCAGTTTACGACGCTGAGAAACCATGCGCAGCAGACCACGACGGCTGTGGTGATCTTTTTTGTGCTCTGCAAAGTGGCCCTGCAGGTGGTTGATCTGTGCAGTCAGCAGTGCAACCTGAACTTCGGTAGAACCGCTGTCGTTTTCGCCACGACCAAACTCAGAAACGATTTTTGCTTTAGCTTCAACGCTTAGAGACATTTTAGAACTCCAAAATTAAAAGAAAGAAAGGGTGCCGATCTCTAATTCAGCGACCCCTGATGCAACGCCCGAAAATGTTAAAACACTTTAGCGGACGTTAAGCGGCGATATTCTACTCGTAGCAGGCTTTTATCGCAAGAAAAGCGCTTACGCCGGGTATTCCACCACCAGACGACGCGGCGCCACGCGGCCTTCATCGTCAATTTCGCCCATGCCGAGAAACTTGCCGGATTCGCTTTCCATCACCCGCACCAGCCCGTTAAGCGGCGCGCCTGACTGACGTACCGGGTTGCCGTTTTTAAAGTAGACCGCGGAGGTCTCCGGGATCGTCACCAGCGGATAGTCCGACGCCGGGCTGTCCATGGGCATCAGCAGCGGATCGAGCAGCTGCGCGGCAGGAATATCCTGCGCCGCCGCCTGATCGACCAGCGCCTGCAGCTGCTCGAGGGTCACCATCCGCTCAACCGGGTATTTGCTCACCGCCAGGCGACGCAGGAAAATCACGTGCGCGCCGCAGCCGAGCTTCTCACCTAAATCATCGATAATCGTCCGGATGTAGGTGCCTTTCGAGCAGTGGATCTCCAGCTCCAGTTCATCGCCTTCATGGCGAATAAACAGCAGCTCATAAACGGTAATCGGCCGAGCTTCACGCGGGACCTCAATCCCCTGACGGGCATATTCGTACAGCTTCTTGCCCTGATATTTCAGCGCCGAATACATCGACGGCACCTGCTGCGTCTCGCCGCGGAAGCTGTCCAGCGCCGCCGCCAGCTGTTCGTCGCTAAAGGTCAGCGGGCGCTCTTCCACCACCTGGCCATCGGCATCGGAGGTATCGGTGCGCTGGCCAAGTTTAGCTATCACGCGGTAGCGCTTATCGGAGTCCAGCAGGTATTGGGAAAACTTGGTCGCTTCGCCAAGGCAGATCGGCAGCATACCGGTCGCCAGCGGATCCAGCGCGCCGGTGTGTCCGGCGCGGTTGGCGTTATATATACGCTTTACTTTCTGCAGCACATCGTTGCTGGAGGCGCCCTGAGGCTTATCCAGCAGCAATACGCCGTGCACGTCGCGGCCGCGACGACGAGGACGACTCATCAGTCCTCCTTGCTGTCGTCCGGGTTCACACGACGCTCATCGTCGTGTTTCACCACGCTGGTGACCAGGTTGGACATACGCATCCCTTCCACCAGTGAGTTGTCGTAGAAGAAGGTCAGCTCCGGCACGATGCGCAGGCGCATCGCTTTCCCCAGCAGAGAGCGGATAAAGCCAGAGGCTTCCTGCAGCGCTTTGATGCCCGCTTTCACCGCGGCTTCATCTTTGTCGTTGAGGAAGGTGACATACACCTTGGCATAGGCCAGGTCACGGGACATTTCCACCCCGGAAACGGTGGTCATCATGCCCAGACGCGGATCTTTGATTTCACGCTGCAGGATGATAGCAATCTCTTTTTGCATCTCCTGGGCCACGCGCTGCGGGCGACCAAATTCTTTCGCCATAATAAATTCTCCAGAATAAAGACAAAAAAGGGGCCTAAAGCCCCTTTTTAAAATGATTGCCGGGTGGCGCTTCGCTTCCCCGGCGGCTTAGCCATCCGATGATTAATCGATGCTACGCTGGATTTCGATGATTTCGAACACTTCGATCATATCGCCAACGCGAACGTCGTTGTAGTTCTTCACACCGATACCACATTCCATGCCGTTACGGACTTCGTTAACGTCATCTTTGAAGCGGCGCAGGGATTCCAGCTCGCCTTCATAGATAACCACGTTGTCACGCAGCACGCGGATTGGGTTGTGACGTTTGATCGTCCCTTCGGTAACCATACAGCCCGCGATGGCGCCGAATTTCGGCGATTTAAAGACATCACGCACTTCAGCCAGACCGATGATCTGCTGTTTCAGTTCCGGAGACAGCATGCCGCTCATCGCCGCTTTCACTTCGTCGATCAGGTTATAGATGACGGAGTAGTAACGCAGATCCAGGCTTTCCGCTTCGATAACTTTACGCGCAGAGGCATCGGCACGAACGTTGAAGCCAACCAGAATCGCGTTGGATGCTGCAGCCAGGGTGGCGTCGGTTTCGGTGATACCACCTACGCCGGAACCGATGATCTTCACTTTCACTTCGTCGGTAGACAGTTTCAGTAAGGAATCGGAAATCGCTTCGACAGAACCCTGTACGTCCGCTTTCAGCACGATGTTCACTTCGTGAACTTCGCCTTCGGTCATGTTAGCGAACATGTTTTCCAGTTTAGATTTCTGCTGACGCGCCAGCTTAACTTCACGGAATTTGCCCTGACGATACAGCGCCACTTCACGCGCTTTTTTCTCGTCACGAACCACGGTCACTTCATCACCGGCAGCCGGCACACCGGACAGGCCGAGGATTTCCACCGGAATGGACGGACCCGCTTCCAGCACTTCGCGACCCAGTTCGTCACGCATCGCACGCACACGACCGTATTCGAAGCCGCACAGAACGATATCGCCCTTGTGCAGCGTACCTTCGCGAACCAGAACGGTAGCGACCGGACCACGACCTTTATCAAGGAAGGATTCGATCACCGCGCCGCTCGCCATCCCGTTACGGACCGCTTTCAGCTCGAGTACTTCAGCCTGCAGCAGGATCGCGTCCAGCAGGTCGTCGATACCGGTACCGGCTTTCGCGGAGACGTGGACGAACTGGCTCTCGCCGCCCCACTCTTCCGGCAGGATGCCGTACTGGGACAGTTCGTTCTTCACACGGTCCGGATCGGCTTCAGGCTTATCGATCTTGTTCACCGCAACCACCACCGGCACCTGCGCCGCTTTGGCGTGCTGGATAGCTTCGATAGTCTGCGGCATCACGCCGTCGTCTGCCGCCACCACCAGAACCACGATATCCGTCGCCTGCGCACCACGAGCACGCATGGAGGTAAACGCGGCGTGGCCCGGGGTATCCAGGAAGGTGATCATGCCGTTGTCGGTTTCTACATGGTAAGCACCGATGTGCTGGGTAATACCACCCGCTTCGCCGGAGGCAACCTTAGTGGAACGAATGTAGTCCAGCAGCGAGGTTTTACCGTGGTCAACGTGACCCATGATGGTCACAACCGGTGCGCGCGGTTCAGCCGCCGCGCCGGTGTCACGGTCGCTCATTACCGCTTCTTCCAGCTCGTTTTCACGACGCAGGATAACTTTGTGGCCCATCTCTTCGGCAACCAGCTGTGCGGTTTCCTGGTCGATGACCTGGTTGATGGTCGCCATGGCGCCCAGCTTCATCATCGCTTTGATGACCTGCGAACCTTTCACCGCCATCTTGTTAGCCAGTTCGCCAACGGTGATGGTTTCGCCGATCACGACGTCACGGTTAACGGCCTGCGCCGGCTTCTGGAAGCCCTGCTGCAGAGCGGAACCTTTACGGTGCTTACCGCCTTTGCCGCCGCGAACGGCCGCACGGGCTTCTTCACGATCGGCTTTAGATTCAGCGTGTTTGTTGCCTTTCTTCGCCGGACGCGCCGCTTTGCTGCTACGGCTGCGGCTGCGGCCGCCTTCGACTTCACGATCGTTATCATCTTCAGCCTGACGAGCATGCTGTGACGTGGTGACGTGATAGTCGCTGGTGTCTTCCGGGCTGTCTGAAGTTTCAGACCAATTTTTTTCGTTTTCTTCTGCCATACGGCGTGCTTCTTCCGCTACACGGCGCGCTTCTTCTTCAAGTTTGCGGCGTGCTTCTTCTTCCGATTTGCGCTTCAGTTCCGCGGCTTCGTTCTCGCGACGGATCTTTTCAGCCTGGGCGGTTTTGGTCATTTCGTCGGTATGTTGATTGCTCACTTTGTCTTTTTCCGCAGCTTCACGTTTCGCTTTATCAGCGACTTCACGTTTAGCTTGTTCTGCGGCCTCACGTTCAGCTTTTAATTGCGCCTCGCGTTTCGCTGCTTCTTCAGCTTCACGACGGGCCTGCTCTTCCGCTTCACGCTGCGCCTGCTCTTCCGCGGCCAGGCGTTCAGCCTCTTGCGGATCGCGTTTCACAAAGGTGCGTTTCTTGCGGACTTCGATTTGTACCGATTTACTCTTTCCACCGGTACCTGGAATATTCAACGTACTGCGCGTCTTACGCTGTAACGTCAGCTTGTCTGGCGCCGAACCGTGCTCACGGTTCAGGTGCGTCAACAAAGTTTGTTTCTCTTGCGAGGTCACAGAATCATCAGCCGTTTTGCGGATGCCTGCGTCAGCAAATTGCTGTATCAGGCGATCCACAGAGGTCTGAATCTCTGAGGCCAGCGCTTTAATAGTCACATCTGTCATGCTGTTCCTTCCTGCTACAGTTTATTACGCTTCGTCGCCGAACCAACAAATGTTGCGAGCGGCCATGATGAGCTCGCCAGCTTTCTCGTCGGTCATCCCTTCGATATCAGCCAGGTCATCAACGCCCTGCTCGGCGAGATCTTCCAGCGTACAAACACCACGGGCAGCCAGTTTGAATGCCAGGGCACGATCCAGACCTTCGAGATTCAACAGATCATCGGCAGGTTTGTTATCTCCCAGGCTTTCTTCCTGAGCCAGCGCCAGCGTAGTCAGTGCGTTTTTCGCACGCTCACGAAGTGCTTCAACGGTGGCTTCATCCAGACCGTCGATTTCCAGCAGTTCTTTCATCGGCACATAGGCCAGCTCTTCCAGTGAGGAGAAGCCTTCTTCAACCAGCACTGTCGCGAAATCTTCATCAATATCGAGATATTTGGTGAAGGTATCGATAGCGGCATGCGCTTCCGCCTGGTGCTTAGCCTGCAGATCGTCAACGGTCATCACGTTGAGTTCCCAGCCGCTAAGCTGCGAGGCCAGGCGGACGTTCTGACCATTACGGCCAATCGCCTGCGCCAGGTTGCCCGCTTCTACCGCGATATCCATGGTGTGTTTATCTTCATCCACCACGATGGACGCGACGTCTGCCGGCGCCATAGCGTTAATCACGAACTGCGCCGGGTTATCATCCCAGAGGACGATATCGATACGCTCGCCGCCCAGCTCGGTGGATACCGCCTGCACGCGCGCGCCGCGCATACCGACGCAAGCGCCAACCGGGTCGATACGCTTGTCGTTGGTTTTCACCGCGATTTTGGCACGAGAGCCCGGATCGCGAGCTGCCGCTTTGATCTCCAGCACTTCTTCACCGATTTCCGGCACTTCGATGCGGAACAGTTCGATCAGCATCTCAGGTTTGGAACGGGTCACGAACAGCTGGGCGCCACGTGCTTCCGGACGGACGGCGTACAGTACGCCGCGAATGCGGTCGCCCGGACGGAAGTTTTCACGCGGCAGCATATCTTCACGCAGGATCACGGCTTCAGCGTTGTTGCCCAGATCCAGAGTGATGTTGTCGCGGTTCACTTTTTTCACCACGCCGGTGATGATCTCACCTTCGTGCTCGCGGAACTGATCGACCACCATCGCGCGCTCGGCTTCGCGAACTTTCTGCACGATAACCTGTTTAGCGGTCTGGGTGGTGATGCGGTCGAAGGTGACAGATTCAATCTGATCTTCGACGTAGTCGCCGACGTTCATGCTTTCATCTTCGAAACGCGCGGCTTCCAGCGTGATCTCGCGCGTCGGCTGGGTGACTTCTTCTACAACCAGCCAGCGACGGAAAGTGTCGAAATCGCCGCTCTTACGGTCGATTTCAACGCGAACGTCGATCTCTTGTTCGTATTTTTTCTTGGTGGCCGTTGCCAGCGCGCTTTCCAGCGCTTCGAAAATTTTCTCACGCGGCAGCGCTTTTTCGTTGGAAACGGCTTCAACAACAGCCAAAATTTCTTTGTTCATCGGGGCCTTTCACCTCAATCCAGACTGTTAAAAGTGGGGAACCAGGTTCGCCTTCTGGATGTTACTCAGCGCGAACACTTCATCTTTGCCTTCGACGGTTACCGTGATCATTTCACCGTCTACCGCTTTGATAATGCCCTGCCATTTGCGACGGTTCTGAACCGCCATGCGCAGCACCAGCGCAACTTCTTCGCCAGTGAAACGTTGATAGTGTTCGGCGGTGAACATCGGACGGTCGAGACCAGGCGAAGAGACTTCCAGGTTGTAAGCGACAGTGATCGGGTCTTCGACATCCATGACGGCGCTTACCTGGTGGCTCACATCAGCACAATCATCAACGTTGATGCCATCTTCACTATCAATATAGATGCGCAGTGTGGATGTGCGACCGCGAATAAATTCGATGCCGACCAGCTCAAAGCCAAGCGCTTCAACCGGCGCAGTGAGCATCTCTGTCAATTTTTGCTCTAATGTGGACAAACCCACCCCCAAGACATAAAAAAAGGGCGTATAGCCCAGTTATTCTGAAGTCAGATAACAAAAAACCCCGATAAATCGGGGCTTTAGATAACTGAACCCTGAGATCGCCATGGCGATCTGGAACACCTTCCGCAAGAATTCTTTCAAATTCGGCTACGAAGGACACCTAGTCCTCACAGTATATTTGAAAAAGTACTTAATGGGAAAGTGGTTGCGGGGGCCGGATTTGAACCGACGACCTTCGGGTTATGAGCCCGACGAGCTACCAGGCTGCTCCACCCCGCGCCTGAAACGTGGCATATTTTACTCTTTTTGAGCAAAAGACGCAAATACTGCTGGGATTTGGTACCGAAGACGGGACATAAAATCGGGATGAATTGTAACGACAATTAGTATATTTTGTCAACATGCATTTTATCGCCCCCGATTGCCGTTTGTGCTGGTATTTCAGGCTTTTTTAGCAAAAAGATGATGAAGCCCTTCCTGTCACCAGTAAAAGATGGTTAAATGAATACTCACAATTAATGCATAAAAATGCAGTTAAGGTTGTTGAGTCGAACTCACCACAGTCTATCGAGCAGGGTTTTATTTTATGACGACGATTCTCAAGCATCTCCCGGTTGGTCAACGTATTGGTATCGCTTTCTCTGGTGGACTGGATACCAGCGCCGCGCTGTTATGGATGCGCAAAAAAGGCGCTGTGCCTTATGCATATACCGCTAACCTGGGTCAACCGGACGAAGACGATTACGATGCTATTCCGCGCCGCGCGAAAGAGTACGGCGCCGAAGGCGCCCGTCTGATCGACTGCCGCAAACAGCTGGTCGCAGAAGGGATCGCCGCGATTCAGTGTGGCGCTTTCCATAACACCACCGGCGGGTTGACCTACTTCAACACCACGCCGCTGGGCCGCGCGGTCACCGGCACCATGCTGGTAGCGGCAATGAAAGAAGACGGCGTCAACATCTGGGGCGATGGCAGCACCTATAAAGGCAACGATATCGAACGTTTCTATCGCTACGGCCTGCTGACCAACGCTGAACTGCAGATCTACAAACCGTGGCTGGACAGCGATTTCATCAATGAACTCGGTGGCCGTCACGAAATGTCCGAATTTATGATCGCCTGCGGCTTTGACTACAAGATGTCGGTCGAGAAAGCCTATTCAACCGACTCCAACATGCTCGGCGCTACCCACGAAGCGAAAGATCTGGAGTTTCTGAATTCCAGCGTCAAGATCGTCAACCCGATTATGGGCGTGAAGTTCTGGGACGAAAACGTGAAGATCCCTGCGGAAGAGGTCACCGTACGCTTTGAGCAGGGTCACCCGGTAGCGCTTAATGGCAAAACCTTCGCCGATGACGTCGAGATGATGCTGGAAGCCAACCGCATCGGCGGTCGTCACGGCCTGGGCATGAGCGACCAGATCGAAAACCGGATTATCGAAGCGAAAAGCCGCGGCATTTATGAAGCCCCGGGGATGGCGCTGCTGCATATCGCTTACGAGCGTCTGCTGACCGGTATTCATAACGAAGATACTATTGAGCAATATCACGCTCACGGTCGCCAGCTGGGCCGTCTGCTGTATCAGGGCCGCTGGTTCGATTCCCAGGCGCTGATGCTGCGTGATTCGCTGCAGCGCTGGGTCGCCAGCCAGATCACCGGCGAAGTCACCCTTGAGCTGCGTCGCGGCAACGACTACTCGATCCTCAATACGGTATCAGACAACCTAACCTATAAAGCAGAGCGTCTGACCATGGAAAAAGGTGATTCCATGTTTACCGCTGAAGACCGTATCGGCCAGCTGACCATGCGTAATCTGGATATCACCGATACCCGCGAGAAGCTGTTCGGCTACGCGCAGTCTGGCCTGCTGAGCGCCTCCTCAGCGACGGGTTTACCGCAGGTTGAAAATCTGGAAAACAAAGGCAAATAATCGCCCGACGATGTTTGCTCTCTGCCGGCGGCTCTCCGCCGGCTTTTTTATTTTTTGTTACCAGTCTGCACCAGAAAATTCGAAAAGAGGCATTATTTCCTTATCGCCTGGTCAGCAAAATTGTTGACTATAATATCCTCAATTGATTAATTCGTATCTGGTGATAAACATCATGAATATTAAACCGCCTATCAGGCCGCAGAAGGCCATTGACCGATTGATCGATGTGCTTGAGCCACACGCGACGCCCGTTAACGCGATCGCCAGAAAAAGACTTACGTGGGAATATAAAGGCAAAACCCAGCTCTTTATTTTTAAAAAAGGCGAGTTGTCGATTATTCGTAATTCCGACAGGCTCTTGATGGTGACCGTCTATGAACCCCACCTTTTCGGCGTGGCGGAAATGCTGCAGCCCAGCCGCAGTCATAGCCTGCGTGCAGAGGTCTCATCCGAGCTGCTGCGTATCGACTACGATCTGGCGTCGGCGCTATTTCGTCAGCATAATCTGTGGGAAGAAGTGACAATCCTGCTGGCCTATCATACCTCGTATATGGTGTATCGTGACGATTTGGTCTTGCAACAGCGAACCTATTCGGTGATCCGTAACCATCTGCTGGAAATGATGCTCTTAACTGAAGAGACACGACAGCGCGTATCTATTCTTGAATATATTCAGGACCGGACTCATCTCTCACGCAGCAGTATTCTTAATGTCTTGTCAGCCTTAAAGAAAGGCGGTTATATTGCCTTTGCCCGGGGGGGTTATTTACAAAGCATTGCCTCACTTCCTGAAAAATTCTGACTCGCACCAACCTCTGTCATTTGTGGCTATTCATCTCACAGCTGAAGTTGTTTAAATTTAAACCAATAAACGCTAACGGTAACAAAAAAATAATTTTAAGCTAAATACCTGAGTTACCGGAGGACATCCTGTGCCGGGCACGACCAGCAGACAGCCATACAAGGCGTGCATCGCCGGGCCTGCGCAGGTGCAGGATATGCCGACGGCAATCGGCCAGGCGTGAGCAGCGGTAGCGGGAGTTGATCCCCTCTCCTACCGCCTGCTCGACCATAACGATGAGATCCAAAAACCCGTTAATTTTGCCCGAACACCCGTATCGGGCTTTTTTTTATCTGAAGGAATTCAACAATGAAGTCTATTGCTCCAAAAATGGTAGCCCTGATGATCGCTGTGGGGGCCAGCGGCGCCGCCTGCGCATCCGTTAATCTGCATGGTGAAGCCGGTAGCGAGTTTACCAATCTGTCTGCCAGCTTTGGCGCCGGGGAACCTGGAATGACGTTCAATACCCAGTGGGCGCATAGTGACAATGACGGCGACACCATTGGACTGGGTATGGGTTATAACTTCAACCTCGGGCCTTTCCTGATGACGCTGGGCGGTAAAGGCATCTATCTGAACCCTAAAGATGGGGATGAAGGTTACGCCATCGCCGCGGGTGGCGGAGCAGAGCTTCCTCTCGGCCAGTACTTCACGCTCTTCGGTGAGGGCTATTACTCGCCGGACTCGATGTCCAGCGGCGTCGATGATTATGTGGAGGCCAATGCCGGGGTACGCCTTAACGTGCTGCCGTCGCTGAATATCGAAGCAGGCTATCGATATATCGATATGGCGGGGAAAGACGGCCATCGCGACAACACCCTCGCCGACGGGGCCTACGCCGGGGTTAACTTCCGCTTTTAATCCATGCACAGGGATTGCCATCCGGCAGTCCCTGCTTCATTCTTAACTGGCCTGCGGCACGCTTTTCAGTACGCGGTTAATCTCCTGCAGGCCAGCAACATTATTCTCTTTGCGGTAAACCTCATTCATGGACGCCATCTGCTCCAGGCGGGTCAGAGCGCCATACACCTGATACGCCTCGCTGTGTCTGTCGAACACATCGCGGCGCTCAACATCCTGCAGATAATTGCTTTTCAATGAATGGTTAAGGCGGCCAATCAGTGCCGTATTGTCCTGGAAATAGCGCGTCACCGCCTGGGCATTATTCGCTGCAACGCCAGGCTCACTGTATGATACCGGTACGGTTAGCGCATTAATCGTCTCCACCGTTTTGGATGGCGATGTTGAACTGCATCCCGCTAAACCGAGCGCGCCGGCGACGATAAGCAACTCGATCTTGTTCATTGTGTCACTTCACCTCTGTTGATTAGACGTGGCGACTTTAACGACAGTAAAAGGCGGGAGCCAGTGAAGAGATGTTTATTAATAAATGACCGGCGGGGATAAAAACAAAAAAAGACGCTTTTCAGCGTCTTTTTTCTGGAATATTGGTACCGAGGATGGGACTCGAACCCACAAGCCCGTTAGGGCACTACCACCTCAAGGTAGCGTGTCTACCAATTCCACCACCTCGGTACAGAATACTTAGTGCGGGATATCGCTGGTCGGCTGAGCCGGCGCAGTTGGCTGAGTTTGCTCTGTTTTCGGCGCGCTCAGGTTATCCCACTCACTTCCTTTACTGGTCTTGTTGCTGTTGATGTTACCCAGCGCCAGACTGATGATGAAGAACAGCGCAGCCAGGATGCCGGTCATACGGGTCATGAAGTTACCAGAACCGCTGGACCCAAACAGTGTGCCGGAAGCGCCTGCACCGAAGGAGGCTCCCATATCAGCGCCTTTACCTTGCTGCAGCATAACCAGACCTACGAGGCCAATCGCTACAATAAGGAAAACAACCAAAAGAGCTTCGTACATAATCAACCTGTTCCTTGCGGATTCGCCGCATACCAAGTGCTTCGACCAATAAAGCGGGACGTTTTAACGTTTCCCACTGAAGCGGGTGTGAATACTAACCAAAGCGAATGACCTTCGCAAGGGCAATTTCGACACATTGTATCAACTGCAGAAAAAAACAGCAAAAAGCCGGTATTCGATCATAAAAAAGGCGGCAAGCGCCGCCTTTTTAACCACTTAGCCGACAAGCTTAGACGCTTTTTACCGCTTCGGCGATGCGATGCGCAAACTCGTGCACCTGATCTTCATGCTCGCCTTCCACCATGACGCGGATCAGCGGTTCCGTACCCGATTTACGCAGCAGGACGCGGCCACGCTTACCTAACGCCGCTTCCACTTCTGCGGTCACCGCTTTGACATGCTCATTCTCCAGAGGGTTACCGCTGCCCTCGGTAAAGCGCACATTCACCAGCAGCTGAGGGAACATCTTCATGCCGCTGCACAGGTCATGCAGGCTCATATGGTTGCGTACCATCGCCGCAACCACCTGCAAACTGGCGACGATGCCATCGCCGGTAGTGGTTTTATCCAGCAGGATCACATGGCCGGAGTTTTCCGCACCGATGCGCCAGCCTTTTTCCTGGAGCATCTCCAGCACATAGCGGTCACCCACCTTAGCGCGGGCAAACGGGATGCCCAGCTGCTTGAGCGCCAGCTCCAGGCCCATATTGCTCATCAGCGTACCGACGGCGCCGCCGCGCAGCAGTCCCTGACGCAGCCCTTCCCGGGCGATGATGTAGAGGATCTGGTCACCATCGACTTTATTGCCTTCGTGGTCAACCATGATCACCCGATCGCCATCGCCATCGTAGGCAATGCCCAGATCGGCTTTTTCCGCCAGCACGCGCGCCTGCAGCGCCCGCACGTCGGTGGCCCCGACCTCTTCGTTGATGTTGAGGCCGTCAGGCTCGCAGCCCATCGCGATAACCTGGGCGCCCAGTTCGCGGAAAACATTGGGCGCAATGTGGTAGGTTGCGCCGTGCGCACAGTCCACCACCACTTTCAGCGTGGAGAGGCTCAGTTCGTTAGGAAAGGTGCCTTTACAAAACTCAATGTAGCGGCCTGCGGCATCGACGATGCGGCTGGCTTTACCCAGCTCAGCCGAGTCCACACAGGTGAGTTCTTTCTCCATTTCGGCTTCAATCGCCTCTTCCACATCATCCGGCAGCTTGGTGCCCTCAATGGAGAAGAACTTGATGCCGTTGTCGTAGAAAGGGTTATGTGAAGCGGAGATGACGATCCCCGCCTCGGCGCGAAAGGCGCGCGTCAGGTAGGCGATCGCCGGCGTTGGCATTGGCCCGGTGAACGACGCAGAGAGCCCCGCTGCCGCCAGCCCGGCTTCCAGCGCCGATTCCAGCATATAGCCCGAAATACGGGTATCTTTGCCGATGATAATTTTACGCGAGCCGTGACGCGCTAACACTTTGCCCGCCGCCCAGCCGAGCTTAAGCACAAATTCCGGAGTGATCGGCGCATCGCCGACGCGGCCACGAATACCATCGGTGCCAAAATACTTGCGGTTACTCATAACGTTTTTTTCCCTTAGCGGCGAGAGTGGCTTCCACCACGCGCAGCGCTTCTACCGTTTCTTTGACATCATGGACGCGGATAATCTGCGCGCCCTGCATTGCTGCAATGACGGCACACGCCAGGCTGCCGTTCAG
The DNA here is from genome assembly GCF_040062505.1 of Klebsiella sp. JN_Kp127. NCBI lineage: Bacteria > Pseudomonadati > Pseudomonadota > Gammaproteobacteria > Enterobacterales > Enterobacteriaceae > Klebsiella > Klebsiella sp. JN_Kp127. The sequence continues at coordinate 36,638 of NZ_JBEAHS010000037.1, forward strand.
CCGTTCCGACGGCCCGACGTTCAGCAACTGACCTACCATCGACTTACGCGACATACCGACCAGCAGCGGCAGACCAAAGTGATGAAACTCTCCCAGCCTGGCCAGCAGTTGATAATTGTGGGTGAGATTTTTACCGAAACCGAATCCCGGGTCGAGCAGCAATTTTTCTTTTGCGATCCCTGCCTGTTCGCAGCGCACGATGTGTTCATTAAAAAAGCGCTCCACATCGGCGAAGACATCCTCATACTTCGGCGCCTCCTGCATGGTTTTCGGCTGTCCCTGCATATGCATCAGACACACCGGCAGCCCGGTGTCCGCCGCAGCCTGCAGCGCGCCGGGTTCGGTCAGCGAACGAATATCGTTAATGATATGCGCCCCTGCCCGGGCGGATTCGCGGATAACCTCCGCTTTGGAGGTATCCACGGAGATCCACACCTCAAAGCGCTGGGCGATAGCCTCCACCACCGGGATCACCCGCGCAAGCTCCTCTTCCACGCTAACCTCAGCCGCCCCTGGCCGCGTCGATTCACCGCCGATATCAATGATGGTCGCCCCGGCGTTGATCATCAGATTGGCATGCTTCACCGCCTCAATCAGCGAATTATGGGCGCCGCCATCGGAGAAGGAGTCAGGCGTCACATTAAGAATACCCATCACGTGGGGGTGAGAGAGATCGAGGGTTGAGCCCTGGGCTACAAGTTTCATCACAAAATCCCTGAGACTGAAGAGGTTAAAAAAGAAAAACCCCGGAGCGGGCGCCCCGGGGTTTTAAGGTTAAAACAAGACATCAACAGCGGCAGCTTATTTGTCGCCCAGCTGCTCTGACATGGTGTTGCCCGGGTTCGGCGTACGCGGTTCATCGACCGGACGCGGCGCACGAGGCGTGCCATTGTTGTCAGAGTTGTTAGAAGAACCGGGTTCTTCCCAACCCGCAGGCGGACGAACATCGCGACGAGCCATCAGGTCGTCAATCTGCGGCGCATCGATGGTCTCATACTTCATGAGCGCATCTTTCATCGCGTGCAGAATGTCCATGTTGTCGTTCAGCAGCTGGCGAGCACGACCGTAGTTACGCTCAATCAGCGATTTCACTTCCTGGTCGATGATACGCGCGGTTTCATCGGACATATGCTTCGCTTTCGCGACGCTGCGGCCGAGGAACACTTCACCCTCTTCTTCCGCGTACAGCAGCGGACCAAGTTTGTCGGAGAAGCCCCACTGGGTCACCATGTTACGCGCCAGGTTCGTCGCCACTTTAATGTCGTTAGACGCGCCGGTAGAAACATGTTCCGGACCGTAGATAATCTCTTCCGCCAGACGACCGCCGTACAGGGTGGAGATCTGACTTTCCAGTTTCTGACGGCTGGCGCTGATCGCATCGCCTTCCGGCAGGAAGAAGGTCACACCCAGCGCACGACCGCGCGGGATAATCGTCACTTTGTGCACCGGATCGTGCTCCGGCACCAGACGACCGATAATCGCGTGGCCCGCTTCGTGGTAAGCGGTGGACTCTTTCTGCGCTTCCGTCATCACCATGGAGCGGCGTTCCGCACCCATCATGATTTTGTCTTTCGCTTTTTCGAACTCAACCATCGATACGACGCGTTTGTTGCCGCGGGCAGCAAACAGGGCCGCTTCGTTGACCAGGTTGGCCAGGTCCGCACCGGAGAAGCCAGGGGTACCGCGAGCAATGATTGCCGCATCGATATCCGGCGCCAGCGGAACGCGACGCATATGCACTTTCAGGATCTGCTCACGACCGCGAACATCCGGCAGGCCAACCACCACCTGGCGGTCAAAACGGCCCGGACGCAGCAGCGCGGGGTCAAGAACGTCCGGACGGTTAGTCGCCGCGATAACGATAATGCCTTCGTTACCTTCGAAGCCGTCCATCTCAACCAGCATCTGGTTCAGGGTCTGCTCACGTTCATCGTGACCACCGCCAAGACCGGCGCCACGCTGGCGGCCGACGGCGTCGATTTCATCGATGAAGATGATGCAAGGCGCTGCTTTCTTAGCCTGTTCGAACATGTCACGCACACGGGATGCACCAACACCGACGAACATTTCTACGAAGTCAGAACCGGAAATAGTAAAGAACGGCACTTTTGCTTCGCCAGCGATCGCTTTCGCCAGCAGCGTTTTACCGGTACCCGGAGGACCGACCATCAGGACGCCTTTCGGGATCTTACCGCCCAGTTTCTGGAAGCGGCTCGGCTCACGCAGGTATTCCACCAGTTCGCCGACTTCCTCTTTCGCTTCGTCACACCCGGCAACGTCAGCAAAAGTGGTTTTGATCTGATCTTCCGTCAGCATACGGGCTTTGCTTTTGCCGAAGGACATCGCGCCCTTTCCGCCGCCGCCCTGCATTTGCCGCATAAAAAAGATCCAGACGCCGATCAACAGCAGCATTGGGAACCAGGAGATGAAGATGGAAGCCAGCAGGCTTGGCTCTTCTGGTGGTTCACCAACAACTTTGACGTTTTTAGTCAACAGGTTATCGAGCAGCTTCGGATCGTTAACCGGAATGTAAGTCGTGTAACGGTTACTATCTTTCTTGGTAACGTTGATCTCACGTCCGTTGATACGCGCTTCGCGAACCTGGTCCTGATTGACCTCTTGCAGGAAGGTAGAATAATCCACCTTGCGGCCATTCGACTCGCTGGGCCCAAAGCTCTGGAATACTGACATCAGCACAACGGCAATGACCAGCCAGAGTATTAGGTTTTTCGCCATGTCACTCAAGGGATTAACCTCTTATTACAACTGTGTTAAAAACAGCGTCAGGATACGCTATATCCAGTTTCTTTCAAACTTTCATTTGAAATCTGCCGGTTATGGTTTACGCCCGGTCGCTACAATATACACTTCACGCGAACGAGCGCGGGAAGAGTCCGGCTTACGAACTTTGACCTTCGTAAACAGGGAGCGAATTTCTCGAAGATACTCATCGAAGCCTTCGCCCTGGAACACCTTCACTACAAAACTACCACCTGGCGCTAATACATCACGAGACATTTCAAGCGCCAGTTCTACCAGATACATCGCCCGGGGAATATCCACCGCCGGTGTTCCGCACATATTCGGCGCCATATCGGACATGACCACTTGTACTTTACTGTCGCCTACTCGCTCAAGTAACGCTTTCAGGACTAATTCATCACGAAAGTCGCCCTGAAGGAAGTCCACACCAACGATTGGATCCATTGGTAAAAGATCGCAAGCGATGATGCGGCCGCTGTTGCCGATCTGCGTGACCGCATACTGCGACCAGCCCCCGGGAGCAGCGCCGAGGTCAACTATCGTCATCCCCGGCTTAAAAATTTTGTCACTTTGCTGTATTTCATCAAGTTTAAACCAGGCACGGGAACGTAACCCCTTTTTCTGTGCCTGTTGAACATATTTATCGCTAAAGTGTTCCTGAAGCCAGCGGCTTGAGCTGGCAGAACGCTTTTTACCTGTCATTTAACATTCCCGTTCGGGTTCATCGTACTTTACTGCGTAAAAATCGACGCGGTAGTTTGGCGATATATGGGAGATGGCGGTAGAATGACCCGTTTTCAATCCCAACGTAAGCAAAAAAATACGATGAATCTGAGTACTAAACAAAAACAGCACCTGAAAGGTCTGGCACATCCGCTCAAGCCGGTAGTTATGCTTGGCAACAATGGTTTGACCGAAGGGGTACTGGCCGAGATCGAACAAGCGTTAGGGCACCATGAACTCATCAAGGTGAAGATCGCCTCAGAAGATCGCGAAACTAAAGCCTTGATCGTGGAAGCCATCGTGCGCGAAACCGGCGCCTGTAACGTACAGGTCATCGGTAAAACGCTGGTTCTGTACCGCCCAACGCCAGAGCGTAAAATCTCGCTGCCACGCTAAGAATATCCTCAATCCCGACACAACTTTGTGTAAAACGAGGGATTTCTGTGGCCAGGCGAGCAAAATGCCATGCTCGTGACGTTGATAAAAGGCCGCTATGCGGCCTTTTTCCTTTCTTTACAATCTATAAACATCGTAGCGGGAAATACGCCTTACAGGTATTCAACCTTGGTAATTTCGTATTCCACTTCCCCACCCGGTGTACGGATAGTCACGACGTCATCCTGCTCTTTACCGATCAGACCACGGGCAATCGGCGAGTTCACGGAGATCAGATTCTGCTTAAAATCAGCTTCGTCATCGCCCACGATACGGTAGGTCTGTTCCTCGTCAGTATCGAGGTTCAGCACGCTGACAGTAGAGCCAAAAATCACCCGGCCATTGTTCGGCATTTTGGTGATATCGATAACCTGCGCATTGGACAGCTTCGCTTCGATATCCTTGATACGCCCTTCGCAGAAGCCCTGCTGTTCACGCGCGGCGTGATACTCGGCATTCTCTTTCAGATCGCCGTGTTCACGGGCCTCAGCAATAGCGGCAATGATTTCAGGACGACGCACAGACTTCAGATAATCCAGTTCTTCGCGCAGTTTTTCAGCGCCACGTAAGGTCATCGGAATCGCTTGCATTAGTTATACCTCTTTATCATTCCTTCAGGAAACGGATAGCTCCGCTCCGCCACCTGTCCTGTCCACGGGCAGGACACGAGCAAAAAGAAACCGACCCGGGAAACACTCCCCAGGTCAGCAGCAATTTTTCATTTGATAGGTATTTTACCCCGAAGTTCATTATGGGTCATCGTTTACTTTACTGGGCGTTGCACCGTAGTATGACGGCCTGGCTTCAGGTTGTTAGCGCGAGATTATGCGATTTCCCAGATTTATCATCGGATTGACTGCCGGTATAGCGCTTAGCGCTCAGGCGGCGAATATTGACGAGTACATCACCCAGCTTCCCGCCGGTGCGAACCTTGCCTTTATGGCGCAAAAGGTCGGCGCATCGACGCCGGAAATCGACTATCACAGCCAGCAAATGGCGCTTCCGGCCAGTACGCAAAAGGTCATCACCGCGCTGGCGGCCCTGCTGCAGCTGGGTCCCGATTTTCGCTTCACCACCACGCTGGAAACCAAAGGCTCACTGGACGGCGGCGTGCTGAAAGGCGATCTGATCGCCCGCTTCGGCGGCGACCCGACGCTGAAGCGGCAGGATATTCGCAACATGGTGGCGACACTGAAAAAAGCTGGCGTGCAGCGTATCGACGGCAATGTGCTTATCGATACCTCGGTCTTCGCCAGCCATGATAAAGCGCCGGGGTGGCCGTGGAACGACCTGACGCAATGCTTCAGCGCTCCGCCTGCGGCGGCGATTGTCGACCGCAACTGCTTCTCGGTCTCGCTGTATAGCGCGCAGAAGCCGGGCGATCTCGCCTTCATTCGCGTCGCCTCCTATTATCCGGTCACCATGTTCAGTCAGGTTCGCACCCTGGCGCGTGGCTCATCGGAAGCCCAGTATTGCGAACTGGACGTGGTGCCGGGCGACCTCAATCGCTATACCCTCACCGGCTGCCTGCCGCAGCGTAGCGAACCGCTGCCGCTGGCCTTCGCGATACAGGATGGCGCCAGCTACGCCGGGGCGATCCTTAAAGCGGAGCTGAAGCAGGCGGGGATCGCCTATAGCGGCACGCTGCTGCGTCAGACGTTGGCCAATGAGCCCGGCACGGTATTAGCCACCACCCAGTCGGCGCCGCTGCACGATCTGCTACGGATCATGCTGAAGAAATCCGACAACATGATTGCGGATACCGTTTTTCGTACCATCGGTCATGCCCGGTTCGGCGTACCAGGGACCTGGCGGGCAGGATCCGATGCCGTACGTCAGATCCTGCGTCAACAGGCTGGGGTTGATCTCGGCAACACCATCATCGCCGACGGCTCTGGCCTGTCGCGCCACAACCTGATCGCCCCGGCGACCATGATGCAGGTGTTGCAGTATATCGCCCAGCACGACACCGAGCTCAACTTCATCTCTATGCTGCCGCTGGCGGGCCATGACGGCTCGCTGCAGTATCGCGCCGGCCTCCATCAGGCGGGCGTCGATGGCAAAGTCTCGGCGAAAACCGGGTCGCTGCAGGGGGTTTATAACCTTGCGGGCTTCATCACTACCGCCAGCGGGCAAAAGGTGGCCTTCGTGCAATACCTCTCCGGCTACGCCGTGGAGCCAGCCGATCAGCGTAACCGCCGCATACCCTTGGTACGCTTTGAAAGCCGGCTTTATAAAGATTTGTACCAGAACAACTAAAAACAAAAGGGCCGCATCAGATGCGGCCCTTTTTGATCCAGAGAAGTCAGGATTAACGTTTGTAGATGAATTCAACGCCTTCTTCGTCGTCTTCGTCCCAGTCGTCATCCCAGTCTTCGTCATCTTCCACTTCGGCTTCGGCCTCTTCAAGCTGCTGACGGTGATAGTCGTCCCACATAAACTCGACTTTCTCCGGCTTCTGCTCTTCTTCCGCCTGCACGATGGGGTTTTCGATGATGAAGGTCATCACGTCCCAGCACAGATCTTTTACGCCCTGCTGGCTGGCGGCGGAGATCAGGTAGAATTTCTCTTCCCAACCCAGCGCTTCAGCAATCGCCTTCGCTTTAGCTTCGGCTTCCGCTTTGTCCATCAGGTCAATCTTGTTAAAGACTAACCAGCGCGGTTTGGAGGCCAGCTTCTCGCTGTATTTCTCCAGCTCGCCGATGATGATGCGCGCGTTCTCAACCGGATCGGAACCGTCGATAGGCTCGATGTCGATCAGGTGCAGCAATACGCGGCAGCGCTCAAGGTGCTTGAGGAAGCGGATGCCGAGGCCTGCGCCTTCCGCTGCGCCTTCAATCAGCCCCGGGATATCGGCGACCACAAAGCTCTTCTCATTGTCCATACGCACCACGCCCAGGCTTGGCACCAGGGTGGTAAACGGATAGTCAGCCACTTTCGGCTTGGCGGCGGAGACCGCACGGATAAAGGTGGATTTACCGGCGTTCGGCATCCCCAGCATTCCGACGTCCGCCAGCAGCATCAGCTCCAGCTGCAGGTCGCGCTTATCACCCGGCGTACCCATGGTCTTCTGACGCGGCGTACGGTTAACGGATGATTTAAAACGGGTGTTGCCCAGACCGTGCCAGCCGCCCTTCGCCACCATCAGACGCTGACCGTGTTTGGTCATATCGCCCATGGTCTCGCCGGTGCCCTGGTCGATAACCCGGGTCCCGACCGGCACTTTTACCGTCACGTCTTTACCACGCTTACCGGTACAGTCGCGGCTCTGGCCATTCTGCCCGCGTTCGGCGCGGAAAGATTTTTCAAAACGGTAGTCGATAAGGGTATTCAGGTTCTCGTCCGCTTCCAGCCAGACATCACCGCCGTCACCGCCATCGCCGCCGTCCGGGCCGCCTTTCGGAATATATTTTTCGCGGCGGAAGCTTACGCAACCATTGCCGCCGTCACCTGCTACGACCAGGATCGTTGCTTCATCTACAAACTTCATTTTACTCTCCGTAAATCATTCGCCTGAGCGGGGCAGCGGTACTACCGCCTCTCGCTTACGCCAACGTCCCCAAAGACGATGACCGATGGCGGAATACATCGCGCCCGCAACCACGACAAACGCACCGAGATAACCAATCAGGTTTAACATCGGTCTGGCGAAAACATCGGGCCAGGCCATTGATAATAAATCAGAAAACAGTAGCGTAAACAGTGGCGTCAAGGTGATTAACGCGCTGACCTGCGCCGCCTGCCAGCGCGCCATGGCTTCCGCCAGCGCCCCGTAGCCGACCAGAGTATTCAGCCCGCAAAAAATCAGGCATGCCAGTTGCCAGCTGCTTAACCGGGATATCACCCCAGGCTCAGCGAGCGGCAGTAATGCAATCGTACATAAAGTGTACAGCAAAAATAGTATCTGCTGCGATGCCAGACGGCGCAATAACACCTTTTGCGCGACGCCGTAGCTTACCCACACCGTTGCGGCAGCAACGCCGAAAATTACCCCCCACGTGTAGTCCGTCAGGCGGGTAAAGATTTCAATCAGGCTGGTGTTGAAGAACATCACCAACCCGCTGAGCAGCATCAACGCGCCCACCACCTGGGTGCCGCGCATACGCTCTTTCAGAATCACGACGCTAGCCACCATCATGCCTACCGGCGATAGCTGGCCGATGACCTGAGAAGCCGTGGGGCTGAGATACTGCAGGGAAGAACTGAACAGGATGAAGTTACCGAACAGGCCGCCGGTGGCAATCGCTAATAAGACCAGCCAGCGCGGCTTGCGAAAAATTCGCAGCGGCGGCAGTTTGCCTTTGATCGCGAGGATCGCGCCAAGACCAATACTGGCCATCAGGAAGCGATAAAACACCACCGTTGGCGGTGCCATCACCTCAAGAACCTGCTTCATTGCAATCGGCAACGCTCCCCAACACATCGCGGTGGTAAGCGCCAGAATAATGCCAATCCCAGCCTGCTGCTTCATGCCTGTTTCCCTGCAAAAATTTTCCGGTAGACGAATGTAAAAAGCCCCGCAACGTGTTGCGGGGCTTTCATCCGTTACCGGGACGCGAAAAACTTATTCAGCAACGATGCTGATGAATTTACGGTTTTTCGGGCCTTTAACTTCGAACTTGACTTTACCGTCAGTCAAAGCGAACAGAGTGTGGTCACGGCCGCAACCAACGTTGGTGCCAGCGTGGAATTTGGTACCACGTTGACGAACGATGATGCTACCTGCCAGAACTGCTTCACCGCCGAAACGTTTTACGCCCAGACGTTTAGCTTCTGAATCGCGACCGTTACGAGTCGAGCCGCCAGCCTTTTTATGTGCCATTTAAATCTACTCCTCAGGTCTTAGGCGCTGATGCCAGTGATTTTCACATCAGTGAACCACTGACGATGGCCCTGCTGCTTACGATAGTGTTTACGACGACGAAACTTAACGATTTTAACTTTCTCGCCACGACCGTGAGCAACAACTTCAGCTTTGATTACGCCGCCCTCAACGAAAGGAACGCCGATCTTGATTTCTTCACCGTTTGCGATCATCAGCACTTCAGCGAACTCAACAGCTTCGCCAGTTGCGATGTCCAGCTTTTCCAGGCGAACGGTCTGACCTTCGCTTACTCGGTGTTGTTTACCACCACTTTGGAAAACCGCGTACATATAAAACTCCGCTTCCGCGCACCTCTTCGTGTGATTCAGAGTGCGCTATAAATATTCACAATAGGGCGCGAATATTACGCAAAACGCGAGCCTTTGACAAGAGCGATTAGCGATCAATGCAGAAAAAAAACACAACTTTCACGACAACGTTTATCTACGGCAATTTTTCAGTACAATCATAACTTCTTTTAATTCTGTCTTAATCCTTCTGTGATCCCACCTGGATTCATGGTAACAGGACATTTGGCCCGGCTTTTGCGATGAATTTAGAAAAAATCAATGAGTTAACCGCGCAAGATATGGCGGGTGTCAATGCGACGATTCTTGAGCAACTCAACTCCGATGTTCAGCTTATCAATCAGTTAGGCTATTACATCGTCAGCGGCGGCGGCAAACGCATTCGCCCGATGATTGCTGTGCTCGCCGCCCGCGCGGTGGGCTATCAGGGGAGCGCGCATGTCACCATTGCTGCGCTGATTGAATTTATTCATACCGCCACCCTGCTGCATGACGACGTCGTCGATGAGTCTGATATGCGTCGCGGCAAAGCCACGGCAAATGCGGCGTTTGGCAATGCCGCCAGCGTGCTGGTCGGCGATTTTATCTATACCCGCGCCTTTCAGATGATGACCCAGTTGGGCTCGCTGAAGATCCTCGAGGTCATGTCGGAAGCGGTGAACGTCATTGCCGAAGGCGAAGTGCTGCAGCTGATGAACGTCAATGACCCGGATATCACGGAAGAGAACTACATGCGTGTCATCTACAGCAAGACGGCGCGTCTGTTTGAGGCTGCCTCGCAGTGTGCGGGATTACTGGCCGACTGCACTGCGGAAGAAGAGCGCGCGTTGCAGGATTATGGCCGCTATCTCGGCACCGCTTTCCAGCTGATCGACGATTTACTCGATTACAGCTCCGACGGAGAGCGGCTTGGTAAAAACGTCGGTGACGACCTCAACGAAGGCAAACCGACGCTACCGCTGCTGCACGCCATGCACCATGGTACCGCCGATCAATCGGCGATGATTCGCGGGGCAATCGAGCAGGGCAACGGCCGCCATCTGCTGGATGCCGTCCTGGAAACGATGGCTGCCTGCGGTTCGCTGGAATGGACGCAGAAACGTGCCGAAGAAGAAGCTGACAAAGCGATTGCCGCGCTGCAGGTTCTCCCTGACACCCCCTGGCGTGAAGCCTTGATCGGGCTGGCGCATATCGCGGTTCAGCGCGATCATTAATCCCCTCCCCCTTCCCGCGCAATGCGCGGGAAAGTTCCAGTAAAAACCCATTCCCTACCGTAAATTTCCGGATACCTTGATACATTCTGAATATTCCGGCGCTTTAACAGAACTTGTTAGAACCTTACCTGGTGCGCGGGTATAGTGTCCCCGTCGCCCATATGGGCCGATCAGGATCTTTATCACCAGGAGAATTTATGGATAAGTTCATCGACTGGCATCCCGCAGATATTGTTGCGGGATTACGTAAACGGGGAACATCGCTGGCGGCAGAGTCGCGACGGCACGGTCTGAGTTCTTCAACGCTGGCGAACGCCCTGACCCGCCCCTGGCCGAAAGGCGAATTAATCATCGCCACGGCGCTGGATACACAGCCGTGGGTCATCTGGCCGTCACGCTACCATGATCCGGTAACGCATGAGTTTATCGACAGAACGCAGATGATGCGTCAAAAGAAGATGGACAAGTGATGTGATTGTTCGACAAGGACCCGGGATAGACGCCCGGGCCCTGACAGGATGCGGTTACTCGCCTTTCACGCGCTGAATATTGGCACCCAGCGCCTGCAGTTTATCTTCGATACGCTCATAGCCACGATCGATATGATAGATGCGATCGACGATGGTGGTTCCCTCAGCGATACAACCTGCCAGCACGAGGCTCGCCGAGGCACGCAAATCGGTCGCCATCACCTGCGCGCCCGAAAGCTGCTCCACGCCGTGACAGATCGCGGTATTGCTCTCGATCTCCGCGTGGGCGCCCATACGGATCAGTTCCGGAATGTGCATAAAGCGGTTTTCAAAGATCGTTTCGGTGATCACGCCGGTCCCTTCCGCGACCAGGTTGAGCAGCGTGAACTGGGCCTGCATATCGGTCGGGAAGCCCGGATGCGGCGCGGTACGCACGTTAACCGCTTTCGGACGGTTGCCGTGCATATCAAGGCTGATCCAGTCTTCGCCCGTTTCGATGTCCGCTCCGGCGTCGCGCAGCTTCGCCAGTACGGCGTCCAGGGTATCTGGTTGCGCGTGACGGCAGAGGATCTTGCCGCCGGAAATGGCTGCGGCAACCAGGAAGGTCCCGGTTTCAATACGGTCCGGCAGCACGCGGTAAACGCCGCCGCCCAGACGCTGCACGCCTTCGATGGTGATGCGATCGGTGCCCTGGCCGCTGATTTTTGCGCCCAGCGCGTTAAGGAAGTTCGCGGTATCGACGATCTCCGGCTCGCGAGCGGCGTTTTCGATAATCGTCGTCCCCTCGGCGAGGGTCGCTGCGCTCATGATAGTGACAGTGGCGCCGACGCTCACTTTATCCATCACGATATGCGCGCCTTTCAAACGACCATTGACCGAGGCTTTAACATAACCTTCTTCCAGTTTGATCTCGGCGCCCAGCTGTTCCAGCCCGCTAATATGCAGATCGACCGGACGCGCGCCGATGGCGCAGCCGCCAGGCAGAGAAACTTGTCCCTGACCGAAACGCGCCACCAGCGGGCCCAGCGCCCAGATGGAGGCGCGCATGGTTTTCACCAGATCGTACGGAGCACAGAATACATCGACCGGGCCGGCGTCAATCCACACCGAACCATTGCGCTCTACCTTCGCGCCCAGCTGACTCAGCAACTTCATGGTGGTATCGATATCTTTCAGCTTAGGTACGTTCTGGATCTCTACCGGCTCTTCGGCAAGCAGCGCGGAAAAGAGGATTGGCAGGGCGGCGTTTTTTGCACCGGAGATGGTGACTTCGCCCTGAAGGCGAGTCGGCCCCTGAACACGGAATTTATCCATTGATTCTGTTCTCTATTAAAAATTCACATACGCTGCAGGGGATCCCCCACAGCTTAGAAGCCATTTAGTTTGCGGTCTCGCGCCCACTCCTGCGGAGTAAAGGCCTTGATCGACAGCGCATGGATGCGGTTGTCAGCAATATATTCCATCAGCGGCGCGTAGACGCTCTGCTGCTTTTTAACCCGACTCATGCCATCGAACATCTCACCCACAGCAATAACCTGAAAGTGGCTGCCATCGCCAGAGACGTGGACTTCCTGGAGGAGGAGTGCGTTCATCAGCACGGTCTGAATTTCATGATTTTCCATGGGCTCAAATTTATCTGATAGTGAAAACAGCCCAACATCTTAGAGGAAAGTGGCGCGGTCTTAAACAAGCAAAAAGCCCCGGCGAAAAGATTGCCGGGGCTTTCGGAATAGCTTCAGCGCTAAGGCACTGAAAAGATTATGGGATCATATCGGCAGGCAGGTTGTAAAGACCGACCAGCGTTTGCAGATTTTCGCTCTTGCCGATCAGCTGCGCTTCCCGGCCCTGGCGGCGAATCAGCGCGACAAAATGCACTAACAGCGCCAGGCCCGCCGTGTCCACGCGCGTGGTCTGGCTGAGATCGATGATCGCTGTCCCCGCCGTCGCCTGGGCGCGTGCCTCCCAGAGCGGGACCAGCAGATCCTGATCCAGCTCTCCGTGCAGCGCCAGCGTCTCGCCATCACGAGTCCAGCTCAGCTGCCCGCTCATTATTTTTTCTGTTCCAGGGTGATCGGCTGAGCGGAGATCGCTTTCAGCTGCGCGGTCAGGCCATCAACGCCCTTGGTACGCAGCAGATCGCTCCACTCGTTTTGTTTGGTGGTGATCATGCTGACCCCTTCCGCGATCATATCGTAGGCCTGCCAGTTGCCGGTCTGGGTGTTTTTACGCCACTGGAAGTCGAGACGTACCGGCGGACGGCCATTCGGGTCGAGGATGGTGACGCGGATCGGAATGATGGTCGCGCTGCCCAGCGGCTGTTCCGGGGCAATCTGGTAGGTCTGACCATGGTACATGGCCAGCGCCTGGCCATAGGCCTGCTTCAGGTATTCACGGAAGGCGGCAAAATAGGCTTCACGCTGCGCCGGGGTGGCTTCTTTGTAATAGCGGCCCAGCACCAGCGCGCCGGCATACTTCACCTGCACATACGGCAGAAGCTCCTGGTCGACGATGTCGCGCAGATAGTTAGGGTTGGCCTTGATCTTCGGCTGTTCATTCTTCAGGCGATCGAAGGTTTTCTGCGCCGCTTCATTCATCAGCTTATACGGATTGGACTGGTCTGCCGCCTGGACCGCGGTCAGCGGGGCAATCACCAGCATGGCGACCATGAGTAAGCGTTTAAACATATCGTATTTCTCCTGAAATTAATGCGTCGTGCCGGCTGCCGGCGTCGCGTCAGTATGACCTTCTGCCTCGGCCTTATCATTGCCAGAATTCTGATTGTCGCCGCCCTTGCTGTTATAAAGGAACTGACCAATCAGATCTTCCAGCACCATGGCGGACTTGGTGTCCTGGATAGTACCGCCGTCTTTAAGGATAGTCGTCCCGAGGTCCGGGTCTTCAAAACCGACGTTCAGCGCCAGATACTGCTCGCCCAGCAGGCCAGAGGTGCGGATCGCCAGCGAACTGGTATCGGGGATATGGTTGTAGCGCTCATCAATATCGAGCTCCACGCGCGGCAGATAGGTTTTCGGGTCGAGAGTGATGTCCGCCACGCGGCCAACAACCACACCGCCGATGCGCACCGGCGAGCGCGCTTTCAGGCCGCCGATATTATCGAAGGTCGCGTAAAGACGGTAAGTCGGCTCGGTACGTAACGAGGTGACGTTTGCCGCCTTCAGGCAGACAAACAGCGCCGCCAGCAGCGCCACCAGTAAGAACACCCCTACCCAGATTTCATTTTTTTTCGTTTGCATGAACTCAATTCCCAAACATCAGCGCAGTCAGCACAAAATCCAGCCCCAGAACCGCCAGCGACGCATGCACCACGGTGCGCGTAGTCGCCCGGCTAATCCCGGCGGAAGTGGGGATAGCGTCATAACCATTGAATAACGCAATCCAGGTTACCGTAATGGCGAATACCAGGCTCTTAATCAGGCAGTTCACCAGATCCATTCGCCAGTCGACGGCATTTTGCATCGCGGTCCAGAAAAAACCACCGTCAATGCCCTTCCAGCTCACGCCCACCAGCGCGCCACCCCAGATCCCCACCGCGACGAAGATAATCGTCAGCAGCGGCAGCGAAATGACGCCGGCCCAGAAACGGGGAGAAATGACGCGGCGCAGCGGATCCACCGCCATCATCTCCATACTGGAGAGCTGTTCCGTGGCCCGCATCAGGCCAATCTCGGCGGTCAGCGCCGACCCGGCGCGACCGGCAAACAGCAGCGCGGCGACCACCGGCCCCAGCTCGCGCAGCAGCGACAGCGCCACCAGCATGCCAAGACTGGTCTCTGCGCTGTAGGTGGTTAAGACCAGATAACCCTGCAGCCCGAGCACCATACCGATAAACAGGCCCGATACAATGATAATCAGCATCGACAGAACGCCGACGTTGTAGAGTTGACGAACCAGCAGCGGCGCGTGCTTGCGAAACTCTGGTTTGCCGACAACGGCGTTAAACAGCATTAATCCGGCGCGTCCAAAGGTCGCGGTGGTTTTAATACCGCGATGGCCTAGCGCGGCCAGCGCATTAAACAGCATCAGTCGCTCAACTCCCTATGCCTAATAAATCATGGTGATAGTCGCCAGCCGGATAACGGAACGGCACCGGACCGTCGGCAATACCATCAATGAACTGACGAACCCGAGGGTCGGCATTCTCCCGTAGCGACTGGGCGCTGCCGTGGGCGACAATCTTTTTATCCGCCACGATATACGCATAGTCCGCGATGCTCAGCACCTCTGGCACATCGTGCGAAACCACGATGCAGGTGACGCCCAGCGTGCTGTTGAGTTCAGAAATCAGCTTCACCAGCACGCCCATGGTGATGGGATCCTGCCCGACGAACGGTTCGTCGAACATAATGAGATCCGGCTCCAGGGCGATGGCCCTCGCCAGGGCGGCGCGGCGCGCCATGCCGCCGGAAAGCTCGGAGGGCATTAACTTCGCCGCACCGCGCAGCCCCACCGCCTCCAGCTTCATCATCACCGTCGTATGCAGCAGCGCAGGCGGCAGATGCGTATGTTCGCGCAGCGGGTAGGCGACGTTGTCAAAAACATTCAGGTCGGTAAACAGCGCCCCGGACTGGAACAGCATGCTCATCCGCTTACGCACCGTGTACAGACGTGAACGGGTCATCTGCGGCACGTTCTCGCCATCGAACAGGATCTCTCCCCTGTCCGGCGGGATCTGTCCGCCGATCAGGCGTAACAGGGTAGTCTTGCCGATCCCCGAAGGTCCCATAATCGCAGTAATTTTACCGCGCGGCACCGACAGCGAGATGTCGTCGAAGATCACGCGATCGCCGCGAGAAAAGCGGATACCGCGCACTTCAACTAAATTCGCCTGAGTTTGGCTCATAAAATCATCCTTACTAAGCACCTGATGGGCAAGCATCGCCCTTTCTTACGCCACAATCACAACATTTTTACAGAATCTTACCTGCACAGGTTAGCGAAAGCTGGCATTTGTTTTACTTTTGGCACGCATAAAGTCAAAATTAAGAATTCGTTACGCTGCGTAGGGATAACCCAGCGAGGCGACGATTATACCTGAAGAAAGGACTTTAGATGCTCTTAGCGACGGCTCTGTTAATTATTGGTTTATTGCTGGTTGTCTACAGCGCCGATCGTCTGGTCTATGCCGCCTCCATCCTTTGTCGCATGTTGGGGATCCCGCCGCTGATCATCGGTATGACGGTGGTGAGTATTGGCACCAGCCTGCCAGAGATCATGGTTTCCACCGCGGCCTCGCTGCATGGGCAGACCGATCTGGCGGTGGGCACCGCGCTCGGCTCCAATATCACCAATATTCTCCTGATCCTCGGTCTGGCTGCCTTACTCAGGCCATTTACCGTGCATTCTGATATTCTGCGCCGCGAATTACCACTAATGTTGCTGGTCAGCGTGCTGGCGGGGCTGGTGCTCTATGATGGTCAACTGTCCCGTCTCGACGGCCTGTTTTTACTGGCGCTGGCGCTGCTATGGCTGCTGTTCACCATCAAGATCGCCCGTCTGGCGGAACGCCAGGGAAGCGATAGCCTGACCCGCGAACAGCTGGCGGAACTGCCGCGTGAAGGGTCGCTGCCGGTCGCTCTGCTGTGGTTAGGGGTGGCGATGATCGTCATGCCGATGGCCACCCGCATGGTGGTGGATAACAGCACGGTGCTGGCAAACTATTTTGCCATCAGCGAACTGACCGTCGGCCTGACGGTAGTGGCGATAGGCACCAGCCTGCCGGAGCTGGCCACCGCCATCGCCGGGGCGCGCAAAGGGGAAGATGACATTGCCATCGGCAATATCATCGGCGCGAATATCCTCAATATTGCGCTGGTGCTGGGTTTGCCGGCGCTGATCGCGCCGGGAGCCTTTGCGGCGGAAGCCTTTACCCGCGACTATGGCGTGATGTTGCTGGTCAGCCTGATCTTCGCGGTGCTGTGCTGGCGCCGTAGGCAGCAGCCGGGACGACTGGTTGGCGCGCTGCTGGTCAGTGGTTTTGTGGTTTGGTTGGCGATGCTGTTCTGGACAGCGCCGCTCTTCGTTGAATGACTCGGGATAACATCATGTCGCAAATAGATTTGCCCACGGATTTTGACTTTCAACAGGCCGGCCGTCAGGTGCTGGAAATTGAACGTGAAGGTCTGGCCCAGCTCGATCAATATATAAATGAAGATTTCACCCGCGCCTGCGAAACGATTTTCCGCTGCGGCGGGAAAGTCGTGGTGATGGGGATGGGCAAATCCGGCCATATTGGCCGCAAGATGGCGGCAACCTTCGCCAGTACCGGCACGTCGGCATTTTTTGTCCACCCTGGCGAAGCCGCGCATGGCGATTTGGGCATGGTTACGCCGCAGGACGTGGTGATTGCGCTGTCGAACTCCGGCGAATCGAACGAAATCCTCGCGCTGATCCCGGTCCTGAAACGCCAGCAGGTGAAGCTTATCTGCATCACCAGCCGGCCTGAAAGCAGCATGGCGCGCGCGGCGGATATTCATCTGTGCGTGAAAGTGCCGAAAGAGGCTTGTCCATTAGGGCTGGCCCCCACCTCCAGCACCACCGCCGCGCTGGTGATGGGCGATGCCCTCGCCGTCGCCCTGCTGGAGGCTCGCGGCTTTACCGCTGAGGATTTCGCTCTCTCGCATCCGGGCGGCGCACTCGGTCGTAAGCTGTTGCTGCGCGTCAATGATATTATGCATACCGGTGATGAGATCCCGCACGTCGGCCTGCAGGCCACCCTGCGCGATGCGCTGCTGGAAATCACTCGTAAAAATTTAGGTATGACCGCTATCTGCGATGACGACATGAACATCATCGGTATCTTTACCGATGGTGACCTGCGCCGGGTCTTCGACACCGGCGTCGATATGCGCGATGCCAGCATTGCCGACGTCATGACCCGGGGAGGGATCCGCATCCGTCCCGGCACCCTCGCGGTGGATGCGCTAAACCTGATGCAATCCCGTCATATCACCTGCGTGTTGGTTGCCGATGGCGACCATCTGCTGGGTGTGGTACATATGCACGATCTCCTGCGCGCGGGCGTAGTGTAAGTAAGGAAAAAATAATGAATAATGCTGATGCTCAGTTAGCGACCTGCTATGGGCCGGTAAGCCAGATGTTTCTCGATCGCGCGGCTAAGATCCGTCTACTGATCCTCGATGTCGACGGTGTATTATCCGACGGGCTTATCTATATGGGTAATCACGGCGAGGAGCTGAAAGCGTTCAACGTCCGCGATGGCTATGGTATCCGCTGCGCGCTGACCTCTGGCATTGAAGTGGCGATTATTACCGGACGAAAAGCTAAACTGGTAGAAGATCGCTGTCAGACGCTGGGCATTACGCATTTGTATCAGGGGCAGTCGGACAAGCTGCTGGCGTTCCGCGATCTCACTGACAAACTGGGCGTGCGGCCAGAGGAAGTCGCCTACATCGGCGACGATCTGATTGACTGGCCGGTGATGGCCGAAGTGGGCCTCAGCGTCGCCGTCGCGGATGCGCATCCGCTGCTGCTGCCGCGCGCCGATTACATCACCCGGATTAATGGCGGACGCGGCGCGGTACGCGAAGTCTGCGATTTGTTACTATTGGCGCAGGGCAAGCTGGATGAGGCCAAAGGGCAATCAATATGAGTAAAACCAGACGTTGGGTTATCATTTTACTGTCGCTGCTTGCGCTGATCCTCATCGGCCTGAATCTGGCGAATACGGACGACACGGCCCAGCCGGAGGTCAATCCCAACGACCCGACGTATAAAAGCGAACACACTGACACCGTGGTGTACAGTCCGGAAGGCGCCCTGAGCTATCGGCTGATCGCCGAGCACGTGGAGTATTTTTCCGATCAGGAGGTCTCCTGGTTTACCAAACCGGTGATGACCACCTTTGATACCAATAAGGTGCCGACCTGGTCAGTCAGGGCTGATAAAGCGAAGCTGACAAATGACCGGATGCTCTATCTTTACGGGCACGTTGAGGTGAATGCGCTCGCGCCAGACTCTCAACTGCGCAAAATTACGACGGATAACGCCCAGATAAATCTGGTAACGCAGGACGTTACCTCCGATGACATGGTGACGTTATACGGCACCACATTTAATTCCAGCGGCCTGAAAATGCGTGGAAACCTTCGCAGCAAAAATGCCGAGCTGATTGAAAAGGTGAGAACCTCTTATGAAATTCAGAACAAACAAACTCAGCCTTAAGATTGCGCTCGCCGGCGCGTTACTGGCCGCCAGCCTGCCGGCCCTCGCCAAGACGGGCGATACCGATCAGCCGATCCATATCGAATCCGATCAGCAGTCGCTGGATATGCAGGGCAACGTCGTCACCTTCACCGGTAACGTGGTCGTGACTCAGGGGACGATCAAGATTAACGCTGATAAAGTGGTAGTCACCCGTCCGGGCAATGAAAAAGGCAAAGAGGTGATCGAAGGTTTCGGTAACCCGGCCACCTTCTACCAGATGCAGGATAACGGCAAACCGGTAAAAGGCCGGGCGTCGAAAATGCGCTATGAGCTGCAGAACGATTACGTCGTGCTGACCGGCAACGCGTACCTTGAACAGCTCGACAGCAACATCAAGGGCGACAAGATCACCTATCTGGTGAAAGAGCAAAAAATGCAGGCCTTCAGCGACAAAGGTCGACGCGTCACCACCGTTCTGGTGCCGTCCGAGCTGCAGGACAAAAGCGGCAACCAGCAAAAGAAGAGTAACTAATCCGTTATGGCAACCTTAACTGCGAAGAATCTCGCTAAAGCGTATAAAGGCCGCCGCGTGGTGGAAGATGTCAGTCTCACCGTTAACTCGGGGGAGATTGTCGGCTTGCTCGGCCCCAACGGCGCCGGTAAAACCACCACCTTCTACATGGTGGTCGGGATTGTGCCGCGCGACGCGGGCAATATCATCATTGATGACGAAGACATCAGCCTGCTGCCGCTGCACGCGCGCGCGCGCCGGGGGATCGGCTATCTGCCGCAGGAAGCCTCGATTTTCCGTCGCCTGAGCGTCTATGACAACCTGATGGCGGTTCTGCAGATCCGTGACGATTTGAGCAGCGAACAGCGGGAAGATCGCGCCAAAGAGCTGATGGAAGAGTTTCATATTGAGCACCTGCGCGACAGCCTCGGTCAGGCGCTCTCCGGTGGCGAACGCCGCCGCGTCGAAATCGCTCGCGCGCTGGCGGCAAACCCGAAATTTATTCTTCTGGATGAACCCTTTGCCGGCGTGGATCCGATCTCGGTTATCGATATCAAACGCATCATTGAGCATTTGCGCGACAGCGGCCTCGGCGTACTGATTACCGATCATAACGTCAGAGAGACGCTCGCCGTCTGCGAACGCGCGTATATTGTCAGTCAGGGACACCTTATCGCTCATGGTACACCGCAGCAGATCCTCGAAGATGAGCAGGTTAAGCGCGTGTATCTTGGGGAAGACTTCAGACTCTGATAGGGTAGAGGTTACAGACGTTTTAGCCGGAGATATTTACCCTGAACATGAAGCAAGGTTTGCAATTAAGGCTTAGCCAACAGCTTGCCATGACGCCGCAGCTGCAGCAGGCGATTCGTTTGCTGCAGTTGTCCACGTTAGAACTCCAGCAAGAGCTCCAGCAAGCGCTGGAAAGTAACCCGTTGCTTGAGCAAACCGATCTTCACGACGAGGTAGAGGCGAAAGAGGTGGAGGACCGCGAGTCTCTCGATACCGTCGACGCGCTTGAGCAAAAAGAGATGCCCGACGAGCTTCCTCTCGATGCCAGCTGGGATGAAATCTATACCGCCGGTACGCCGTCAGGCAACGGCGTGGACTATCAGGACGACGAACTCCCCGTTTATCAAGGCGAGACCACCCAGACGCTGCAGGATTACCTGATGTGGCAGGTCGAGCTGACGCCCTTCACCGATACCGACCGCGCCATCGCCACCTCCATTGTCGACGCCGTCGACGATACGGGCTACCTCACCGTTCAGATTGAAGATATCGTCGACAGCATCGGCGATGAGGAGATCGGCCTCGAAGAAGTGGAAGCCGTCCTGAAGCGCATCCAGCGTTTCGATCCGGTTGGCGTCGCGGCGAAAGATCTGCGCGACTGCCTGCTGATCCAGCTCTCGCAGTTCGCCAAAGAGACGCCATGGCTGGAAGAGGCCCGGCTGATTATCAGCGATCATCTCGATCTTCTGGCCAACCATGATTTCCGCACCCTGATGCGGGTGACCCGCCTGAAAGAAGAGGTGCTGAAAGAGGCGGTAAATCTGATCCAGTCCCTGGATCCCCGTCCTGGCCAGTCCATTCAAACCAGCGAACCGGAATATGTCATTCCCGACGTGCTGGTGCGCAAGGTCAGCGGCCGCTGGACCGTGGAGCTCAACGCCGACAGCATTCCACGGCTGAAAATTAATCAGCAGTATGCGGCAATGGGCAACAGCGCCCGCAATGACGCCGACGGCCAGTTCATTCGCAGCAATCTTCAGGAAGCCCGCTGGCTGATCAAAAGTCTTGAAAGCCGCAACGATACCCTGCTTCGCGTCAGCCGCTGCATCGTAGAACAGCAGCAGGCTTTTTTCGAACAGGGTGAAGAGTATATGAAGCCGATGGTGCTGGCCGATATCGCCCAGGCCGTCGAGATGCATGAATCGACAATTTCCCGTGTCACCACGCAAAAATATCTGCACAGTCCGCGCGGTATTTTTGAACTGAAGTATTTCTTCTCCAGCCATGTTAATACCGAAGGCGGTGGCGAAGCCTCGTCGACGGCGATTCGCGCGCTGGTGAAGAAACTCATCGCCGCGGAAAACCCCGCGAAGCCGTTGAGCGACAGTAAGCTCACCTCCATGTTGTCCGAGCAGGGTATCATGGTCGCGCGCCGCACTGTCGCGAAGTACAGAGAGTCTTTATCCATCCCGCCGTCAAACCAGCGTAAACAACTGGTCTGACACAACCGATAAGGAAGACACTATGCAGCTCAACATTACAGGACACAACGTCGAGATCACTCCCGCGATGCGCGACTTCGTCACGGCGAAGTTCAGCAAGCTGGAACAATTTTTCGACCGGATCAATCAGGTCTATATTGTGTTAAAAGTAGAGAAAGTGACGCAAATTGCGGACGCGAATCTGCATGTCAACGGTGGCGAAATCCATGCCAGTGCGGAAGGGCAGGATATGTATGCGGCTGTCGATGGTCTTATCGACAAGCTGGCAAGGCAGTTAACGAAGCATAAAGATAAACTAAAACAACACTAATTGTCCGGGCCCCCCTGCGTCCGCCGTCAGTTAACATCGGCGACGGGCGCGGGGGCGCTCAGGTGAAATTATGATGAACAACGATTCGGCTCTACAACTGAGCAACGTCCTGAACCAGGAATGTACCCGTAGCCAGGTTCACTGCCAGAGCAAGAAGCGTGCTCTGGAAATCATTAGCGAACTGGCCGCCAAACAGTTAAGTTTGCCGCCGCAGGTGGTGTTCGAAGCGATCCTTACCCGCGAAAAAATGGGCAGTACCGGGATTGGCAATGGTATCGCCATTCCCCACGGAAAACTGGAAGAGGATACGCTGCGTGCTGTCGGCGTTTTTGTCCAGCTGGAAACCCCCATCGCCTTCGACGCGATCGACAATCAGCCTGTCGACCTGCTGTTCGCGCTGCTGGTACCGGCCGATCAGACAAAAACCCACCTGCATACGCTCTCCCTGGTGGCCAAACGACTGGCCGACAAAGCGATTTGTCGTCGCCTGCGCGCGGCGCAGAGCGATGAAGAGTTGTATGAGATCATCACCGAAGCAGGAAGCAGCGATGACGCATAACGGCAGTCGCACCTTATCCTTTATCGTACTGAGGAGAAACGGTACATGGTACTGATGATCGTCAGCGGCCGCTCGGGCTCGGGTAAATCCGTCGCTCTGCGAGCGCTGGAAGATATGGGCTTTTACTGCGTGGATAACCTGCCGGTCGTGCTGCTGCCCGATCTGGCACGGTCGCTGGCTGACCGCAATATTTCGGCGGCCGTCAGCATCGACGTGCGGAACATGCCGGAATCACCGGAGATCTTCGAGCAGGCCATGAAAAACCTGCCGGAGTGCTTTTCGCCGCAGCTGCTGTTTCTCGATGCCGATCGCAACACGCTGATCCGTCGATACAGCGACACCCGTCGCCTGCATCCGCTGTCGAGCAAGAATTTGTCGCTGGAAAGCGCCATCGACGAAGAGAGCGATCTGCTGGAGCCCCTGCGCTCGCGGGCCGACCTGATTGTCGATACCTCGGAGATGTCGGTTCACGAGCTGGCGGAAATGTTGCGCACCCGGCTGCTGGGTAAACGTGAACGCGAACTGACCATGGTCTTCGAATCCTTCGGCTTTAAGCACGGTATCCCGATCGATGCCGATTACGTCTTTGACGTGCGCTTTCTGCCAAACCCGCACTGGGATCCGAAGCTGCGTCCTATGACCGGTCTGGATAAGCCGGTGGCCGCCTTCCTCGATCGGCACACCGAAGTGCACAACTTTATTTACCAGACCCGGAGCTATCTTGAGCTATGGTTACCGATGCTGGAGACCAATAATCGCAGCTATCTGACGGTGGCCATTGGCTGTACCGGCGGTAAACATCGTTCGGTTTATATTGCTGAACAACTGGCTGACTACTTCCGCTCGCGCGGCAAAAACGTACAGTCTCGTCATCGGACGCTGGAAAAACGTAAATCATGACCGTAAAGCAGACCGTTGAAATCACCAATAAGCTGGGCATGCACGCCCGCCCGGCGATGAAGCTGTTCGAACTAATGCAGAATTTCGATGCCGAGGTGTTGCTGCGCAATGATGAAGGCACGGAGGCGGAAGCCAACAGCGTCATTGCCCTGCTGATGCTGGACTCGGCGAAAGGACGGCAGATAGAGGTGGAGGCCAGCGGTCCGCAGGAAGTGGAAGCCCTCGCCGCGGTGATTGCCCTGTTTAATGCCGGGTTTGACGAAGATTAAACGTGATGCTTCCCGGCGACGGACGACTGGCGACTGTACCAGCCCCGGCGCCGGATTAACCCGCTAATAGAGCTTATGCTCACGCATGAACCCTTCCCCACCCAGCTGTCGCATCTGACGTAAGATCCAGGCCTGGCGGTTGCGCACATAGCCCGAAGGCGCGTCGGCGCGATAGCGGATCGGGTTTGGCAGCACCGCGGCCAGCAGAGCCGCTTCCCCCGGCGTCAACTGGCTGGCGGGCTTATGAAAATAGCGCTGGGCGGCCGCTTCCACGCCAAAAATCCCATCGCCAAACTCGGCAATATTCAGGTAGACGGTCAGGATCCGCTTTTTACTCCACACGGTTTCCATGCCGACGGTCAACCCGGCCTCCAGCCCCTTGCGCAGCCAGCTACGTCCATCCCACAGAAACAGGTTTTTCGCCGTCTGCTGCGACAGCGTTGATGCGCCGCGAATGCGGGTATCGTGACGCTCATTGTGCGCCAGCGCCTTTTCTATCGCCGGGACGTCAAACCCCCAATGTTCCGGGAACTTCTGATCTTCGGCGGCAATCACCGCCAGCCCCATCCACGGGGAGATGTTATCCATGGCGACCCAGTCGGAGTGCGCCAGATAGTGGACATCTCCGGACAGCCAGGCGCTAACCTGCCGCTCAAGCATGACCGCCGAAAAGGGCACCGGCAGCACGCTAAACAGCGCGATCCCCCCGCCCCAGAAGACGGCGGCGATCAGCAGCAGACGCAGCGCCAGTCGTTTAAGCAGCGCGAAGGGCGCAATGCGGAGCTTCATGCGCTCAGCGCCAGCACGCGGGCGACCAGTTTTTCGATCCCGGTAGCGGCTTGCGCAATATTCTCCGCCAGCATATACGCCGGAGTGGTAACCACTTTGTTCTCTTCATCCACCACGATGTCGTCGACCGGGCAAGGCACATGCTCCGCCCCCATCTCCTCCACCACATCGGCGGTGTCGAGATCGGTCCCGATAGTCATCCGCAGCGGAAACGCAAAGATCTTCGGCAGCAGCGCCGGAGCGATGCACATAAAGCCCAGCGGCTTGCCGGCCTGATGCATCGCCAGCGTCAGGGCCCGCAGGTCGCGGTCCACCTCGCATTCGCTGCCCTCGGCGGCGAAGCTGCTTAAGTTTTTCGCCGCGCCGAAGCCGCCGGGGACGATCAGCGCGTCCAGCGTCTCCTCACGCGCCTGCGCCAGCGGCAGGATGTCGCCGCGGGCGATGCGCGCCGCTTCAACCAGCACGTTGCGTTGCTCGGTCAACGGTTCGCCCGTCAGATGGTTGATGACGTCGCGCTGCGGTTTATCGGGCGCAAAGCAGACCGCCTGCGCGCCGTTGCGCGCGATCGCCAGCAGGGTAATCACTGCCTCATGAATTTCACTGCCGTCGTACACGCCGCAGCCGCTCAGTACCACACCAATTTTTTTCATCGCCTTCGCTCCTCCATGCAACTCGCTGAAACCAGTCAAAAATGTCGATTTACTCGCTATGCTTCACATATTTTACTGATTCATGTAACAAATTAGTTAAGCTTTGCTATCTTAATGAGCGAGCAATCCACTTCTCAGGTTGCGCCACGTAACAACATCACTCAAATCACACTGGCTCAACCACCAGTTCCCTGGTGTTGGCGCAGTATTCGCGCACCCCGGTCTGTCCGGGGTCATTTTTTCCCGGCCTTCGCCACCCACGCCTTCAGAACCGCCACGTCGTTTTGCCACTCGGATTTCATCTCTTCAACCCATTCAGCGACATTATCAGACCAGGCAGGCAGGTCCGGCGTCTGGATCTGCTGACCCAGCTGCTGGATGTGGCGCAGGCCAATAGAGCCCGCAGCCCCTTTGATCTTATGCCCCTCTTCAACGATCCCTTTTTGATCCCGGGCGGTGAGATTAGACTCAAGGACGGACATATAGCCCGGCATCATCTTCTCAAACACCGCGAGGCCATCGTTGATAAGCTTCGGTCCCACCAGTTCGATATATTGCTCAAGCATATCGGTATCCAGCACCGCATCGGCTTTATGCCGATCGGCCGCCGGCGCTTCCTGCGCCTCCTCTTCCGGCGCATCCCAGAATTTTTTAATCATGGCCGTCAGCGCCGGCACCGATAGCGGCTTGCTCAGCACATCGTCCATGCCGGCATCCAGATACTCTTTCTTATTCTTCAGCACGTTGGCGGTCAGGGCCACCAGCGGCGGCAGCTCATCCGCGGCAAAATTCTGTTTTAGCTGACGAGAAATATCCAGTCCCGTCATATCCGGCAGCTGGATATCCAGCAGCACCAGGTCGTACTCGCCAGGCTCAAACATCTCCAGTGCGGCTTTGCCGGTCATCGCGACATCCACGCTGTTGCCCAGCTTTTCCAGCACCGAGCGCGCCACAATGACGTTGAGCTCAATATCTTCCACCAGCAGCACGTTGAGCGCCGGTAATGGCATGTCGTCTTCCGCCAGCGTATCTTCCACTTCTTCCGCAATGGCAGGCGCATGGACGGTGAGCGTAAAGGTCGCCCCTTTACCCGGCTGGCTGGTGACGCTGATATCGCCGCCCATATTGCGCGCCAGGCGACGCGATACGGCGAGGCCAATCCCGGTGCCGGTGGCGGGTTTGCCGCCGTGGCTGTCTTTGACCTGGTAATACATGGCGAATATTTTGTCCTGCTCCGCTTCAGGAATACCAATCCCGGAGTCTTCCACTTCGAAGTGCAGGATATCGCCTTCGTCATAGCGCACGCGGACGTTCACCCCTCCGCCCTGTGGGGTAAACTTCACGGCGTTGCTGATAAGATTCCACAGGATCTGCCGCAGGCGGGTGCCATCGGTGATCACCTTGTGCGGCAGCGGCAGGCTCGGCTCCAGCACAAAGCGCAGTCCCTTCTGCTGCGCCTGCAGACCGGAAAGGTTTTCCAGGTCGGCAAGGAAGCTGGTGAAGTCCACCGGCTGGTTATCGAGCTGCACCTTACGGCGCTCCATTTTATCCATGTCGATAATATCATTGAAGATATTCCCCAGCGTCACCGCTGAGACATGGATGGTTTTCAGGTATTTCTCCTGCTCGCTGGTCAGTTCGGTATCCAGCAAAATTCGGCTCAGCCCGACAATCCCGTTCAGCGGGGTACGCAGCTCATGGCTGATGGTGGAGATGAAGGTGGTTTTATCCCGGCTGGCGCGTTCGAGGGCGTCCTGATAGCGTTTTCGTTCGGTGATATCGCGTCCGAAGCCCATCAGACCACGACGCTTACCGACGCGATCGTAGTACGGGACCTTGCGGATTTCGAAGCACGCTTTACGGCCATCGGGATAGTCCAGCCACTGCTCATAGGTCAGCGATACATTGTGGCGGAACACCTTCTCATCGGTTTCCAGCACCTTTTCCGCCGCCTCTTCGCTATAGACATCCTGCGGTTTGAGGTGGATCAGCTGTTTCTCGCTTTTGCCGGTCAGCAGCTCCATCGCCCGGTTACAGCCGGAAAACTCTTTATCCTCATTGCGGTAGAAGACCAGGTCCGGGGAGGCATCGAGGAAAGAGCGCAGAAAGGAGGATTGCTGTTCGAGCTGGATCTGCGTCTCTTCACGCTCTTTCATCTCGATCTTCAGCTGCTCGAGGGTGGTCTCACGCTCGGCTTCCGCCTTTTCACGTTCGCCAATCTCCTGATTCAACTGCGCGATATTGTCTTTCAGCTGCACGTTCAGCTTCAGATCGCGCTCACGCATCTCCTCCAGTTTCTCCACCAGCCGCGAAAGACGCTGGCGGGACTCTTCAAGCTGCTCCACCACCACCGAGAGAAAATAGACCGCCCACGGGGTGATCAGTAGACCGAAGAAGATAGAGCGGATAACGTCGATGCTTTCAACCTGGCCATGCAGCACCATGGTGACCGCCATCTGTACCACGATGGCCAGCACCACCAGCGCAAGTGCCAACAGCATTGAAAAGCGGACCAGACCCAGCTTCATCATCAGGTCGACATAATACTGCGCCAGCATACGAATTTGCTTCATAGGGGATTCCTTCACGACAACTCCGCACAATAATACTCAATTCTGAGCAATGCGCTGTAAGTTGTGCAAAAAATGCGGGAAGGAGCCGATATGACGGCTGGCCGCCGAGGCGAACCAGCCGCGAAAAAGAGGCATGGTCAGGAAGGGGTTAGCGCTTGCTTAGCGCCTCCCAGAGACCTTTGAGGTAGGTCACCCCGAGTGCGCGATCGTATAAACCATAGCCCGGGCGTCCGGTCTCTCCCCAGATAAAGCGGCCATGATCCGGACGTATATAGCCGTCGAAGCCGTTGTCGTGCAACGCTTGCATCACCTTGTACATATCCAGGGAGCCGTATTCTGACGGATGGGCGCACTCATAAAAGTCTTTATCCTGCATCAGTTTAATATTGCGGACGTGGGCAAAATGGATCCGCTTGCGGCGGGTAAACTCAGCCAGAATAGCGTATACGTCGTTATCCGGATCTTCGGCAATCGAGCCGGTGCAGAGGGTGATACCGTTGGCGGGTGAATCGACAGCCCGGCAGATCCAGTCCAGATCGTCGCGGTTTTTGACCACCCGCGGCAGGCCAAATATCGAGTACGGCGGATCGTCAGGGTGGATCGCCATTTTCACGCCCACCTCTTCGCAAACCGGGATCACCGCCTGCAGAAAATAGACCAGGTTCTCCCGCAGCTTATGGTCATCCACCGCGCTATATTTGGCAAACAGGGTCTGCACTTCCGCCAGCCGTTCCGGCTCCCAGCCCGGCAACGCGAAGCCGTTTGAATTCTCAAGCACCTCCTTCACCACGTCTTCCAGCCGCTTATCGATATCTTTCTTCTCAAAAGCCATCGTCAACGAGCCATCCGGCAGGACGTAGTTCATATCCGTCTTCATCCAGTCGAACACCGGCATGAAGTTATAGCAGATGACTTTGACGCCGAAGCGGGCAAGGTGGCGAATGGTCTGCTGATAGTTGGCAATATAGCGGTCACGAGAAGGGAGGCCGATTTTGATGTCGTCATGGATGTTGACGCTCTCTATCACCTCCATTTTCAGGCCTGCGGCATGGGCCTGGCTGACCAGACGCTCAATTTTATCCTCCGGCCATACCTCGCCCACCGCGACGTCATAGAGCGCGCCGACCACCCCCTCCACGCCGGGGACCTGGCGTATATGCTCTAATGAAACCTTATCTTCCTCTGGTCCAAACCAGCGCATTGTCATCTGCATCGTCATCACCTGCTCAACATAGTTTAATTTCACCCTACTACCATACCAGTAATCATAATTGATTGAGCCTTAACTGTCGTGATGGCGATCACATTCCTGCTGACCGGCTCGCCGGTGAGGTCGCTTTCGCTACATTCATAATTTTTCTCAATTTATTTCAATAGATTAATCATTGCCGGGCTTTTTCTGACAACCTTCGCCAAATGTGATCCAGAGCTAGTTATGATCAATTGCATACTTGTATGGTAATAAAAGTCACGATATTTGTTCAGAAAACAGACAAGGGAAGGAACAGAAATGAGAAGCGTCGTTGTCAAAGAGCCAGGCCAACTGAACATCGAATCACGTCCGGTTCCCGCTCCGGGCGCCCACGAAGTCCGGGTGAAAATCGCCTTTGCCGGGATCTGCGGTTCCGATGTGCATATCTATCAGGGCCACAACCCCTTCGCGAAATATCCCCGCGTGATCGGCCATGAATTCTTCGGCATCATCGATGCCGTCGGCGAACAGGTCTCTCCGGCACGCATCGGCGAGCGCGTCGCAGTCGACCCTGTCGTCAGCTGCGGCCAGTGTTATCCCTGCTCGGTGGGGCGGCCGAATGTCTGTGCGCAGCTCCAGGTCATCGGGGTTCACCGCGACGGCGGATTCAGCGACTACGCCTGCGTGCCGGCGAAAAACGCCTGGCGCATTCCGGAAGCCATCAGCGATCGTCAGGCGACGATGGTTGAGCCTTTTACCATTGCGGCAAACATTACCGCCCAGCTGCAGCCCACGGCGCAGGATATCGCCCTGATCTACGGCGCAGGTCCGATGGGTCTGACGGTGATCCAGGCGCTGAAGGGGGTGTATGGCGTTAAGCATGTGATCGTCGTGGACCGCATTGCCGAACGTCTGCAGATGGCGCGGGACAATGGCGCCGATCTGACGTTGGATAACACTCACCAGCCGCTGGCGGAACAGCTGGCGCAGCGGCAGATAGCCCCCACGCTGGTCATCGATGCCGCCTGCCACCCGGCGATCCTTCAGGAGGCCATTCTCCTCGCCTCTCCCGCCGCACGCATCGGCATACTCGGCTTCTCCGGCGAGGCGTCCACCCTCACCCAGCAAAGCATCACCAGTAAAGAGATCTCCATTTTCTCCTCCCGGCTGAACAGCGGACGTTTTCCGCTGGTCATCGACTGGATGGAGAAAGGCCTTATCCAGCCTGAGGCGTTAATCACCCACTGCATGCCGCTGGAGCAGGTAAAAGAGGCTATGGAGATTTTTGCCAACGATCGGAAAACCTGCTGCAAGGTATTGCTGCAGCTGGGGTAAATGCTAAATAACGGGCGACGTGAATATTGATATCCGTCGCGCCAGAGCTCAATAACATACTCATCACGGTGTCATCATGGGAAAAAATATCCGCTGGATTATCGTCCTGTTATTATTTTTAGTATATATGATTAATTATCTGGACCGGGTGGCGTTATCCATTACGGTACCGATGATTGAAAAGGATCTGGCGCTAAACGCCGAACAGTTTGGTATTATTTTCGGCAGTTTTTTCTTCGGCTACGCGGTATTTAATTTTATTGGCGGTCTGGCCGTGGATAAGTTTGGCGCAACGCTGGTCCTGGGGCTGGCGGTGGGGATGTGGTCGCTATTTTGCGGCTTAACCGCCTTTGCCACCGGCTTTTATTCCATGCTGATGCTGCGCGTCCTCTTCGGGATGGCTGAAGGCCCGATTTGCGCGTCGGCGAACAAGATGATCAACGGCTGGTTTCCTAAGAAGCAAGCGGCTACCGCCGTAGGGCTGCTCAGCGCCGGCTCTCCGCTGGGCGGCGCGGTTGCTGGCCCCATCGTCGGTTATCTGGCTCTCGCATTCGGCTGGCGCCCGGCG
The DNA here is from genome assembly GCF_040062505.1 of Klebsiella sp. JN_Kp127. NCBI lineage: Bacteria > Pseudomonadati > Pseudomonadota > Gammaproteobacteria > Enterobacterales > Enterobacteriaceae > Klebsiella > Klebsiella sp. JN_Kp127. The sequence continues at coordinate 67,489 of NZ_JBEAHS010000037.1, forward strand.
TTTATGATTATTTTCGCCATCGGTATTGTATGGATGGTCGTGTGGTTTTTTATTGCCGCCAACTCGCCTGACAAACATAAGCATGTCAGTCAGGAAGAGCTCATGCTCATTAATAAAATGAAGCAAGAGGAGGACGCCCTGGAAACCGTAGAAAATCAAACCGCTCACTCACTGGGTTATTATCTCAAGCAGCCTATTATTCTGGTAACGGCCTTTGCATTCTTCTGCTACAACTATATTTTGTTTTTCTTCCTCAGTTGGTTCCCGTCCTATCTGGTTCAGCAGCACCATCTGGATATTAAACAAATGAGCCTCACCACCATGATCCCATGGATAGTCGGCTTTGTCGGCCTGGCGCTGGGAGGGTATATTTCCGATAAAATTTTTAAACTCACCGGACGCCTGCTGCTGTCGCGCAAAATTGTGCTGGTGGTATGTCTGCTGATGGCCGCCATCTGTGTGGGGCTTGCCGGTACCGTCAGCAGCGTCGTTCCTGCCGTTCTGCTGATGTCGGTCTCCATCTTTTTCCTCTATGTCACCGGCGCGATCTACTGGGCGATTATCCAGGACGTGGTGCATAAATCCCGCGTCGGCGGCACCAGCGGCTTTATCCACCTTATCGGCAGCGTCTCCGGCATCGTGGGGCCGATTGTCACCGGCTATATCGTGCAGTCTACCGGTAAATTCGACAGCGCCTTTGTCCTCGCCGGCACTATCGCCGCGCTCGGCGCCCTGCTGGTACTGTTCGTGATCAAAACGCCACGCGTGACAATGAAAGCCAGTCAGGCATAGTCGACAGCAATACCATGCCCGGCGCAGTCATCACGCCGGGCATCCTCTGAGACTATTTCACCGCCTGGGGCGCGACCCAGCTGCGGCCCAGCGCCGAACCCTGAGCGCCTTGCTCATTCAGATAGCGATCCAGTTCAACCATTCCGGTCCAGCGATTTTCGCACCACAGCGGCGCGAGCAGCGTGGGCCGACGGGCGCTGGCCGATATGCGATGGTAGATCACCTCCGGCGGGGTGTGGCGGATCATCTCCCCGGCGGTGACGGTATACGCCTCCAGTTCGATGCCATCGAGACGACCGGCCTGCCATGCTTTTGCCATAATGCTGCCTTTAACGATATGCAGCGGGTGCAGCTTGATGCCATCCACGCCGGTGGTCACGACCCGCTCCAGCGTCTCGAGGCCGTGCTCCTGGGTCTCCCCGGGCAGGCCGACAATGAGATGCGCGCAAACCTTCAGTCCGCGCTCACGCGCCAGACGCGCGGTACGCTGGTAACAGGCGAAATCATGCCCGCGGTTAATGCGGTGCAGGGTCTTATCATGCGCGGTCTGCAGCCCCAGCTCCAGCCATACCTCATACCCCTGCTGGTGGTATTCACTGAGCAGGTCGAGAACCGCCTCCGGCACGCAGTCCGGGCGGGTGCCGACGCAGAGGCCAACGATATTCGCCTCGCTGACGGCCTGGCGATACATCGAGCGGAGCACCTGCACTTCAGCAAAGGTGCTGGTATAGGCCTGAAAATAGGCCAGATAGCGCTTTGCCCGGTTAACGAGCTGCGCCTGATGGGCGAGCTGTTCGGCAATGGATCGATGCTGCTGGGCTTCATCCGCAAACGAGGCCACGTTACAGAAAGTGCAGCCGCCACGGCCCAGCGTACCGTCGCGGTTCGGGCAGCTAAAACCGCCGTGCAGCGTTAGCTTATGGACCTTTTCGCCATAGCGGCGCAGAAGATCCCCACCAAACATATTGACTAATTTCTGTAACTGCATAATCTGATAGACCGGCCTCAACAAAGGGGGCCAAGCCTGCCACTTTTCGTCACCGACGGCGATGACCTGGATCAATCGTCAGCGCGGCGCCCCGCCTCATTGCATAAACAATCATGATTACTGCAATTTCATTCACCCACAGGGTAATGAGTTTTCCTTATATTTCATCATCGCGCGGCCCTAATCTACTTTATGGTAAAAAACAGTATTAATATCCACCACATAAATTTATAGCAGTCGAATATGCTAATAATGAAATATATTTCAGCGCAGATCGGTAATGCAAAGCCGCGCGCACAGTGAGACAGATCACACTAGTCTTACCCTCTGCGGACGTATCCAAAGCATAAAAAATGGCATTATTTATTTTAAAAACATAAAGTTAACACCTGTATAGCACATTTTTGTATTAATAAGATTGCCATTTGACGTAAGTGTGGATTCCCGATAAGTTGGGAATCCGCTGGAAGCTTTCTGGATGAGCACTCTGCTCATCATATTTATGCAGTAATTGAGATTCCCTCTTAACAGCAAGTCCTCAAACTTGTGTACCGATGCAAAAAGGATTTAAAGAGGGCGAATGCGAGGTGCAAACCCCGTCGCCATGCTCTTTCTGTGCCTGTGCGCAATCGGTATCGGAGGGGGTCCGTAGAGCCTGGGGAGGTTCACTGATATGTTGTACGACAAATCCCTTGAGAGGGATAACTGTGGTTTCGGCCTGATCGCCCACATAGAAGGCGAACCTAGCCACAAGGTAGTGCGAACCGCGATACACGCACTGGCCCGCATGCAGCACCGTGGCGCAATCCTTGCCGATGGTAAAACCGGCGACGGTTGCGGTCTGCTGCTGCAAAAACCCGATCGTTTCTTCCGCATCGTTGCCGAAGAGCGCGGCTGGCGTTTAGCCAAAAACTACGCCGTTGGGATGCTGTTCCTGAATAAAGATCCTGAACTGGCGAAAGCGGCACGCCGCATCGTTGAAGAAGAACTTCAGCTTGAGACCCTGTCGATTGTTGGCTGGCGCGATGTGCCGACCAACGAAGGCGTGCTCGGTGAAATCGCCCTCTCCTCGCTGCCCCGTATTGAGCAAATCTTTGTTAACGCCCCGGCTGGCTGGCGCCCGCGCGATATGGAGCGTCGTCTGTTTATTGCGCGTCGTCGCATTGAAAAACGCCTGCAGGAAGACAAAGATTTCTACGTTTGTAGCTTGTCCAACCTGGTCAACATCTATAAAGGTCTGTGTATGCCGGCGGATTTGCCGCGCTTCTACCTGGACCTCGCGGACCTGCGCCTGGAGTCGGCTATCTGCCTGTTCCACCAGCGCTTCTCCACCAACACCGTACCACGCTGGCCGCTGGCGCAGCCGTTCCGCTACCTGGCGCACAACGGTGAAATCAACACCATCACCGGCAACCGCCAGTGGGCTCGCGCCCGTACCTATAAATTCCAGACCCCGCTGATCCCGGACCTGCACGACGCCGCGCCGTTCGTTAACGAAACCGGCTCCGACTCCAGTTCAATGGACAACATGCTGGAGCTGCTGCTGGCCGGCGGGATGGACATCGTGCGCGCCATGCGTCTGCTGGTGCCGCCAGCCTGGCAGAACAACCCGGATATGGATCCGGAGCTGCGTTCGTTCTTCGACTTTAACTCCATGCATATGGAGCCATGGGACGGCCCGGCGGGTATCGTCATGTCCGATGGTCGCTACGCGGCCTGTAACCTCGACCGTAATGGCCTGCGCCCGGCGCGCTACGTCATTACCAAAGATAAGCTCATCACCTGCGCCTCTGAAGTCGGCATCTGGGACTACCAGCCGGACGAAGTGGTTGAGAAAGGCCGCGTGGGTCCGGGTGAGCTGATGGTTATCGATACCCGTGCCGGACGCATTCTGCACTCAGCGGAAACCGATGACGATCTGAAGAGCCGCCATCCGTATAAAGAGTGGATGGAGAAAAACGTTCGTCGCCTGGTGCCATTTGAAGATCTGCCGGACGAAGAGGTTGGCAGCCGCCAGCTGGACGACGATCTGCTGGCCAGCTACCAGAAACAGTTTAACTACAGCGCGGAAGAGCTGGACTCGGTGCTGCGCGTGCTCGGCGAAAATGGCCAGGAAGCGGTCGGCTCAATGGGCGATGACACGCCTTTCGCCGTCCTTTCCAGCCAGCCGCGCATTATCTACGATTATTTCCGTCAGCAGTTCGCCCAGGTGACGAACCCGCCTATCGATCCGCTGCGTGAAGCGCACGTCATGTCGCTGGCCACCAGCATCGGTCGCGAAATGAACGTCTTCTGCGAAGCGGAAGGCCAGGCGCATCGTCTGAGCTTCAAATCGCCGATCCTGCTGTACTCCGATTTCAAACAGCTGACGACGATGGAAGAAGAGCACTATCGTGCCGACGTCCTCGACATCACCTTCAACCCGGCAGAGGCTTCCCTCAGCGAGACGGTGAAGGCCCTGTGCGACAAAGCGGAGCAAATGGTACGCGATGGTACCGTGCTGCTGGTTCTTTCTGACCGCAACATCGCCAAAGACCGCCTGCCGGTGCCGGCGCCGATGGCCGTTGGCGCGATCCAGACCCGTCTGGTCGATAAAAGTCTGCGCTGCGATGCCAACATCATCGTTGAAACCGCCAGCGCCCGCGATCCGCATCACTTCGCCGTACTGCTGGGCTTCGGCGCGACAGCTATCTATCCGTACCTCGCCTATGAAACGCTGGCGAAGCTGGTCGACAGCAAAGCTATCGATAAACCGTACCGTGCGGTGATGCTGAACTATCGCAACGGTATCAATAAAGGTCTGTATAAGATCATGTCCAAGATGGGGATCTCGACCATCGCCTCCTACCGCTGCTCGAAGCTGTTCGAAGCGGTCGGTCTGCATCGCGATGTCTCCGATCTCTGCTTCCAGGGCGTGGTCAGTCGCATCGGCGGCGCCGGCTTCGACGATTTCCAGCAGGACCTGCTGAATCTGTCGAAACGCGCCTGGCTGGCGCGCAAGCCGCTGGCTCAGGGCGGTCTGCTGAAGTACGTTCACGGCGGCGAATATCACGCCTACAACCCGGACGTGGTGCGTACCCTGCAGCAGGCTGTGCAGAGCGGCGAGTACAGCGATTATCAACAATACGCGAAGCTGGTTAACGAACGTCCGGCGGCCACGCTGCGCGATCTGCTGGCGCTCAATCCGGGCGAAGACGCCATCAGCATCGACGACGTGGAGCCGGCGAAGGAGCTGTTCAAACGCTTCGATACCGCAGCGATGTCGATCGGCGCCCTGAGTCCGGAAGCGCACGAATCGCTGGCGGAAGCGATGAACAGTATCGGCGGCTTCTCTAACTCCGGTGAAGGCGGTGAAGACCCGGCGCGCTACGGCACCAATAAAGTGTCGCGCATCAAGCAGGTGGCGTCCGGCCGCTTCGGCGTCACCCCAGCCTATCTGGTCAATGCCGACGTTATCCAGATCAAAGTCGCCCAGGGCGCGAAGCCGGGTGAAGGCGGCCAGCTGCCGGGTGATAAAGTCACTCCGTACATCGCCAAACTGCGCTATTCGGTACCGGGCGTGACGCTGATCTCCCCGCCGCCGCACCACGATATCTACTCTATCGAGGATTTGGCGCAGCTGATTTTCGACCTCAAGCAGGTCAACCCGAAAGCGATGATTTCGGTCAAACTGGTTTCTGAACCGGGCGTGGGCACCATCGCCACCGGCGTAGCCAAAGCTTATGCCGACCTGATCACCATCGCCGGCTACGACGGCGGCACCGGGGCGAGCCCGCTCTCTTCCGTGAAATATGCCGGCTGTCCGTGGGAGCTTGGTCTGGTGGAAACCCAGCAGGCGCTGGTCGCTAATGGCCTGCGTCATAAGATCCGTCTGCAGGTGGATGGCGGCCTGAAAACCGGCCTCGATATCATCAAAGCGGCGATCCTCGGCGCGGAAAGCTTCGGTTTCGGTACCGGCCCGATGGTGGCGCTGGGCTGTAAATACCTGCGTATTTGCCACCTGAACAACTGCGCGACCGGCGTGGCGACCCAGGATGACAAACTGCGTAAGAACCACTATCACGGTCTGCCGTTCAAAGTGACCAACTACTTTGAATTTATCGCCCGTGAAACCCGCGAGCTGATGGCCCAGCTGGGCGTCAAGCGCCTGGTGGATCTGATTGGCCGCACCGATCTGCTCAAAGAGCTGGATGGGTTCACCGCCAAGCAGCAGAAACTGGATCTGGGTAAACTGCTGGAGACCGCAGAGCCGCATCCTGGCAAAGCGCTGTACTGCACCGAAAATAACCCGCCGTTCGATAACGGCGTGCTCAACGCCCAGCTGCTGCAGCAGGCGAAACCGTACGTGGATGAAAAGCAGAGCAAAACGTTCTGGTTCGATATCCGCAATACCGACCGCTCTGTGGGGGCCTCGCTGTCCGGGTATATTGCCCAGACCCATGGCGACCAGGGACTGGCGGGCGACCCGATCGTCGCTCACTTTAGCGGCACCGCGGGCCAGAGCTTCGGCGTGTGGAACGCCGGCGGCGTGGAACTGCATCTGACGGGCGACGCCAACGACTATGTCGGCAAAGGCATGGCGGGCGGTCTGCTGGCCATTCGTCCGCCGGTGGGCTCCGCTTTCCGCAGCCACGAAGCCAGCATTATCGGCAACACCTGCCTGTACGGCGCGACCGGTGGTCGTCTGTACGCCGCAGGCCGCGCAGGTGAGCGTTTCGCGGTGCGTAACTCCGGCGCCATCACCGTGGTGGAAGGCATCGGCGACAACGGCTGTGAATACATGACCGGCGGTATCGTCTGCGTGCTCGGTAAAACCGGCGTCAACTTTGGCGCAGGGATGACCGGCGGCTTTGCCTATGTCCTGGATGAAGATGGCGACTTCCGTAAACGCGTGAACCCGGAGCTGGTGGAAGTGCTGGACGTTGACTCTCTGGCCATCCATGAAGAGCACCTGCGCGGTTTAATCACCGAGCACGTGCAGCTTACCGGTTCGCAACGCGGCGAAGAGATCCTCGCCAACTGGCCGGCCTTCTCCGCGAAGTTTGCGCTGGTTAAACCGAAGTCCAGCGATGTTAAAGCACTGTTGGGTCACCGTAGTCGTTCCGCAGCTGAGCTGCGGGTGCAGGCGCAGTAAGGGGTTAAGATGAGTCAGAACGTTTATCAATTTATCGACCTGCAGCGCGTTGATCCGCCAAAGAAACCGCTGAAGATCCGTAAAATTGAATTTGTGGAAATTTACGAGCCGTTTTCAGAAGGCCAGGCCAAGGCGCAGGCGGATCGCTGCCTCTCCTGCGGCAACCCGTACTGCGAGTGGAAGTGCCCGGTGCATAACTACATCCCGAACTGGCTGAAGCTGGCCAACGAGGGGCGTATTTTTGAGGCGGCTGAGCTGTCGCACCAGACCAACACCCTGCCGGAAGTCTGCGGGCGCGTCTGCCCGCAGGACCGCCTGTGTGAAGGCTCCTGTACGCTGAACGATGAGTTCGGCGCGGTGACCATCGGCAACATCGAACGCTATATCAATGATAAGGCATTCGAGATGGGCTGGCGTCCGGATCTCTCCGGCGTGAAACCGACCGGTAAAACCGTCGCTATTATCGGTGCTGGCCCGGCGGGCCTCGCCTGTGCCGACGTGTTGACCCGCAACGGCGTCAAGGCGGTGGTGTTTGACCGCCATCCGGAAATCGGCGGCCTGCTGACCTTCGGTATCCCGGCGTTCAAGCTGGAAAAAGAGGTGATGACCCGCCGCCGGGAGATCTTCACCGGCATGGGCATTGAGTTCAAACTCAATACCGAAGTGGGCCGCGACGTGCAGCTCGACGACCTGCTGAAAGAGTACGATGCCGTGTTCCTCGGCGTCGGCACCTATCAGTCGATGCGCGGCGGGCTGGACAATGAAGACGCCCCGGGCGTCTACGACGCGCTGCCGTTCCTGATCGCCAACACCAAGCAGATCATGGGCTTTGGCGAAACCGCCGATGAGCCCTACGTCAGCATGGAAGGCAAACGCGTGGTCGTTCTCGGCGGTGGCGATACCGCGATGGACTGCGTACGTACCTCCGTCCGTCAGAATGCGGCGCACGTGATCTGCGCCTATCGTCGTGACGAAGAGAACATGCCGGGTTCAAAACGCGAAGTGAAAAACGCGCGTGAGGAAGGCGTTGAGTTCCAGTTCAACGTCCAGCCGCTGGGCGTGGAAGTGAATGCCAACGGCAAAGTGTGCGGCGTGAAGATGGCGCGCACCGAGATGGGCCAGCCGGATGCGAAAGGCCGCCGTCGCGCGGAGATCGTCGCCGGCTCTGAGCACGTGGTGCCGGCAGACGCCGTCGTCATGGCGTTTGGCTTCCGTCCCCACAGCATGGAGTGGCTGGCGAAGCACAGCGTCGAGCTGGACTCCCAGGGCCGCATCATTGCGCCGGAAGGCAGCGAGAACGCCTTCCAGACCAGCAACCCGAAAATCTTCGCCGGCGGCGATATCGTTCGCGGTTCCGACCTGGTGGTCACCGCGATTGCGGAAGGACGTAAAGCGGCTGACGGGATCCTCAACTACCTTGAAGTCTGATTAGGCCCGGAGTCTCAGCGCATAAAAGCCCGATGGTTAACGACATCGGGCTTTTTTATTGCCCATTCGCCGGGCAAACCGCCGCTTTCAGCGCCGTATTATACCAGCCGCAGATATGTTCTAAGCGGGTGATCGCCGAGCCGACGGTCACCGCCCACGCGCCGCAGCGCATTGCCTCAGCCGCCTGCGCAGGCGTATTGTAGCGTCCCTCAGCGACCACTCTGCAGCCCGCGGCGCTCAGGCTTTTCACCAGCGCCAGATCCGGCTCGACCGGTGTCTCCTCTGCGGTATAGCCTGAGAGGGTGGTGCCAACCATATCGAAGCCCAATTGCCAGCATTCAAGGGCATCGTCGAGAGAGGAACAATCTGCCATCGCATTTTTCCCCTGGCGGTGAATTGCCGCCAACAACGATGCGACAGAGGCCGGACGCTGACGCCGCGTGCCGTCAACCGCAATGATATCGGCCCCTGCCTGCGCCAGGGCATTCACATCCTCAAGCCACGGCGTAATACGCACCGGGCTATCATGCAGATCGCGCTTAATCAGCGCGATAACAGGCACCGTCACTAACGGACGAACGGCCTGCAGGTTGGCCAGACCTTCTATGCGCAGCGCCACCGCCCCCGCCTGCTCCGCCGCCAGCCCCATCGCCGCGACGATGGCGGGGTTATCCAGCGGGCTGCCCGGCACCGGCTGGCAGGAGACAATTAATCCGCCATGGTGACGGATACGCTGGTCCAGTTGTGCGAGTAAAGACATGTCGGCTCCCTGAAAGCTACCTGTGGCGATGACAGTACCAGCCATGGGGCGCCTCGTTTGTGGCAGAGTTAACAAAGCGGACAGACAAAAAAAACAGGCCCCGCAGGGCCTGTCAGAGAAGGGAGTTACTTCACCACGCGCAGCGCCGGGCGACCGCCGCGCGGCGGCGGCGTGTCGTCAGGATCGTCGTCGTGATTATCGGGCTTATCGCCATCAATCACCGACATCACCGTTTCGCTTTCACTCTCAGGCGCGACGTCATCATCGTTGAGGCTGCTGACGTCTTCGTCATAGGCCGCTTCCGGTTCAAACATCGTGCCGGCGCCGTTCTCACGGGCATAGATGGCGAGTACCGCAGCCAGCGGGACAGATACGTTGCGCGGCACGCCGCCAAAGCGAGCGTTGAAGCGCACTTCGTCGTTCGCCAGCTCAAGATTACCTACCGCACGCGGGGCAATATTGAGAACGATTTGCCCGTCGCGCGCATACTCCATCGGCACGAGCACGCCCGGCAGCGTGACATCCACCACCAGATGCGGCGTCAGCTGGTTATCCAGCAGCCAGTCATAAAACGCCCGCAGCAGATACGGGCGACGCGGCGTCAGCTGTGATACATCCATTATTTAGCCCCGACCGAGGCGCATTTCACGCTCGGCTTCAGTTAAAGAGGCGAGGAAGGAATCACGCTCAAATACGCGAGTCATATAGCCTTTGAGCTCTTTCGCGCCTGCGCCAACCAGCTCCACACCGAGAACCGGCAGACGCCACAGCAGCGGCGCCAGGTAGCAATCCACCAGGCTGAACTCATCGCTCAGGAAGTAAGGTTTCTGGGTGAACACCGGCGCGATGGCCAGCAGTTCTTCACGCAGTTGCTTACGCGCAGCATCAGCTTGCGCTGCGGTACCGCTCTGGATGGTGTTCATCAGCGAATACCAGTCCTTCTCGATACGTTGCATATACAGACGGCTTTCGCCACGCGCCACCGGATAAACCGGCATTAACGGCGGGTGCGGGAAACGCTCATCCAGGTATTCCATAATGATGCGGGATTCCCACAGAGTGAGCTCACGATCCACCAGCGTCGGTACGCTTTGATTCGGGTTGAGGTCAATCAGATCCTGAGGCGGGTTGTCCTTCTCCACGTGCTCTATCTCAAAACTGACACCCTTCTCGGCCAGCACAATGCGGACCTGATGGCTATAGATGTCAGTAGGACCAGAAAACAGCGTCATTACCGAACGTTTGTTGGCAGCGACAGCCATGAAAACCTCCAGGTATATTCAGAATTTTGTACTGCTGCCAGCCACTCATGGCCGGCCAGATGTAAAAACCCCAGTAGCGCGATGTCACCTTCGTTCACGAATAAAACAAAAAATGAACAATCACCAGCATTTGGGCAGAAAATTGGATGATAGTTTACCAGATTTTGAAGACGTTGTGGTGAGGGGATTCTGGAAATGCTGAAAAAGTGGCAAGAACCGGCGGTAAGCTTGTGGATAACAGCCGTTTTATCCATAAAAAAACCCGCCGGAGCGGGTTTTTTCGCAAATTGTTCTGCGTGAGCAGAAAACAATTAACGTTTGGAGAACTGCGGACGACGACGTGCTTTACGCAGACCGACTTTCTTACGTTCAACCTGACGAGCGTCACGAGTGACGAAGCCAGCTTTACGCAGTTCAGAACGCAGGGACTCGTCGTACTCCATCAGAGCGCGGGTGATACCGTGACGGATCGCACCAGCCTGACCAGAGATACCACCACCTTTAACAGTGATGTACAGATCCAGTTTCTCAACCATGTCGACCAGTTCCAGCGGCTGACGAACTACCATGCGGGCAGTTTCACGACCGAAGTACTGTTCCAGAGAACGCTGGTTGATAACGATTTTGCCGTTGCCCGGTTTGATGAAAACGCGAGCTGCGGAACTTTTGCGGCGACCAGTGCCGTAGTATTGATTTTCAGCCATTGCCTATAATCCCGATTAGATGTCAAGAACTTGCGGTTGCTGTGCCGCGTGGTTGTGCTCGTTACCCGCGTAAACTTTCAGTTTACGGTACATAGCACGACCCAGCGGGCCTTTTGGCAGCATGCCTTTAACCGCGATTTCAATCACACGCTCAGGACGGCGGGCAATCATCTCTTCAAAGGTCGCTTCTTTGATACCACCGATGTGGCCGGTGTGGTGGTAGTACATTTTGTCTTCGCGCTTGTTGCCGGTAACAGCAACTTTTTCTGCGTTCAGAACGATGATGTAATCACCGGTATCAACGTGCGGAGTGTATTCCGCTTTGTGCTTACCGCGCAGGCGACGAGCCAGTTCAGTAGCCAGACGGCCCAGAGTTTTACCGGTCGCGTCAACAACATACCAGTCGCGTTTTACGGTTTCTGGTTTAGCTGTAAAAGTTTTCATTAAAAGCTTACCCAAATAATAAGTTACACGTTGGTGAACACCCAAACGTTTAGTCAGTTGAGGTTCACACGACATTGTCCAGCAAACCTACCCCTTCGAATAGCCTATGCCGGCACATAGAAAGTTTCGGGAAAAAAACCTTCTCGTAACGTGGGGTCGCAAGATTATAGAGAAGTCGGGGTCAAAGATCGACCCCTTTATGAGATTTTTCAGGCAGCTCCCGGGGCGGCCCTGCGGCCCTGAATTCGCCGGGAAAAAGTATCCTGTCAGGGCATATGCGGGCGCTTGAGGTACTCTTCGCTCTGCATCTCCTGCAGACGCGACAGACAGCGCTGAAACTCAAACTTCAGCCGCTCTCCCTGATAAATGTCGTACAGCGGCACCGCCGCGCTGACCACCAGCTTCACGTGGCGCTCATAGAACTCATCCACCAGGGCGATAAAGCGCCGGGCTTCGCTCTCCAGCTGCGCGGTCATCACCGGCACATCGAACAGCATCACGGTGTGGAACAGGCGGGAGAGCGCGATATAGTCATGCTGGCTACGGGCATCCACGCACAGCGTGGCGAACGACGCCGCCAGCGTCTGGTTTTCCACGCCGAGGGTCGGCAGCTCGCGATGGTTGATCTCCAGCGTCGGCCCGGCAGCGCGCGGCGCGCCGGCCAGCGCCAGCCACAGTTTATCCATCTGTTCGCGGGTGTCGTTATTCAGCGGCGACAGCCACAGGTGCGCCTGGGTCAGGGTACGCAAGCGATAATCGATGCCGGCATCGACGTTCATAATATCGCAATGCTGCTTGATGGCGTCGATAGCGGGCAGAAAACGGGCGCGCTGCAGGCCATTGCGATAGAGCTCATCCGGCGGAATATTGGAGGTCGCCACCAGCGTGATGCCGCGGGCGAACAGGGCCTTCATCAGCCCGCCCAACAGCATGGCGTCGGTTATATCGGAGACAAAAAACTCGTCGAAACAGAGCACGTCGGTTTCCGCTTTAAAGCGGTCGGCGACAATGTCCAGCGGGTCGCTATGGCCCTGCAGGGTGGTCAGCTCTTCGTGCACCCGCAGCATAAAGCGATGGAAATGCAGGCGCTGCTTACGCTCGCCCGGCAGGCTCTGGTAAAACAGGTCCATCAGCCAGGTTTTCCCCCGCCCCACGCCGCCCCACATATACAGGCCGCGGACGGGCGCCGCCTCGGCTGCTGGTTCGCGCTTACCCAGCAGTTTGCCGAATTTCGCGCGCAAACCGCCGCCTGACGCGACGGGCGCGGGCTGAGTCTGCAGTTCCTGGTAAATGGTATCGAGGCGGCTCACCGCTTCTTGCTGGACGTCGTCGGGTTGATGGCTGCCCTCTTTCAGGGCTGAAAGGTAACGCGATGTTGGAGACAGGCTTTGCATGATCTAATTGTTATTCCTTGAAAACCGTGATGTCGAAGCTCACGATTGACGAAAAAAAGGCCGTTCTACACTACGCGATGATACGCCAGGATTCCACTTCTGTGGAATTAGCGGTTATAGTGGCACTATCGGGCGCAGGCGGAGAGCCTAAGAGCCACCCTACGGAACCACAATACAACGGGAGATGTTCATGACCTGGGAATACGCGCTAATTGGGTTAGTCGTCGGTATCATCATTGGTGCCGTCGCCATGCGTTTCGGCAACCGCAAACTGCGCCAGCAGCAGGCGCTGCAGTTCGAACTGGAAAAGAATAAAGCCGAGCTTGAAGAGTACCGTGAAGAGCTGGTCAGCCATTTTGCGCGCAGCGCCGAGCTGCTGGATAACATGGCGCACGACTACCGTCAGCTGTATCAGCATATGGCGAAAAGCTCTAACAACCTGCTGCCGGATTCCATGGCAGACGCCAACCCGTTCCGCAACCGCCTGGAAGAGTCTGAAGCCAGCAACGATCAGGCGCCGGTCCAGATGCCGCGCGACTACTCCGAAGGCGCATCCGGATTACTGCGCGGTGGCGCAAAACGCGATTAAACAATCGCCTCTGATAAAATATTCTCCGGGCGCGCCCATCGCGCCCGCTCCTTCCCCCACTTCCCGGCTACAATTTAAACCAGTCCCCACATTGTTACCTGCGCAAAAATTCAATAACATCAGGTTATTCAGGACATTTTTCCATACACCTCAGGTTACGAGAGCCAGCATCTAATGAAGAAACAGACTTTGCTGTTGAGTGCGTTAGCGTTAAGCATTGGGTTATCGTTGTCGGTTCTGCCTCCGGCAGCAGCATCCTTACCGACTCAGGTGCCCGGCCAGGGCGCGTTACCAAGCCTGGCGCCGATGCTGGAAAAGGTCCTGCCGGCGGTAGTCAGCGTCCAGGTGGAAGGCACTGCCTCGCCGACGCTCAATATGCCGGAAGAGCTGAAGAAATATTTTGGCGATAACGCCCCGCAAGAGCAGGCGCAGCCGTTCGAAGGGCTTGGCTCCGGCGTCATTATCGACGCAGCGAAAGGCTACGTGCTGACCAATAACCACGTCATCAATCAGGCGCAGAAGATCAGCGTCCAGCTGAACGATGGTCGTGAATTTGATGCCAAACTGGTCGGTAGCGATGAACAGAGCGACATTGCTCTGCTGCAGCTGATTAAGCCGTCAAACCTGACGCAAATCGCCATTGCTGACTCCGATAAACTCCGCGTCGGCGACTTCGCCGTCGCCGTCGGCAACCCGTTCGGTCTTGGTCAGACCGCCACCTCCGGCATTATCTCTGCCCTTGGCCGCAGCGGCCTGAACCTTGAAGGGCTGGAGAATTTCATCCAGACCGATGCCTCCATCAACCGCGGCAACTCCGGCGGCGCGCTGTTGAACCTCAACGGCGAGCTTATCGGGATCAACACCGCGATCCTGGCGCCGGGCGGCGGCAGCATCGGCATCGGCTTCGCCATCCCGAGCAACATGGCGAAAACCCTCGCCGACCAGCTCATTCAGTTTGGCGAAATCAAGCGCGGCCTGCTGGGCATTAAAGGCATGGAAATGAGCGCCGATATCGCCAAGGCGATGAACCTCAACGTTCAGCGCGGCGCCTTCGTCAGTGAAGTGCTGCCAAACTCCGGGTCCGCCAAAGCGGGGATCAAATCCGGCGACGTCATCGTTAGCCTGAACGGCAAGCCGCTGAATAGTTTTGCCGAACTGCGCTCGCGGATCGCCACCACCGAGCCGGGGACCATAGTCAAACTGGGCCTGCTGCGCGACGGAAAACCGGTCGATGTCGAAGTGACGCTGGATAAGAGCACCTCCTCCACCGCCAGCGCTGAGCTGATTATCCCGGCTCTGCAGGGTGCCTCGTTCAGCGACGGTCAGATGAAAGATGGCACCAAAGGGGTGGTGATCGATAATGTCGATAAAGGCAGCGCCGCCGCCCAGGTCGGCCTGCATAAGGATGACATTATCATTGGCCTTAACCGCGAGCGTATTCATTCGATTGCCGAATTACGCAAAGTGCTCGAAGGCAAACCGCCGGTCATCGCCCTGAACGTGATCCGCGGCAACGAAAGCATCTATCTGCTGCTGCGCTGATTGTCTCCCCGGACATCGCCGCCATGTGCGATGTCCGGACAACTCATGCTATGCTGCGCCTGACCATTCATTAACGATATCTGCATCATGCCTGGAAAGTTATTACGTTCAGTACTCATCGGTTTGCTTGTCGGGGGCCTGCTGTTGGCCCTGATGCCCTCGCTGCGCCAGTGGCAGCTAGCGCCGACCACCCAGAACGATACGGCAGACGACTCCCCGGCGAGCTATAACGCCGCCGTACGCCGCGCCGCGCCCGCCGTAGTGAACGTCTATAACCGCGCCCTGAACAGCACCAGCCATAATCAGCTGACGCTTGGCTCCGGGGTGATCATGGACCAGCGCGGCTATATCCTGACCAACAAGCATGTGATTAACGATGCCGACCAGATTATCGTCGCTCTGCAGGACGGCCGGGTCTTCGAAGCGCTGCTGGTAGGCTCCGATTCCCTGACCGACCTCGCGGTGCTGAAGATCAACGCTACCGGCGGGCTGCCGGTGATCCCGATCAACCCGAAACGCACGCCGCACATCGGCGATGTGGTGCTGGCGATTGGCAACCCCTATAACCTGGGACAGACCATCACCCAGGGGATCATCAGCGCCACAGGGCGCATTGGCCTCAACCCCACCGGCCGCCAGAATTTCCTGCAGACTGACGCCTCGATCAACCACGGTAACTCCGGCGGGGCGCTGGTGAACTCCCTCGGCGAGCTGATGGGAATTAACACCCTCTCCTTTGACAAGAGCAACGACGGCGAAACGCCTGAAGGCATTGGCTTTGCGATCCCGTTCCAGTTAGCGACCAAAATTATGGATAAGCTGATCCGGGATGGCCGTGTGATCCGCGGCTATATCGGCATTAGCGGCCGGGAGATCGCCCCGCTGCACGCGCAGGGCGGCGGGATCGATCAGATCCAGGGGATCGTCGTTAACGATGTCGCACCGGACGGACCGGCCGCGCAGGCGGGGATCCGCGCCAACGACGTGATCATCTCCGTGAATGACAAACCCGCGGTCTCCGCGCTGGAGACGATGGATCAGGTGGCCGAGATCCGCCCGGGTTCGGAAATTCCGGTGGTCATCATGCGTGATGATAAGAAAATCACGCTCCATATCGCCGTCCAGGAATACCCGGCCACCAACTAAGCGGCTCCCCGTTTGGGGAGCCACGTTAATCGCTAAATACCAGACCGGCCGGGAATCTGACCAGAAACCCGGTCATCATGAATGCAAGACAATAAAAAGCCGGAACAACAGTTCCGGCTTTTTTGAGCGTGCGAGGTTACTTGTTGACGAAGTCTTCGCCGAGCGCGATATCTTTCTTCAGGGTGTCCAGCATGCCTTCCAGCGCCTGCTGCTCAAAGGCGCTGAGTTTGCCGATAGACTGACGCTCTTCTACGCCATTTTTCCCCAGCAGCAGCGGCTGAGAGAAGAAACGCGCATACTGGCCGTCGCCTTCCACGTAGGCGCACTCCACTACGTCTTTTTCTCCCTGCATGGCGCGAACCAGAGAAAGGCCAAAGCGCGCAGCCGCCTGACCCATCGACAAGGTCGCCGACCCGCCGCCCGCTTTCGCTTCCACGACCTCGGTACCGGCGTTTTGAATGCGTTTAGTCAGATCGGCCACTTCCTGATCGCTAAAGCTGACGCCCGGGATCTGTGACAGTAAAGGCAGAATGGTGACCCCGGAGTGACCGCCAATAACCGGGACTTCCACCTCGGTTGCCGATTGACCTTTCAGCTCCGCCACAAAGGTGTTGGAGCGGATGATGTCCAGCGTAGTCACGCCGAACAGTTTGTTTTTATCGTACACGCCGGCTTTTTTCAGCACTTCAGCGGCGATGGCCACGGTGGTGTTCACCGGGTTGGTAATAATGCCGATGCAGGCCTGCGGGCAGGTTTTGGCTATCTGCTGCACGAGGTTCTTAACGATACCTGCATTCACATTAAACAGGTCGGAACGATCCATGCCGGGCTTACGCGCTACGCCCGCGGAGATCAGCACCACATCAGCGCCTTCCAGCGCCGGGGTAGCATCTTCACCGGAAAATCCTTTAATTTTTACATCTGTGGGGATATGACTTAGATCTACCGCCACGCCCGGCGTAACCGGAGCGATGTCGTACAACGAGAGCTCTGAACCTGAAGGCAGTTGGGTCTTAAGTAGTAGGGCAAGCGCCTGGCCGATACCACCGGCAGCGCCAAGGACTGCAACTTTCATCCTAAACTCCTTATTATGGTTAATTTAGTCTTTCGTTATTCCGTCGCCTGGACCTTAATTCACAAGATGAACAATTACAATGATTATGGCTGAAGAATGCATTATTGTGCGTAGCAATAGAACAGCGGCGCACTTTATGCTTCCTGACTGACCATCCAGCAAAGCGAAGTACCGGATCGACTATTGGTTACAATACACCCAGCCAGTTGCGCAAAACAACACCAACTCAATAACATTTCATTTACTTTTACATGCCTTTAAGCGTTGTGATGAGAACATGTTCCTTATACGGTTTTTTTGCTAAAATATGCCCCCTTCATAACATTATTGACCTATCCCCTCGCGGATTATTTGCATAAAAATTCACGGTTATGCATAATGATGTTGATTTTACCACCATAATCTGGGTGACTTATGCGAAGTTCGGCAAAACAAGAAGAACTGGTTAAAGCGTTTAAAGCGCTGCTTAAAGAAGAGAAATTCAGCTCGCAAGGAGAGATCGTCCAGGCGCTGCAGGAAGAAGGCTTCGAGAATATCAACCAATCGAAGGTTTCCCGCATGCTCACCAAATTTGGCGCGGTTCGTACCCGTAACGCCAAAATGGAAATGGTCTATTGCCTGCCTGCCGAGCTTGGCGTGCCGACCACCTCCAGCCCGCTGAAAAATCTGGTGCTGGATATCGACTATAACGATGCCGTCGTGGTGATTCACACCAGCCCCGGGGCAGCGCAGCTGATCGCCCGTCTTCTCGACTCGCTGGGCAAGGCGGAAGGTATTCTTGGCAGCATCGCCGGGGATGACACCATCTTCACCACGCCAGCGCGCGGTTTCACAGTGAAAGATCTGCACGACGCTATCCTGGTGCTGTTCGAACAGGAACTCTGAGCATTCCCCTCTGGCAACCGTCAGAGGGTGATTCCCCCTCTTCTCTCCCTCTCCCCCCTTTTAACTCAACAAAAATTTAACATTTCGTGTGATTTAGCCTGTCTATACGTTCTTTTACGTAAGGGAAACGCCTAAAACGCACGAAAGATCAAAATCTTATACCTTTATGATTTTATTAGAAATAAAACTTATCTCTGTCTGTGACTCGTCATTTTTAATTCTTATCGGTTATAAAAAGCGTAATTTATTGTAACTATTAACGCACAAAACAATTAGCATGGTATTAATATTTTTGGTGATTAGTGTATACTTGTTTTTGTGATGAGGGTCACGAAACAAAGACCCTCAACAAAAAGATTCGACGAGGTGAACATCATGAAAATCAAAACCACTGTAGCAGCTCTCAGCATCCTGTCCGTCATGTCGTTTGGCGCTTTCGCCGCTGATGTTATCAACAGCGAGCAAGCCCAGGGCCGCGAGGCCATCGGTACAGTTTCCGTCGGCGCGGTAGCCTCTTCCCCGATGGATATGCATGAAATGCTGAACAAAAAAGCGCAGGAAGAAGGGGCTTCTTCTTACCGCATTATCGAAGCCCGCACTGGCGACCACTGGCATGCCACTGCTGAGCTGTATAAATAAGTTTTAGATCGTCAACGATTAACCCGACAAAAAATTCTCTACCGCGGCCCGGCCTCATTCATCGCCCCGCCGCGGCAAAACAAAGACTGGAGTAAAGATTATGAAACGCGCAATGATCATCGCATCCCTTGGCCTGGCTTCTCTTCTCTCTTTCGGCGCTAGCGCGGCCGTTCAGCAAGTGAACGCTGAGCAAGCCCAGAACCTGCAGTCCATGGGCACCATCTCGGTTTCCCAGGTAGGTAGTGCGCCAATGGACATGCGTCAGGAACTGGCCGCTAAAGCCGAGAAAGAAGGCGCCAGCAGCTACCGTATTATTGAAGCACGTACCGGCGATAGCTGGCACGCCACCGCTGAGCTGTACAAATAAACCCTCGTCGTCTTATTTCGACGACTTGCCCCCGCCTGCCGGGGGCTTTTTTATGCCTGCCGGGCGTTAAAACGTAACTCCCCCTCCAGCTCTTCCTCTGCTTCATCAAATAATAAAATTAACGCCCCAAAGCGCCGACGCTGCTTGTCATTTAAATGGATGAACTCAATGTCCAGCGGCAGCGGCAGCAGCCCACCGGTCACCGCGTCCCATAGCGAATCAAGGTTGTTGACCTTATCCTGTGCCAGCTCGAAGGTGCGGGAAAACTCCCGGTAGAAATCCTGTTGCTCGGCGATTTCGTCAAAATCAAACGTATAGGTGGTCATGGCAGCCCCTCCCGCTTCTCTTCCTGTCGCCGTTAAGTATAGCGATAAAAAAACCGACGCCTGGGCGTCGGTTTATGGGTTAACTGCTGGTCAGCACATGCTGGTACTTGTGCAACATCTCAACCAGTCGCCGTACCGGCTCGGTCACCTGTGGCGAAGCCTCCCAGACCCGCAGCTTCTCCTGATAAACATCAAGCTCCGCCAGCAGCCGGGTAAAATAGCGCCGACGCTTATCATCGCTCCCGGCGGAGATTACATGATCCGCGGTACGTCGCAGCTGGCGATGGAACGCCGACAGATCCTCATTCACCGGCACGGGCGCATCGCGCAGGCGCTGGTGGGCAATGATTAACGTCAACGCCAGTCGGAAACGAGCGACATCGCCGGGGAATTTGTTGAGCAATAAAAACAGCTGCTGATAGAGCGCGGGCAGATGATTCTCTTTGCGACGCGCCGAGTTGGTGGTCAGCGAAGAGACCGCCGCGGAGACAAACTGGTTCAGCAGCACCCGACCGGTTCTTGCCCGGGAGTTATCCCTGACAATGAGAATAACCATCAGGGCGAGGAAACAACCGACGATCTGCCCCAGCGCGCTATCGAGGAACTGACTGAACTGGAACTGCATCGGGTTATCCAGCACCAGAATGTTGATGGTGCTCGCCAGCGCCCCCAGCGATCCGAGGCGCCTTTTCTGCACTTCGATACCGATAAAAAACGCCATCGCCGCCAGGCTGATACAAAGCAACAGCATACTCTGCTGCGTCGCCGGCATGATCACCAGAAAGTACAGGGTACCCAGCGGTAACGCCGCCAGAGTACCGTAGAGAAAGTCTATCGCCACCATTCGCGGGTTAGGCAAGCGCATCGCCAGCGCGGTAACCACGGCAATCATCACCATTGCGCCGCTGCCTGAGGTCCAGCCCGTCCACAGCCAGAACAGCGTCCCAAGGATACAGGAGACAGAGGTACGCCAGAAGTTCACCATCGCGTGGTGACGCTCGGCGGACTCCACTTTAACCACCGTTTCGCCGCGCAATACACCGTCTTCGATGCGGCTGATTTTGGTGTTGCCCACCACGCCACGCTTAAGCAGCAGGTAACGGGTGGCTGCGCCTACCCAGCTGTAGATGGTGACCGGCGTATTATGCTCGCCTTTCCAGGTCAGGAAGCGACGCATACGCTTCAGCTGCTGGTGAACATCCTGCACCGTCTCAACCGGCTCAGCGAACAGCTCGCGGTAGTCGTCCGTCACCATTTCCGGGCGCGAGTTCTGAATCAGGTAGGTTTCGCAAGCCTGGGTGATAAGCGTTAGCGAGAGGGTATTGATCGCCTTCAGGCGTTGATTCGCCTTAGCCCAGCGAGAGGACTCCATAATCAGGTTACTGCGCATTCCTTCCAGCGCCGTGGTGCGACGCACCAGCGCTCCCCAGGCCTGATCCACTTCATCTTTTTCGCCGTGCGCAACGCATAACTGCATCAGCTTATACTGCGCAATCAGCAGGTTATCCAGTTCAAGGTCGATCTCTTTTTTAATCGAACGCGGGGAGAACAGCAGATCGGCGACGATGGCGCTGACAATCCCGATGACGATTTCGCTGCAGCGCTCAACGGCAAACTGCGGCGCCAGCATCGGATCGGTGTGGATGGTAATAATGATAATCAGCGCGGTGTATCCGGCCAGCCCCCAGGCATAGGAGTTTTCGACCTTGACCAGCGACGAAACCCAGGTACAAAACCCGGCCCACAGGCAGCAGACCAGCATCATCAGCAGAGGGGCGCGGATCATCAGGATGATGATGACCAGCGCCGCAATACAGCCAATAAAGGTCCCGGCAATACGCAACATGCCGCGATAGCGGATCGCGCCGGAGTACGGCTCTCCCCCGGCGGCAAAGGCCGGGCCAGCGGCGACAATCGCCGCGGTCAGCACCGCCCAGCGCGGCGTTTCGAGCTGAAAATGGAAGCCGACGAACAGCGCCAACACCACCGCGCATGCAAGCTTAATAGCAAAGCGGAGATGCTGGGGAGCAATAGTATATGTCCCCATAGCGATTAACCGAATTCGCGCAGGCGCATAGCCAGTTTCTGGAAGAAGTTGGCCTGGCTGGTATCACGGTCTTCTTTACCGGTGATCACCACCGTCGCCGTCGTGCCCGATGGCCACAGATTCCCCTGCTGGTGGTCAAGGCGAATACGAACCGGCACACGCTGCGCCAGACGCACCCATTCAAGGTTGGAATCCACCGAAGCCATCCCTTTCGAGTCGCTGCTGCTGCTGGCGTTGGTTACCCCCGCAGCGATACTGTCCACCGTGCCTTTAATGGTTTTGCTGCTGCCAAGCGGGGTAATTTCCGCCCGGTATCCAGGGCGGACGCCTTCCAGTTTGGTCTCTTCCAGATAGGCCATGACGTAAAATGTATTCTCTTTCACCAGCGCCACCGCCGTGGAGCCGCGAGTGATAAATTCCCCGGTATAGACGTTAAGGTTGGTCACCCAGCCATCAGCGGGGGCGCGAATCTCTGTGCGCTGCAGGTCCAGTCTGGCCAGGTCGCGGCTGGCCACCGCTTTCGCCAGCTGATGCTCAACGGTCTGCAGCACGTTGTTCGCCTGGTCAATCTCTTCCCGCGACATCGCCTGGACGCCAAGCTTATTACGCCGACCGGCTTCGACACGTTTTTCCTGGGCTAAGGTCTGGTAGTAGGCGACATCGGCTTCCGCCTGCGCCAGCGCTTTTTGGTAACGGGGTTGGTCAATAACGAACAATACCTGGTCTTTCTTAACCAGTTGGTTATCCTTGACGTTTACCTGGGAAATCAGCCCGGAGACGTCGGGAGCAATGGCCACAATGTCGGCGCTAAAGCGCGCATCCCGCGTCCACGGCGAGGCGGTGTAGTAAACCCAGGCGCGGAAAATCGCCACGAAGGCCAAAATGACCAGTATCACGGTAATAGCGGTACGGAGGATATTTCTTGTTAGTGTTTTCACATCAACCTCAAACGAACAAGCGCGATATCAAATAAAAAAGGCAGCAATATAGCGCCGTATTAAACAGTGCAGGGTGCCAGACAAAATCGTAAATGCCGGTCGGAACCAGCAATCGGTGCACCAGCCAGAAGATGGCCAGCGACAAAAGCAACTCGAAGAAGATCGGCGGAAACGATAAGCCGAAAATCACGATGACAGGAAACAGACTCATGATGACCTTGAATAAGAAGCGTACAGGTAGTGAGCAGATGCGTTTATTATGTAGCTAACAATATATTAACGTAACGATTGCCGCATTATCTACAATGTGTGATCTAAATCACTTTTAAGCCAGAGTGAATAATGGAACGATTAAAGCGCATGTCCGTTTTCGCCAAAGTGGTCGAATTAGGTTCCTTCACCGCAGCGGCCCGCCAGCTTCAGATGAGCGTTTCTTCGATCAGTCAGACCGTCGCCAAACTGGAAGATGAACTGCAGGTGAAGCTGCTCAACCGCAGCACCCGCAGCCTTGGCTTAACGGAAGCGGGTAAAATTTACTATCAGGGCTGCCGTAGGATGCTGTTTGAAGCACAGGATGTCCATGAGCAATTATACGCATTTAACAACACCCCCATCGGAACGCTGCGTATCGGCTGCTCTTCAACTATGGCACAGAATGTTCTGGCGCGCATAACGGCGAAAATGCTGAAAGAATACCCCGGGCTCTCCGTCAATCTGGTCACCGGCATACCTGCGCCGGACCTGATCGCCGACGGTCTTGACGTGGTGATCCGCGTGGGCGCCCTGCAGGATTCCAGTCTTTTTTCCCGCCGTCTGGGCTCAATGCCGATGGTGTTATGCGCCGCGAAAAGCTATCTGGCGCAGGCTGGCAATCCTGAGAAACCGGCCGATCTTGCCGGGCATGCCTGGCTGGAATATAGCGTGCGGCCGGACAATGAGTTTGTCATTATCGCGCCGGAAGGGATCTCAACCCGCCTGACCCCGCAGGGGCGCTTTGTGACCAATGACCCCATGACGCTGGTGCGCTGGCTGACCGCAGGGGTGGGTATCGCCTATGTGCCGTTGATGTGGGCGATCGAAGAGATCAATCGCGGTGAGCTTGAGATCCTGCTGCCGAGCTACCAGTCCGATCCGCGTCCGGTCTACGCCCTGTACACCGAAAAGGATAAACTGCCGCTGAAAGTGCAGGTCTGTATCAATTATCTGACGGAGTATTTTGTCGACGTGGCGAAGATCTATCAGGGGATGCACGGCAGAGGGATCGCCCGCTGAAGCGGTTCCCGGCGACGCCGGGAACCCGCTCAGGATCAGGCAGTGCCGCCGACGGTGAGGTTATCGACCTTCAGGGTCGGCTGGCCAACGCCCACCGGCACGCTCTGGCCCTCTTTGCCACAGACGCCGACGCCGTTATCCAGACGCAGATCGTTACCCACCATCGAAATCTGCTGCATAGTCTCAATCCCGGAGCCGATCAGGGTAGCGCCTTTCACCGCCTTCGTGACCTTGCCTTTTTCGATCAGATAGGCCTCGGAGGTGGAGAAGACAAACTTACCGGAGGTGATATCCACCTGCCCGCCGCCGAAGTTAGGCGCGAAGATACCGTAGTCCACCGACTCGATAATCTCCTGCGGCGTGGACTGGCCCGCCAGCATATAGGTGTTGGTCATACGCGGCATCGGCAGATGGGCATAGGATTCACGGCGGCCGTTGCCGGTCGGCGCGACGCCCATCAGACGCGCATTGAGTTTATCCTGCATGTAGCCTTTCAGGATGCCGTTTTCGATCAGCACATTGTATTGACCCGGCGTGCCTTCGTCATCGATGGCCACCGAGCCACGACGGTCGACGATGGTGCCGTCGTCCACGACGGTGCACAGCTCAGAGGCGACTAATTCCCCCATATGGCCGCTAAAGACCGAGGTGCCGCGACGGTTGAAATCGCCTTCCAGGCCGTGACCGACCGCTTCGTGCAGCAGGACGCCAGGCCAGCCGGCGCCGAGCACCACCGGCAGCATCCCCGCCGGGGCGGCGACCGCCGAGAGGTTAACCAGCGCCATGCGCACCGCTTCTTTCGCCCAGGCGTCGGCCCGTACTTCGCCCTCCTGAGAGGCGAGGAAATAGTCATAGCCAAAACGCCCGCCGCCGCCGCTGCTGCCGCGCTCGCGTTTGCCGTCCTCTTCCACCAGCACGCTGACCGAGAGGCGCACCAGCGGACGAACGTCGGCGGCCAGAGTGCCGTCGGTGGCGGCCACCAGAATCAGCTCATAGACCCCGCTCAGGCTGGCCGAAACCTCCTGCACGCGCTGGTCCGCCGCGCGGGCGACTTTGTCTACCCGGCGGAGAATATCCAGCTTCTCTTCCCGGCTCATACTCTGCAGCGGGTCGATGCTGGTATAGAGGGCGCTGTGCTCTACGGCGCCGAGGGTCTGTACTTTGCCATTGCCAGTCTCGCGCACAATGGTCCGCGCCGCCTGGGCGCTCTGCTCCAGCGCCAGCTTGCTGATCTGGTCAGCGTAGGCAAAGCCCGTTTTTTCGCCGCTGACGGCGCGCACGCCTACGCCCTGGTCGATATTGTACGACCCATCTTTAATGATGCTGTCTTCCAGAACCCAGGATTCGTGATAGCTCGACTGAAAATAGAGATCGCCGTAATCGAGGCGGCGCTCGGTCAGTTGACCAAGAATGGCAAACAGGTCCTGATGATTCAGGCCATTTGCCGACAGTAATTGTTCACTTACCAGGTTCAGACTCATCGTTATGCTACTCGTTTGTTGCCGCCTGACAGGCGGAAATACAGAAGGCTATCTATTGAGATTGCGGTAATTCCCGGCAATCGTCAAATCATTGCTTTTTGTTGCTGCGCGCCTGGCGCAGCACTTCATTGATCTGCGGCTGGTCAATCGGGCCGGTGATGCGATAGCGCAGTATCGAGACTTTGTTCCACAGCGGCCCCAGTACCTTGCTGGCGGCAAACACCGCTGCGCCGACAATCGGGTTGACGGCGAAGGCCGCCGCCACGCCGACGGTCGCGGAGATCTCCGGCGCCACCACCGCCTGCAGGTCCAGATGACGACGCACCAGATCGACCGACCCTTTCATGGCAATGTCCGCCTCCAGGCCATCCACCAGCGTATCATCGGTATGCAGTACACCATCCTTAATCCAGGCCGTACTGTTAATCGAGTCGAAGTAAAATCCTTCGCTAAAGGTATCGCTGAAGTCGAAGCGCAGTTTGCGCAGCAGGGCATCGACGCTCAGCAAACGCAGCAGCTGGCCTGCGTGTCCGGTACTCAGGTCGGTAAACTGACCCTTGCCGAGGTGGCTTTTAATGATCCCATTGAGCGACGCGACATCGGGTGACCAGGGCGGCGCGCGCCAGTGCAGATCGTAGTCGATATCAAACGGCGAATCCTTCACCGGTGTGGAAACGCCAAAGAAATCCGCAAATTCATTCGTTTTATTGCCATGCAGTCTGCCTTTCAGCGAGGTGCGCACCCCGGAAGGGGCGTTAACCCACACGCCGTCGGTCGTCAGCCTGCCAAACCCGGTATCCACCAGGCCATTGGAGAGCGTTAAGGTATCGCCCTTGATCGCCACATCGCCGTCGATACGGCCATATTTTTGCCCCCACAGCCAGCATTCCGCGCAGCGCAGCTGCAGATCGGGCCAACCGTGGAAATCCAGCCGCGTCTCCGCCTGCGGGGCCACGTTCTCCGTTCCGCCCTTGCCGCTGGCGCTGGCCGGGTTGAAATAGAGATAACGCACATTTGCCAGCCACGGGGCATTGTCGCGCATCGTCAGGGTGGCGTTGATCTCGCGCCCCTGCGCCTCAACCTGTGAACCGCCGGTGACCGGCTGCGACATCAGACTCACGTTGTTCCATTGCTGGCCGGCCAGCGCCAGCGACGGCGTACGCAGCACAATGCGCGGTGGAAAGAGGACGCTGCTGCTGACTTCATTCGCCGCACCCTTCTGGAACAGCGCCAGCCACTGCGCGCCATCCATCGGCGGCAGATTGAGCTCAACGCCGGGCTGGTCGGGCAGCGGAGAGGGTCCTTTGCTGTCCGTCGTAAGGATCGCTCTGTCCAGCGTCAGCTTACGGTTCAGCAACCAGCGGCTGTTGATATGATTCTTCGCGCCAACGGATCCGGTCAGGTCGAAGCTGCTCAGACCGCCGGCAACGTTAATTTTGACCGGCAGGGGTTCGCCAGCGGGCTTGTTGACCGGTGAAGGTAAGTGACTGCTCACATTCTTCAGATCGCCATTGATATCAACCTTATAGCTGGCATTGCCATGGTACGGCAGTTCGATAGCGACTTTACCCTCCCACGGAACGCTACCGCTCAGCGCCTCATTAACCGCTTTCGGCAGCAGCCCGGTGCGCGACGGTTGCCAGCTGGCGTTCATCCCGACATCCACCAGAAACGCTTTTTCGCCTTCGCGGGTGGAAAAATTGAGGTTCAGCGGCTGATTAAACCAGGTCGCGCTCAACGTTTGACTATTAAGATCGCCATTCACAAAGCTGAAATTACCGCTCAGATTCTGCAGCGTGGTATCTAACGGTTTGATAAACAGATTGTTATTCTGCAGATGCACATCGCCTTTCGCGGTGGTCATTTCGCCATCGAGGGGAATGTTCAGATGTAAGCGAGCGCTTACATCACCATCCAGCTGCAGGGAATCCAGCGCCGCTCCCAGGGTCTCTTTCAGCGGCGTGGTGTTGAAATAAGGTCCCACCTCTTTCCCCGGGCCTTTGATATCGGCATCAATCAGCAGTTTTTCCTGCGCATAATCCGGGATCGCGGCATCGAGATTGCTGGCGGTCACGTTGCCGAGCATCGCTTTCTCCACCCGCATCCACAGGCCGCTGTTGATAAAATTAAGGTCGATATTCAACCCGGTCAGCGCCGGCCAGTCCGGTTGAAAAGCGAAAGTGGCATTCTTCAGCGGGACGTAAACCTGGAACTGTCCTTCGTTGTGCGGATACGGGAACAGATGTGGGTTGCCGCCATACACCAGCGTCGCATCGCGTGCCTGTCCGGCTTTTATCGCGCCGCTGAGATAGTCCACCAGCGCTTTGCCCATCAGGTTTTCCGGGAAGTAACGCCACGCCTGGCCGCCATCGTTGGTGCTGATCCCCGCCAGAATACCCAGCCAGGGATCGTCCCCCTGCGGTTGCAGATAGCGGAAGCCGCCGCGGGCGCGTACCCCCGTCGCCTGCACGTCAATATCGCGGCCATCAAGCATAAACCCTTTGTCATTTTTCACCCAGCTGAGGGTGGCTTCGCCAGCGGCGATCTCCAGCGGGGCCCGGAAAACACCGGCATACGGCATCAGCGCCTTCGTCATGCGCGCGCGCAGTTCCCCATGCTCAACGCTGCCATTCAGGCTGCCGGAAAAGTGTTCCGCTCCCGGCAGGAGCTTCCACTGCTTCCACGCCAGATCGCTCCACTGCGCCTGAAAGCGCGTTTTCTCCGTCGCCTGCAGGGGAATATCGAGAGCCAGCAGGTTGATTTTGCCGCTGGGCTGCGTGGTGCGCCAGAGTTCGCCCAATGAAGGCGCCAGCTTATCGGCAAACGGCTGCAGTCCGCTCAGACCGCTGAGGGCTAAGTTGCTGGCGCGAATACGTAATTCATCACTACGCTGATGACCGTCGCCACCGACATCCTGCGCTGGGATCCACGCCATCGCCAGCGCGCCGCTTGGCCAGGGTTTATCGTCGATCGCAATCCGCGTATCGGGAATGTAGAAGCCCCAGCTCTGCTTGTCATGGGAGAGATGCGCCGTCAGGTTATCCACTGACAGGTGATGAACCTCGCTATCCCCCTGCCAGCTGGCGCCCCCTTTTTTAAGCCATACGTCGCCGCTGGCCACATCGCCTTTTTCAATGGTCATCCAGCCTTCGAGGCTGAAGCGGGCGCTTTTCAGGGCGATATTGTCCTGCATCCAGCGGCCCAGCCAGGGCTTGACGTCAATATCGTCAGCCTGCAGCCAGACCCGGCCTTTGTTCAGCAGGCCATCCTCATCGCGGAGATCCATCCGCACCTGCATGACGCCATGCTGGCCGGTGAGACTGGAAAGGCTGAGCTGCCCCTCGGCGCGGTGACGGTTCCTGCCGTTAAGCCAGGTCAGCTGCGGGACCGCCAGCTCCGCCCGCTGACCGGAAATAGTCAGGAAGCTCAGATGACTGTCGCGCAGAGTAAAGTGGTCGAACTGACGTAAAAAGAGATCGCTGACGCGGTCGGTTTTCAGGCTTTCGCCGCCGTCATTGGTCTGAATAGGGGTATTGGTATGGATCTGCAGCTGCCAGAAGGTGAGATCGCGAAACTGCCAGCGCATATGCAACAGACTCTGCCAGACGTCCAGCGCCAGGGTCACGCGCTTGACCGCCATTGTCCCGCCATCTTTCAGCCCGACATGAATATCGCGGACATCTAATGTTGGGCCAAAAGTTTGCCAGCTGGCTGCGATCTGCGAGGCATCCACCGGCGTGCCGGTGAGAGAGGAGATCTTCTCCAGCAGCTGCGGACGCCAGGCATCGAGCTGTGGCAACACGAGACGCAAGCCACTCACCAGCAGCGCGACGATAACAATCAGTGTTGCCACGGTGAGCAATAAAATCCCGGGCAGTCGCCTCACGCCTCTCTCCTTGTCAGCCGCACAATGACGCAGTGTCTTACATCATAACCACATCGAACTGCTCTTGATTATAGAGCGGCTCAATTTGTACCTTCACCTGCTTGCCGACAAAGATCTCCACTTCCGCCAGCGCATGCGACTCTTCCCCTTTCAGGGTTTCCGCCACCGCAGGGGAAGCATAGACCAGGAAGCGATCGGAATCATAAGCATGATGCACGCGAACGATCTCACGCATAATCTCATAGCATACCGTTTCCACGGACTTTACCGTTCCGCGTCCGTGGCAGGTCGGGCATTCGTTGCACAGCACATGCTCCACGCTTTCGCGGGTGCGTTTACGGGTCATCTCCACCAGACCCAACTGGGAGAAACCGTTGATGCTGGTCTTCACCCGGTCTTTACTGAGGGCCTGCTCCAGGGAGTGCAACACCCGCCGGCGATGGTCTTCATTGTTCATGTCGATGAAATCAATGATGATAATGCCGCCGAGATTACGTAAACGCAGCTGGCGGGCTATCGCCTGGGTGGCTTCGATATTGGTATTGAAGATAGTATCGTCAAGATTGCGGTGCCCAACAAACGCCCCGGTGTTGATATCGATGGTGGTCATCGCCTCGGTCTGGTCGATGATCAGATACCCCCCGGACTTGAGCTCGACTTTACGCTCCAGCGCGCGCTGAATTTCGTTCTCAACGTCAAAGAGATCGAATATCGGCTGACGGCCGCTGTAGTGTTCCAGCTTGCTGGTCATTTCCGGGATATATTCGGCGGTAAATTCGAGCAGCGCCTCGTAGGTCAGCCGCGAGTCAACGCGAATCCGGTCGAGATGCGCGTCGGCAAAATCACGCAGCACGCGCTGAGCCAGGGCCAGCTCGCCGTACAGCTGATAGCGGGTCTGGTTGCGCTTTTTGCGCTCCATCACCTTGGTCCATACGCGCTTAAGATAGGCGGCATCGGCGGCCATCTCTTGCTCGTGAACGCCTTCCGCGGCGGTGCGAATGATAAATCCGCCCTGCTCGTCGCAGTACTCTGCCACGACCTTTTTCAGCCGCTCGCGCTCGGCTTCGCTTTCAATGCGCTGAGAGACCCCCACGTGGGAGGCGCCCGGCATAAAGACCAGATAGCGGGAAGGCAGGGTAATATCGGTGGTCAGACGCGCGCCTTTGGTACCGAGCGGATCTTTAACCACCTGGACCATCAGGTCCTGGCCCTGGCGCACCAGCTCCGAAATATCGCGCACGGTAAACTGCTTTTGCTCCTCACCGGCAACGCACTCGGTATGCGGCATGATATCGGAGGCGTGGAGGAACGCCGCCTTATCCAGACCAATATCTACAAAAGCCGCCTGCATTCCCGGCAGCACTCGGCTAACACGACCTTTGTAGATATTGCCTACTATTCCGCGTCGCGCTTCACGCTCAATATGGATTTCCTGCAGAATACCGCCATCAATATACGCAACGCGCGTTTCGGATGGCGTTACGTTCACTAATAATTCAGCCGTCATCTTTATCCCTTTTCTTTACGCAGTGAGTTAAAGTTACTGAGCAACTCATACGTTTCCACCAGCGGTAAGCCGACTACGGCGTGATAGCTGCCATTAATCTTCCTGACGAAACAGCCACCCAACCCTTGAATACCGTATGCACCTGCTTTATCTAAAGGCTCGCCGCTGGCCACATAATCGGCGATATCCTGCTCGCTGAGCGGCCGGAAGGTCACTTCCGTGACCACCAGACAATCCAGCGTCTGCTGCTTATCCGCCAGCGCCACCGCGGTCATGACCTGATGGGTTTGGCCGGAAAGCAGGCGCAGCATCGCTGCAGCGTGTTCGGCGTCGCGCGGTTTTTCCAGCACTTCGCCGTTCAAAATAACAATCGTATCCGCTCCCAAAACCGGCAAATCCCGCGATGCCAGCGCCACTCCGGCCTGCGCCTTTTCGCGCGCCAGGCGCACGACATAGTGCTGCGCGCTCTCCTGCGGCTGGCGCTGCTCCTCGATACCAGGAACCAGACGCTCAAACGCGAGACCAAGCTGAGTCAGCAGTTCCTGCCGACGCGGGGAACCAGAAGCAAGATACAGAGTTGTCATATCAACCTTATTGCACTGCAAATTGCTGACGCACTTTACGCATCAGCAGGAAGAGCCATGGCCAGAGGATACCGTTTACTACACTACTCCAGAATACTTCCGGACGGAAAGAGACGTTGATCACTAAAAACTCTGCCCAGAAAACAATGATATCCACGGCGAGGGATAACAGCATGACCACCAGCGCCTGTTGCCACAGCGCCAGGTTACGGAACAGCTGATACTTCAGCGCCACCAGATAGGCGACGATGCTTAAGGACAGCGCGCGAACGCCCAGCGTCGAACCGCTGATGAGATCAAGAATAGCCCCCATCACGAAGCCCGTTCCCACATTCACCCGGTGCGGCAGCGCGAGGATCCAGTACAGCAGGATCAATAATACCCAGTTGGGCCGGAAAACGCTGATGTCCGCCGGCCAGGGCATAATTTGCAGCAATAGCGCGATAAGAAACGAGAGCCAGATAACCCAGCGTCCCTGGCTACGGTAACTTGCCACTATTGCCCCCCTGCAGGCTGCGACGGCTGAGACGGCGTCAGCCCGGTGGCGGGCGCCGGCATCTGCGGCCCCATCGCATCCGGCGCAGGCAACACCTGCGGCATCATCTGCATCAGGCGTTCGTTAGCCACCCGATGGACCTCTTCCGGGGTCATCGGGTTAGCGCCATTGCGATCGGCGCCCCACAGCAGCAGCAGATAGCGCAAACGCTGCAGACCGGCCGTCGGACGCGCCTGGATCACCGTGTAGGCGCGCTGGGTGTCCAGTTTCACTGAAGAGACAACCCCAACCGGGTACCCTTCCGGGAAACGACCGCCCAGACCGGAGGTCACCAGCACATCGCCGACGCGAATATCGGTATTTGCCGGCAGATGCTCAAGCTGGAGGTCGTCGGTGCAGCCGTTACCGGCGGCAATGACGCGAATATCGTTCCGCAGGACCTGGATCGGCAACGCATGGGTGGCATCACAGATCAGCAGTACCCGGCTGGTCATTTTCGCCACGGCTACGACCTGCCCCACCACGCCTTTATCACTGATAACCGGCTGGCCTTCGTAGACGCCGTTGACGCTGCCCTTATCGATAACCACCTGATCGCTGTAGGGGTCGTTGACCGTTGAGATGACCTGGGTCACCATTTTTTGCTCGTCCTGGCGCAGCGGCGAGCCAAGCAGTTCACGCAGGCGCGCATTCTCCTGCTTGTACTGGCCCAGCATCAGCAGATCGCTGTTTTTCAGCAACAGCTCCTGACGCAGCGCGCGGTTTTCCAGTTCGAGCTGGTCACGGGTAGCCAGCGTCTGCGATACGCTGTCGAGCAGTTCCCGGGGACCATTAGAGACAAAGTAGAAAGGGCTGACGGCTGTATCCATGTACGTTCTGATTTGACTGAACGTACCCAGGCGGCTGTCGGCGATAATCACGCCAAGCGCCACCAGCACCGCCAGAATAAGGCGAATCTGTAGCGAGGGGCCACGGCTAAAAATTGGCTTCATAGGCTATGCGTATTCTCGTGTCAGTAAAGACCTGGGGCAGCGCTAAAGCCACCCCGGACCTTCAGGCTGACTACTCTTCGCTAAACAGGTCGCCGCCGTGCATGTCGATCATTTCCAGCGCCTTGCCGCCGCCACGCGCTACGCAGGTCAGCGGATCTTCAGCAACCACGACTGGAATACCGGTTTCTTCCATTAACAGACGGTCCAGGTTGCGCAGCAGCGCACCACCGCCGGTGAGAACCATCCCGCGCTCGGAGATATCAGACGCCAGTTCCGGCGGGCACTGCTCAAGGGCAACCATAACCGCGCTCACGATGCCGGTCAGCGGCTCCTGCAGCGCTTCAAGAATTTCGTTTGAGTTCAGGGTGAAGCCGCGTGGAACGCCTTCTGCCAGGTTACGGCCGCGCACTTCAATTTCACGCACTTCATCGCCCGGGTAAGCCGAACCGATTTCATGTTTGATACGCTCAGCGGTCGCTTCACCGATCAGAGAGCCGTAGTTACGACGCACGTAATTGATGACGGCTTCGTCGAAGCGGTCGCCGCCGATACGCACGGAAGAAGAGTAAACCACGCCGTTCAGGGAGATAACCGCTACCTCAGTGGTACCGCCGCCGATATCCACCACCATGGAACCGGTCGCTTCAGAAACCGGCAGGCCAGCGCCGATCGCGGCCGCCATCGGTTCTTCAATCAGGAACACTTCGCGAGCGCCAGCGCCCTGCGCGGATTCACGGATAGCACGACGCTCAACCTGGGTGGCGCCAACCGGCACGCAGACCAGTACGCGCGGGCTCGGGCGCATAAAGCTGTTGCTGTGCACTTGTTTGATAAAGTGCTGCAGCATCTTTTCCGTCACGAAGAAGTCAGCGATAACGCCGTCCTTCATCGGGCGAATCGCCGCGATATTACCCGGGGTACGGCCGAGCATCTGCTTCGCTTCATGACCCACGGCGGCGACGCTTTTCGGCGATCCGGCACGATCCTGACGAATGGCCACCACGGAAGGCTCATTCAATACGATGCCTTGTCCTTTTACGTAAATAAGGGTATTCGCGGTACCCAGGTCAATGGACAGGTCATTGGAAAACATGCCACGAAATTTTTTTAACATACTAAGGGATAATCCTGAAAGCTGGGGCGGAAAACAAAATCCGCTTACTTTACCAACCACACGCAGCAGCGACAAGGCGCAAAAATCACCTGCTGCGGTGAAAATTAGTGCAGTTCATTTCCTTTGTTACAAATTTTTCCGACTCCGTTCATTGCTGAAATCTTCAGCAGCGCTCCACGCCTGAATTTGTAACCTGTCAAAGGAGGGTCACTGGCATTTACATTGCGATGATCCGGCAGGTAGACAAGCACACCCCCTTCACGATGGCGCGCGTTATTCTACGTGAAATCACGCTAAACGGCAGATCAAACCGAGTATCTTTGCGAATATTTTTTCACATTTGTGTCAAGTGGCTGTGAGGCGGCAAAAAATTCCCCCTGCCCGCCCGTGACACCGCATTGGGACAGTACCAGCCACTCGCTGCGGCTGCGTACGCCCGTCGCAAAAACTTGCATAGGCATGCCTTTACAGGCTTCCACCAGGCTTTGCACCAGCAGCTGGTTCTCGCTGCGCTTTTCGATGTTGCGCGCCAGGCCCGGATGCAGTTTGATCAGCTCCGCATCCAGCTGCTTGATCCAGCTGGTTCCCACCAGGGTTAACCCTGCCTGAACCACCGCCACCCGAACGCCAAGCGCGTTAACCAACCGCATAACCGGCTGCAGACGGCCGATATATTGACAAACATCTGCCTCAGCAAGTTCAAAAATAATCCGTTGACGCTGCGATTTTTCACACTGCATCAGAGCATCGCGCAGCCAGCGCTGGAAACGCGGACGGATCAGCGACTCCACCGACAGCTGCAGCGCCAGATTCTCCTCGGGCCAGAAGCCTAAAAACGGCAGCAGGCGCGTCACCTGCAGGCGGTCATACTCCTCCGCCAGGCCAAACTGCAGCACCATCGGCATGTACTCGGCGGCAATCACCTCTTCTTTACCGTCGTACATCCGCGACATCAGTTCACGGTGATGCACCCGACCGTCGCGGGTGACGGCGGGCTTCTGGTACAACCGCGGCCCGCCGCGGCTCAGCATCTGTTCGATCAGCGTCCGCCAGCGAACGTTGCCGCGGCCTTTCTCCGGAAGGGTATCGTCATAGACCGACCAGCTGTTGCTGCCCTGCAGCACCGCGTTGCGCGTCGCCGCTTCTGCATGTTCCATCACTTGCGCCGCCGATTGTCCGCTGCGGAAAGAACAGATGCCGATATGCATCATATCGTCACGATCGAGGATCCGCGTCGGAGGCAGCGCGTCCATGGCCTTCAGCAGCAGCCCGGCGATACTATCCGCCTCTTTTAACGTGCGGTGCGGCAGCAGCACGGCGAAGTCGCTACGGTGATAGCGCGCCAGCAGCGCGCCAGGGTAACGCATAATAAAGGTAGAGAGCAGGTTGATAAGCGTGAAGTAATGTTCTTCGGCCGCTGCCCGCCCCCAGTTGTCCCGTAGCAGATCAAACTCCGGTAGACGGATCATCATCACGATGCCGTACGCCCCCACCTTCTCCTGATCTTCCAGCAGCGTGGCCAGCTGATTGTCAAAAAACAGGCGATTATTCAGCCCGGTTTTAGAATCCTGTGCCGCATAGGAGCGAATCAGCGTATCCATCCGGCTGCGCTGATCGCTGGCAAACTGCAGCTCCGACAGCAGCATATCCAGCGCGCTACTGGTGCTGGCAGGCCATTCATAGACTGAGCCGCGCACCTGCGGCCCGCGCTCGCCGCTCAGGATACGCGTGGAACGAAGCTCAAGCAGCTCCTGACCCGCCAGCTGGCGGCGGATCCAGCGGACGGCGAAGAAAATAATCACCACCATGAAGCCGATGGAGATCGACAGCGGGGCGGTAATCGACAGCGAACGGAAATAGTTCACCATCGGGTCAACGTAGACCAGATGCAGAGAGATACCGGGATGTTTCAACGACGGGACCGTGATCTCACGGAATTGCTCATGACTGCCAAGCGGGCGATAGCTGTCGGTTCGGGAGTGGCTGTAGAGCGGTTTACCGTTAAGCATGAAATCGATATGCACGATCTCTATCGGCGTCATCAGCTCATCCAGCTGCGGCTCAAGCTTATCAAAAGAGGTAGTGATGAGCCGGTTATCCAGCATGGTCGCCACCGCCTGAACCCGGTTTTCGACCTTGTTCTCAATGCCGTTGTAAAAACTCAGCGAAGCGCCAATCAGCGTGACAAAGATGGTCAGGCTAGTTAGCAGCGTGATAAAGGCTGAGAACTTCGTCGTTAATCGCATCCCTGTGTTAACTCCGCGAGTGAATGACTGCCCGATGAACCATCAGGCTCCCGTGCCGGCGCGCGCCTTGACGCTAGCATTAACCTTTTAAAGCGCGACGCATACTATCAAAGATGGCGAGTCTGGCAATGGAATGCGTATTATCGGCGAAAGTATGCCGATAGCGAGTATAGTCGGCAGAAAAAATTTGCCAATCGCCGCCCGCCTGCGGCCTGCGCCAGAAGCGCTTTAATTTTAGACGCTGGATGGCAAACCCGCGCCAGCGGCGCACATTATTGCCGATTTTCCGTCCTGCCAGCCTCCCGTCCGCTTTTTTCCCTGCTAAAGATGCCGGGTCAGGCGCGGTAAAGGAAACGTCTTGCGCCACTTTCCGAAGATTCCTGGACGACCGCGCCCCTGCTTCGGCGGCGGCCCATGCTCCTAATGTGCAATTTTTCGTGACATATTCGCGATTCATCGCCGCCTCCGTCATGCTTAAGGAAACGCATGACGGAGGACACCATGAAAAGAAAAAAACTGACGGAAGCCGACGTCACGGCCGAATCCGTTTTTATGCTCCAGCGGCGCCAGGTACTGAAAATGCTGGGCATCAGCGCGACCGCCCTTTCGCTTCCCGCCGCCGCGCAGGCCGACCTGCTGGACTGGTTTAAAGGCCACGACCGTCCGCCAGCCCCGGCGGGCAAAGCCCTGGACTTTGCTAAACCCGCTGAATGGCAGGCTAAGCTGACGCTTACCCCGGAAGATAAAGTCTCCGGCTACAATAACTTTTATGAATTCGGCCTCGATAAAGCCGATCCGGCGGCGAACGCGGGTAGCCTGCGCACCGATCCCTGGACATTGACCATCGGCGGTGAGGTGGCGAAGCCGCTGACTCTCGACCATGACGATCTGACCAAACGCTTCCCGCTGGAAGAGCGTATTTATCGTATGCGCTGCGTGGAAGCCTGGTCGATGGTGGTCCCCTGGGTCGGCTTCCCGCTGCATAAGCTGTTGGCGCTGGTGGAGCCCACCAGCAATGCGCGCTATGTGGCCTTCAAAACCCTCTATGCTCCGGATCAAATGCCCGGGCAGAAAGATCGGTTTATCGGCGGGGGGCTGGCTTACCCTTACGTGGAGGGGCTGCGGCTGGATGAAGCGATGCATCCGCTGACGCTGCTCACCGTCGGGGTGTATGGCAAAGCGCTGCCGCCGCAAAATGGCGCGCCGGTCCGCCTTACTGTGCCGTGGAAGTACGGTTTCAAAGGCATTAAATCCATCGTCAGCATTGAACTGACCCGCGAGCGGCCGCCGACCACCTGGAACCTGGCGGCACCGGACGAATACGGCTTCTTCGCCAACGTCAATCCGCACGTCGATCACCCCCGCTGGTCACAGGCCAGCGAGCGGTTTATCGGCGCCGGCGGCGTACTCGATGTCAAGCGTCAGCCAACCCTGCTGTTTAACGGCTATGCCGACGAGGTGGCGTCGTTGTATCGCGGCATGAATCTGCGGGAGAACTTCTAGTGCGTTTCACCGTCAAACAGATCGCCTGGCTGAAGGTTTTACTTCATCTGGCGGGTTTTTTGCCGCTGGTCTGGCTATTCTGGGCCGGACATCAGGGCTACTTTAGCGCCGATCCGGCCAAGGATATCCAGCATTTTACCGGCAGGATGGCGCTGAAGTTTCTGCTGGCGACGCTGCTGGTCTCCCCGCTGGCGCGCTATGCGAAACAACCATTATTGATTCGCGTTCGTCGCCTGTTAGGTTTATGGTGTTTCGCCTGGGCGACGCTGCACCTGACCAGCTATACCCTGCTGGAGCTGGGCATTAACAATCTGGCGCTGCTGGGCTCGGAGATTATCAACCGCCCCTATCTGACGTTAGGCATGGTCAGCTGGGCGATCCTGCTGGCGCTGGCGGTGACGTCGACGCAGGCGATGCAGCGAAAACTGGGCCGCCGCTGGCAACTTTTACACAACTTCGTCTATCTGGTGGCGATCCTCGCGCCGATTCACTACCTGTGGTCAGTGAAGATCCTCTCGCCGCAGCCCATCATTTATGCCCTGCTGGCAGTGGCGCTGCTGGCATGGCGTTACAAGAAGTTCCGCCAGTGGTGGCGCTGAATCCCGTAATGTGCAGTTTCCCGCAGATCCTTTATCAACCGCGACTCTTTTTAAGATAGCGGTTGATAATCTTCCCTGATAAGACCAGTATTTAGCTGCCAATTGCTACGAAATCGTTATAATGTGCGACTTTGGCTTTCCTGACGGGGTTTTCTGACCCTGAAAAGGTGACAAGGGCGCATTGAAGGTATATGTTGTTTTTTACCCGAAAATGGCAGGAGATCGCCACGCGATGGCAAAGAAGTTTCACATTTTGCTTTTGAATGGTCCAAACATTAACATGCTCGGTACCCGCGAGCCTGAGAAGTATGGTCCGCTCACGCTGGCGGAGATTGTTAACCATTTAACATCTGAAGCGGCGGCGCTGAATGTGAGCCTGGATCACCTGCAGTCCAACGCGGAGCATGCGTTAATCGACCGAATTCATCAGGCTAAAGACAACGTGGACTATATCCTGATTAATCCGGCCGCGTTCACGCATACCAGCGTAGCAATCCGTGACGCTTTGCTTGCCGTGAACATCCCGTTTATCGAGATTCACCTGAGCAATGTGCATGCACGCGAACCCTTCCGCCAGCATTCGTATCTGTCAGATGTCGCCGCTGGCGTCATCTGCGGACTGGGGGCGGACGGCTATTCATACGCTTTACAGACGGCGGTAAAACGCCTGTCACAATCACACTAAACAAAGAGTACGGAACCCACTCATGGATATTCGTAAGATTAAAAAACTGATCGAGCTGGTTGAAGAATCAGGTATCTCCGAACTGGAAATTTCTGAAGGCGAAGAGTCTGTTCGCATCAGCCGCTCTGCACCGGCCGCAAGCTATCCGGTTATGCAGCAGGCTTATGCTGCGCCGATGATGCAGCCTCAGGCACCTGCCGCCGCGGCTGCCGCGCCAGCTGCAGCAGCAGAAGCGCCGGCAAAAGCGGAAATCAGTGGTCACATCGTACGTTCCCCGATGGTTGGTACTTTCTATCGTACGCCAAGCCCGGACGCGAAAGCGTTTGTGGAAGTTGGCCAGAAAGTTAACGTGGGCGACACCCTGTGCATCGTCGAAGCGATGAAAATGATGAACCAGATCGAAGCCGACAAAGCCGGCGTGGTGAAAGCCATTCTGATCGAAAGCGGCCAACCGGTAGAATTCGACGAGCCGCTGGTAGTTATCGAGTAACGAGGCGAACATGCTGGATAAAATTGTCATCGCTAACCGTGGCGAGATCGCACTGCGCATCCTTCGTGCCTGTAAAGAACTGGGCATCAAGACCGTTGCTGTGCATTCCACCGCGGATCGCGATCTAAAACACGTATTGTTAGCGGATGAGACGGTCTGTATCGGTCCGGCTCCGTCCGTAAAAAGCTATCTGAACATCCCAGCTATCATCAGCGCCGCTGAGATCACCGGCGCGGTAGCGATTCACCCGGGGTATGGCTTCCTCTCCGAGAACGCCAACTTTGCTGAGCAGGTTGAGCGCTCCGGCTTTATCTTCATCGGCCCGAAAGCCGACACTATCCGCCTGATGGGCGACAAAGTGTCCGCGATCACCGCCATGAAAAAAGCCGGCGTCCCGACCGTACCCGGTTCTGACGGCCCGCTGACCGACGACATGGACGCTAACCGCGCCCATGCTAAACGCATCGGCTATCCGGTGATCATCAAGGCCTCCGGCGGCGGCGGCGGTCGCGGTATGCGCGTTGTGCGCAGCGACGCTGAACTGGCCCAGTCCATCTCCATGACCAAAGCGGAAGCCAAAGCGGCTTTCAACAACGATATGGTCTACATGGAGAAATACCTGGAAAACCCACGTCACATTGAAATTCAGGTACTGGCGGACGGTCAGGGCAACGCTATCTATCTGGCTGAACGTGACTGCTCCATGCAGCGTCGTCACCAGAAAGTGGTCGAAGAAGCGCCGGCGCCGGGCATCACTCCGGAACTGCGTCGCTACATCGGCGAGCGTTGCGCGAAAGCCTGTGTCGATATCGGCTACCGCGGGGCGGGTACCTTTGAGTTCCTGTTCGAAAACGGCGAGTTCTACTTCATTGAAATGAACACCCGTATCCAGGTAGAGCATCCGGTAACTGAAATGATCACCGGCGTTGACCTGATCAAAGAGCAGCTGCGTATCGCAGCCGGCCAGCCGCTGTCCATCAAGCAGGATGAAGTGGTGGTTCGCGGCCATGCGGTGGAATGCCGTATCAACGCCGAAGACCCGAACACCTTCCTGCCGAGCCCGGGTAAGATTACCCGTTTCCACGCGCCGGGCGGCTTTGGCGTGCGCTGGGAGTCCCATATTTACGCCGGCTACACCGTACCGCCGTACTATGACTCCATGATCGGCAAACTGATCTGCTACGGCGAAAGCCGTGACGTGGCGATTGCCCGCATGAAGAATGCGCTGCAGGAGCTGATCATCGATGGCATCAAGACCAACGTCGATCTGCAGATGCGCATTATGAGCGACGAGAACTTCCAGCATGGTGGCACCAACATCCACTATCTGGAGAAAAAACTCGGCTTGCAGGAAAAATAATTCTGCTCTCTCAGCAAAAGGCCGGATTTTCCGGCCTTTTTTCTTTTTCTCTCTCCTCATCTATACCATGCGGTACAATCCCCGCTTTCTTTATCCTCAAGGGACAAAAAATGGACAAACGCTTTGTTCAGGCCCACAAAGAAGCGCGCTGGGCGCTGTGGCTGACCCTTCTCTATCTTGCCGCCTGGCTGGCCGCCGCCTATCTGCCGGGGGTGGCTATCGGTTTTACCGGCCTGCCCCACTGGTTTGAAATGGCCTGCCTGCTGGTTCCGCTGCTGTTTATTCTGCTGTGCTGGGCGATGGTCAAACTGGTTTTCCGCGACATTCCTCTGGAGGACGATGATGCAGTTTGAGGTCATTATTCCCCTGATCGCCTATCTGGTAGTGGTGTTCGGCTTATCCCTTTACGCCATGAGAAAACGCGCCTCAGGAAGCTTTCTTAATGAGTACTTTCTCGGCAGCCGCTCGATGGGCGGCTTCGTGCTGGCCATGACGCTAACCGCCACCTATATCAGCGCCAGCTCATTTATCGGCGGACCCGGCGCCGCCTATAAATACGGCCTGGGCTGGGTACTGCTGGCGATGATCCAGCTCCCCGCCATCTGGCTGTCGCTGGGCGTACTGGGAAAAAAATTCGCCATCCTTGCGCGTCGTTATAATGCCGTCACCCTCAATGACATGCTGTTTGCGCGCTACCAGAGCCGTCTGCTGGTCTGGCTGGCCAGCCTGAGCCTGCTGGTAGCCTTCGTTGGCGCCATGACCGTCCAGTTTATCGGCGGCGCCCGCCTGCTGGAGACAGCTGCGGGTATTCCCTACGATACCGGTCTGCTGATCTTCGGCATCAGCATCGCGCTGTATACCGCCTATGGCGGCTTTCGCGCCAGCGTGCTCAACGATACCATGCAGGGCATGGTGATGCTGATCGGCACGATCGTGCTACTGGTGGGGGTGATCCACGCCGCCGGCGGGATTGGCCATGCGGTAGAGACTCTGCAGTCGATCGACGTCAAGCTGGTGTCCCCGCAGGGGGCGGAAGATATCCTCTCGCCAACCTTTATGGCCTCGTTTTGGGTGCTGGTCTGCTTCGGCGTCATTGGCCTGCCGCATACCGCCGTTCGCTGTATCTCCTACAAAGACAGCAAAGCCGTGCATCGCGGCATTATGATCGGCACCATCGTAGTGGCGATCCTGATGTTTGGCATGCACCTGGCCGGCGCGTTAGGTCGGGCGGTGCTCCCCGACTTAACCGTACCGGATCTGGTGATCCCGACGCTGATGGTCAAAGTGCTCCCGCCCTTTGCGGCAGGGATCTTTCTGGCCGCGCCGATGGCGGCGATTATGTCGACGATCAATGCCCAGCTTCTGCAAAGTTCCGCTACGATCATCAAGGATCTGTATCTGAACTGGCGTCCGGATCAGGCGACTAACGAAAAGCGGCTAAAACGCATGTCCGCCGGCATCACGCTCCTGTTGGGTGTTCTGCTGCTGCTCGCGGCCTGGCGACCGCCGGAGATGATTATCTGGCTGAATCTGCTGGCCTTCGGCGGCCTGGAAGCCGTCTTCCTGTGGCCGCTGGTACTGGGCCTGTATTGGGAACGTGCTAACGCGGCTGGCGCGCTGAGCGCGATGATCGTGGGCGGCGTGCTGTATGCCGTACTTGCCACGCTGCAAGTGCAGTTTCTCGGCTTCCACCCGATCGTTCCCGCGCTGCTGCTGAGTTTACTGGCGTTTGTGGCAGGGAACCGTTTCGGCCGTCCCGCACCACAGCCACCTATTTTGACTACTGATAAATAAAGAGTTTTGCTATGCCATGGATCCAACTGAAACTAAATACCACCGGCGCGAACGCTGAAGATCTTAGCGATGCGCTGATGGAGGCCGGATCGGTCTCGATCACCTTCCAGGATACGCACGATACGCCGGTATTTGAGCCGTTGCCCGGGGAAACCCGGCTGTGGGGCGATACCGACGTGATCGGCCTGTTCGATGCCGAAACCGATATGAAAGCGGTCGTTGCCCAACTGGAGCAGCACCCGCTGCTGGGTGCCGGCTTCGCGCATAAGATCGAGCAGCTGGAAGATAAAGACTGGGAGCGGGAATGGATGGATAACTTCCATCCGATGCGTTTCGGTGAGCGGCTGTGGATCTGCCCGAGCTGGCGCGACGTTCCGGATGAAAATGCCGTCAACGTGATGCTCGATCCGGGTCTGGCCTTCGGTACCGGCACGCACCCGACGACATCCCTGTGCCTGCAGTGGCTCGATGGACTCG
Organism: Klebsiella sp. JN_Kp127; assembly: GCF_040062505.1. NCBI lineage: Bacteria > Pseudomonadati > Pseudomonadota > Gammaproteobacteria > Enterobacterales > Enterobacteriaceae > Klebsiella > Klebsiella sp. JN_Kp127. The sequence continues at coordinate 110,435 of NZ_JBEAHS010000037.1, forward strand.
ACCTCAACGGAAAAACGGTCATTGATTTCGGCTGCGGTTCCGGCATCCTGGCGATTGCCGCGCTGAAGCTGGGGGCCGCAAAAGCGATCGGCATTGATATCGACCCGCAGGCTATTCAGGCCAGCCGCGATAACGCGCAGCGTAACGGCGTATCTGAGCGTCTGGAGCTCTATCTTCCTCAGGACCAGCCGGAGTCGATGAAAGCCGACGTCGTGGTCGCCAATATCCTGGCTGGCCCGTTACGTGAGCTGGCGCCGTTAATCAGCGTCCTGCCCGTTTCAGGCGGTTTGCTGGGGCTTTCCGGCATCCTTGCCAGCCAGGCGGAGAGCGTCTGTGAAGCCTACGCCGATCTCTTCACCCTTGACCCGGTGGTCGAGAAAGAGGAGTGGTGCCGGATCACCGGCCGGAAAAACTAAGCGCAATGCGGCCTGTGGGCCGCATTTTTGTTTCCAGTAGCCACCAAATAATGCCAGGAAATGAGAGGCAGATCGCACTACAGAGCACTTTTTTGGCTATAAAAACAGCGTTTTATATCGTCTGGTAGCGAGTTTTTCTAAGAAAAATCGAGAAGTTTTATGATTTTATAAATGGACACAAATTATCCATCAGCCATTAAATCAATGATTAATATAAGTATTTATTCATTCCTTTTACGTTAGTCCCGGATTCATTGATCTGCAACAGAGGATTGCTCAAAGTTTGGCCTTTCATCTCGTGCAAAAAATGCGTAATATACGCCGCCTTGCAGTCACAGTATGGTCATTTCTTAACTCATGCGCATCGGACACCACCAGCTCAGAAATCGCCTGATCGCAGCGCCCATGGCTGGCATTACTGACAGACCATTCCGGACGCTGTGCTACGAGATGGGAGCGGGTTTAACCGTTTCCGAGATGATGTCCTCTAACCCACAGGTGTGGGAGAGCGACAAGTCCCGTTTACGGATGGTGCATATTGATGAGCCCGGTATTCGTACCGTGCAAATCGCCGGTAGCGTGCCGGAAGAGATGGCTGCCGCCGCGCGGATTAACGTGGAAAGCGGCGCCCAGATTATTGATATCAATATGGGATGCCCGGCGAAAAAGGTGAATCGCAAGCTTGCAGGTTCAGCCCTCTTGCAGTACCCCGACCAGGTGAAGTCGATCCTGACGGCGGTCGTGAATGCGGTGGACGTTCCTGTGACTCTCAAGATTCGCACCGGTTGGGAACCGGAACACCGTAACTGCGTAGAGATTGCCCAACTGGCCGAAGAGTGTGGCATTCAGGCTCTGACTATTCACGGACGCACCCGCGCCTGCTTGTTTAACGGAGACGCTGAGTACGACAGTATTCGGGCAGTTAAGCAGAAAGTTTCCATTCCGATTATCGCGAATGGCGACATTACTGACCCGCTTAAAGCCAGAGCTGTGCTCGACTATACAGGGGCTGATGCCCTGATGATAGGCCGTGCAGCTCAGGGAAGACCCTGGATCTTTCGGGAAATCCAGCATTATCTGGACACTGGAGAGCTGCTGCCCCCGCTGCCGCTGGCAGAGGTCAAGCGCTTGCTTTGTGCGCACGTTCGGGAATTGCATGACTTTTATGGTCAGGCAAAAGGGTACCGAATCGCGCGTAAACACGTCTCCTGGTATCTTCAGGAACATGCTCCAGATGACCAGTTTCGGCGCACATTCAACGCCATTGAGGATGCCAGCGAACAGCTGGAGGCGTTGGAGGCATACTTCGAAAATTTTGCGTAATAGAAATAAAGAGCTGACAGAACTATGTTCGAACAACGCGTAAATTCTGACGTACTGACCGTTTCTACCGTTAACTCTCAGGATCAGGTAACTCAAAAGCCCCTGCGTGACTCGGTTAAACAGGCACTGAAGAACTATTTTGCTCAACTGAACGGTCAGGATGTGAATGACCTGTATGAGCTGGTACTGGCTGAAGTTGAACAGCCCCTGTTGGACATGGTGATGCAATACACCCGTGGTAACCAGACCCGCGCTGCCCTGATGATGGGCATCAACCGCGGTACGCTGCGTAAAAAACTGAAAAAATACGGCATGAACTGATACTAGTCAGTTGCTTGCTTGATATAAAAGGCGCTCTTCGGCATGGGGAAGCGCCTTTTTTATTACCTGCGGCAGCGGGACACATTACTGATTCACCGCCCGCAGTACCGGCGTCTCCGATACACGAGCAGCACAGACTACCGCCATAATATTATCCACCAGCGCAGGCGCCTGCTGATAAAGATCGACGCGTTGCGGATCGAGCAGCCAGTTTTTAATTAGTCCGGAAAAGGCGCTGTGTAAAACAATTAATATCACTTCAATATTTGTTTCGGCTGGCAATATATTGTTACGCACACAGCACTGCAGCATGCCGCCGATGAGCGAATAATTAAAGCCAATGCGCTGGCGAATTTCATTTTCCGAAAGCATATCATTGGCAAACTCGCAGCGCTGATAAAGAATTTGCATCAGCGCGCGCTGGCGAGGATTCGCAGCAATATAGCGGAGCCCGGTAATAAACCGCTCGCGCAATGCATTTAAAGGCTCCTGTTCATTCTCTGTTGCGAGGCTATGCTGAATCAAATCCCTGAGCGGTGGCTGCTGCTGCCACATTTCATTAAACAGCTCGGTCTTACTGGCAAAATGCCAGTAGACGGCGCCGCGGGTCACTCCCGCCGCATCAGCAATATCCGTCAGGGTCGTGTTGGTCACCCCCCGCAGAGCGAACTGCTGGATCGCGGACTCAATCAGGAGCTGCCGCGTGCGTAGCGCCTCTTCTTTCGTTTTTCTTGCCATACAAGCCCCCTTCCCGCCGGACAGGATATTTAGGATTTTCTGAAGATCGCTTAACCTAACATTTGTCATGGAATATTTTTTAGCAAAAATGCAGACAAGTTAATTCTGACGCCATCGTCAAATAAATTACCCAAATCAATATTAATAAATAACTCATTCACAGAATTGATGTCTATTTATTAAGATTTACAATTAAGGTAAACAGAATAAAAAGGCAGCGCGTTTTTTTGTTTTTGCGTGCCTTGCTGATTGTCCCAAAATAACTATCCCTTACATCCAGCGGCGTTTATTTGTAGGATGGCAAACTGCTTTTTAATTCCCTCTTTCTTTCACAGATTCGCCGCCGAATTTGGCACGTAATCTATAAGGAACCGCCATGACTACTCACGCCAGAGTGACACTTTTATCCGGTTTAATTATCTCGGCCTTATTGCTTACCGGCTGCGATAATTCGGACAATCCGCAACCCCATGCCCAGGCGCCGCAGGTGACGGTCCATGTCGTGAACAGCGCGCCGCTGTCGGTCACCACCGAACTGCCAGGCCGAACTTCAGCTTTTCGCGTGGCGGAGGTCCGCCCTCAGGTAAGCGGTATTATCCTGAAGCGTAACTTTGTTGAAGGAAGCGATGTCGAAGCAGGCCAGTCGCTCTATCAGATCGATCCGGCAACCTACCAGGCGGCGTGGAACAGCGCCAAGGGCGATGAGGCAAAAGCCGAAGCCGCAGCCGCCATCGCTCACTTGACGGTGAAACGCTACGTTCCGCTGCTGGGTACCAAGTATATCAGTCAACAGGAATACGATCAGGCGGTGGCCACCGCCCGCCAGGCCGATGCCGACGTCATCGCTACCAAAGCCTCCGTGGAAAGCGCCCGCATCAACCTGGCCTACACCAAAGTGACCTCTCCCATTAGCGGACGCATCGGTAAATCGAGCGTCACCGAGGGGGCATTGGTTACCAACGGTCAGTCGGATGCCCTGGCCACCGTCCAGCAGCTCGATCCGATCTACGTCGACGTGACGGAATCCAGCAATGACTTCATGCGCCTTAAGCAGGAAAGCCTGCAACGCGGCGGCGACACCAAAAGCGTTGAACTGCTGATGGAGAACGGTCAGGCCTATCCGCTTAAGGGTTCGCTGCAGTTCTCCGACGTCACTGTCGATGAAAGTACAGGTTCAATTACCCTGCGCGCTATCTTCCCTAACCCGCAGCATGTCCTGCTGCCGGGGATGTTCGTCCGCGCCCGCATCGATGAAGGCACCGATCCGCAGGCCATCCTGGTGCCGCAGCAGGGGGTGACTCGAACGCCGCGGGGCGATGCCTCCGTCATGCTGGTGAATGACAAAAATCAGGTTGAAACCCGTCAAGTGGTGGCTTCCCAGGCCGTGGGCGATAAGTGGCTTATCACCAGCGGGCTGAAGCCGGGCGACAAGGTGATTGTCAGCGGCTTACAGAAAGTCCGTCCCGGCGTCACCGTTAAAGCAGAAGTGGAGCGTGCGGCACCGGTCGCGCAATAAGGATACCCAGCCATGTCTAAGTTTTTTATCCATCGACCGGTCTTTGCCTGGGTGCTGGCCATCATCATGATGATTGCCGGCGGTCTGGCCATTCTCCAGCTGCCGATAGCGCAGTATCCGACGATTGCGCCCCCTGCGGTGGCGATCTCCGCCACCTATCCCGGTGCGGATGCTCAGACCGTGCAGGACACGGTCACTCAGGTTATTGAGCAGAACATGAACGGTATCGACAACCTGATGTATATGTCGTCGACCAGCGATTCCGCCGGCTCAGTAACCATCACGCTTACCTTTAAGTCCGGCACCGATCCGGATATCGCCCAGGTGCAGGTGCAAAACAAACTGCAGCTGGCCACCCCGCTGCTGCCTCAGGAAGTCCAGCAGCAGGGAATTAGCGTAGAGAAGTCCAGCAGCAGCTTCCTGCTGGTGGCCGGTTTTATCTCTGATAACCCGGTCACCACCCAGGATGATATTTCCGACTATGTCGCCTCTAATGTTAAAGATCCCATCAGCCGACTCAACGGTGTGGGCGATGTACAGCTGTTCGGCGCGCAGTACGCCATGCGCATCTGGCTGGATGGCAACCTGCTGAACAAATACAACCTGACGCCGGTGGACGTCATCAATGCGCTGCAGGTTCAGAACGATCAGATTGCCGCCGGCCAGCTGGGCGGTACGCCAGCGCTGAAAGGCCAGCAGTTGAACGCGTCGATCATTGCCCAGACGCGGCTTAAAGATCCGCAGGAGTTTGGCAAGGTCACGCTGCGGGTCAATGCCGATGGTTCTGTCGTCCATTTGAAAGATGTCGCCCGCGTTGAGCTGGGCGGAGAGAACTACAATGTCGTCGCCAGAATTAACGGCAAGCCCGCCTCTGGTCTGGGTATTAAGCTCGCGACCGGCGCCAACGCGCTGGATACTGCCACCGCGATTAAAGCGAAACTGGCCGAACTGCAGCCTTACTTCCCTCAGGGAATGAAGGTGGTCTATCCGTACGATACGACCCCTTTCGTCAAAATCTCTATTCACGAAGTGGTCAAAACGCTCTTTGAAGCGATTATTCTCGTCTTCCTTGTCATGTATCTGTTCCTGCAGAACATGCGCGCTACGCTCATTCCGACCATTGCCGTGCCCGTCGTGCTGTTGGGTACCTTCGCGGTACTGTCGATGTTTGGCTACTCCATCAACACCCTGACGATGTTTGGTATGGTGCTGGCGATAGGTCTGCTGGTCGATGACGCCATTGTGGTGGTGGAAAACGTCGAACGTGTGATGGTTGAGGAGAAGCTCTCGCCAAAAGAAGCGACGGAAAAGTCGATGTCGCAGATCCAGGGGGCGCTGGTGGGTATCGCCATGGTGCTCTCTGCGGTTTTCGTGCCGATGGCCTTCTTCGGCGGTTCCACCGGCGCGATTTATCGCCAGTTTTCGATCACCATCGTTTCCGCCATGGCGCTCTCCGTGCTGGTTGCCCTGGTGCTGACGCCAGCGCTCTGCGCCACGTTGTTGAAGCCAGCCTCAGCTGAACACCATGAGAAAAAAGGATTTTTCGGCTGGTTTAACGCCCGTTTTGACCAGAGCGTTAACCACTACACCAACAGCGTCAGCGGTATTTTGCGTGGAACCGGCCGTTACCTGGTGATCTATCTGCTGATCGTCGTGGGAATGGCCGTGCTGTTTATGCGTCTCCCGACATCCTTTCTACCCGATGAAGACCAGGGGGTCTTCCTGACCATGATCCAGCTGCCTTCCGGCGCTACCCAGGAGCGGACACAGAAAGTGCTGGATACCGTGACCGACTACTATCTGCATAACGAGAAGGCTAACGTCGAAAGCGTCTTTACCGTTAACGGCTTCAGCTTCAGCGGCCAGGGACAAAACTCCGGCATGGCGTTTGTCAGCCTGAAACCATGGGAAGCGCGCAGCGGTGATAAAAACAGCGTGGAGTCCATCATCAAGCGAGCCACCGTGGCCTTCAGCCAGATCAAAGACGCCATGGTTTTCCCGTTCAACATGCCTGCCATTATTGAGCTGGGTACCGCCACCGGCTTCGACTTTGAGCTGATCGATCAGGGCGGGCTAGGCCATACTGCCCTGACGCAGGCGCGCAATCAACTGCTGGGCATGGTGAAACAGCATCCGGATCAGCTGGTACGGGTACGGCCTAATGGGCTGGAAGATACGCCGCAGTTCAAACTGGATGTCGACCAGGAAAAAGCGCAGGCGCTGGGCGTATCGCTCTCCGATATCAATGAAACGATATCCGCTGCGCTGGGCGGGTACTACGTCAATGACTTTATTGACCGTGGTCGCGTCAAGAAAGTGTACGTCCAGGCTGATGCCCATTTCCGTATGCTGCCGAGCGACATTAACAATATGTATGTTCGTAGCGCCAATGGCGAAATGGTTCCGTTCTCCGCCTTCGTCACTTCGCGCTGGATATATGGCTCGCCGCGTCTGGAACGCTACAACGGTTTACCCTCCATGGAGATCCTCGGTGAAGCCTCGCCGGGCAAGAGTACCGGGGAAGCCATGGCGCTGATGGAAGCGCTGGCCAGTAAAATGCCGAGCGGTATTGGTTACGACTGGACCGGGATGTCTTACCAGGAACGCCTTTCCGGCAACCAGGCTCCCGCGCTCTATGCCATCTCGCTGATTGTCGTCTTCCTGTGCCTGGCGGCGCTGTATGAGAGCTGGTCGATTCCGTTCTCAGTCATGCTAGTGGTTCCGCTGGGTGTGATCGGCGCGCTGTTAGCCGCCACGCTGCGTGGGCTGAATAATGACGTTTACTTCCAGGTAGGCCTTCTGACCACGATCGGTTTGTCGGCGAAGAACGCGATCCTGATCGTCGAATTCGCCAAGGATCTGATGGAGAAAGAAGGGAAAGGGATCATTGAAGCAACCCTGGAGGCATCGCGGATGCGCCTGCGACCCATTCTGATGACCTCTCTGGCTTTTATTCTCGGGGTCATGCCGCTGGTGATTAGCCATGGTGCCGGCAGCGGGGCGCAGAATGCGGTGGGTACCGGTGTCATGGGCGGGATGCTAACCGCGACACTGCTGGCGATCTTCTTTGTTCCGGTCTTCTTTGTGGTCGTCAGACGACGTTTTACCCGGCACGCTGAATAACCCGGCCTGGTATTAAAGGCGCCCCTGCGGGCGCTTTTTTTTCGCCTGGTATATGAGCAACCACTACAGCTTCCCGCTATCTGACAACCGCTATCGCGCGCGGCAGCGATGGGATACGATCGTTCTCTCCATCTTTTCTGCATATTCCCCTGCTTATCTTCACGATATTTACGTGGCTCATATATTGAGATGATTTCGGCATCCGGGCCGGACAATCCGCGGTGATAAAATAAGCCATTCCGTTCTGCACTGGCTCTCAGTACAACCCTGCGGATTATCCAGAGGTAATATCATGAAAAAGTATTTAATCGTGGCGCTGCTGGCCTCTCTGCTGGCAGGCTGTGCCCATGACTCTCCCTGCGTGCCGGTGTATGACTCGCAAGGCCGCTTAGTCCACACCAATACCTGTATGAAAGGCACAACAGAAGACAACTGGGACACCGCAGGCGCGATCGCTGGGGGCGCCGCCGCGGTAGCCGGCCTCACGTTAGGGATCGTCGCGCTGACCCGCTAATTCTCCCCCGACCAGCAGATACAGGGGCTAGCGTCGAACCTGTATCTGCTCTTCTGCGCATCATCCACATGACAACCGAACAAACAAACTCACTGTCCCTTGCTGCATTACGCGCAAATCGGCTTTGACGGGTTCCCCCCTGGCGGCAGGACTGCTTATCGACAGATAACACAAAAGCAGAAGGCCCAGTCTTTCGACTGGGCCTTCTGCTTTATTTGATGCCTGGCGATTCCCTACTCTCACATGGGGAGACCCCACACTACCATCGGCGCTACGACGTTTCACTTCTGAGTTCGGCATGGGGTCAGGTGGGACCGCCGCGCTATTGTCGCCAGGCAAATTCTTTACAACGTGCCGAACTTTAACCTAAAAAGTGGTGCTGATACCCAGAGTCGAACTGGGGACCTCACCCTTACCAAGGGTGCG
>NZ_JBEAHS010000038.1:0-100544 GCF_040062505.1 Klebsiella sp. JN_Kp127
ACGGTTCCGGACCGTCGGGTAGCCCGGATAAGGCGCTACGCGCCGCCATCCGGGAGAGGCTCAGTGGCTTTTGCGGATCAGGTAGCGGTACGGCAGGGCTTCGGTTTGCTGGGCCACCAGCTCATGCTCCATAAAGCGGCAGAATCCTGGGATATCGCGGGTGGTGGCCGGATCGTCAGCAATAATCAGCAGCGTCTCGCCCACCGGCATCGTCCGCACGGTTTTACGCACCATCATGACCGGCTCCGGGCAGCGGAGTCCCAGGGCATCCAGAGTGTGGTCTGGAGTGGAGAAAAGTTCGCTCATTTTAGTCTCACATCAACAAAACGGCCCTAGTTTACCCCCAGTTCGCCAGTACGCAAGCCAGGTTAACGTTTGCGCGAAAAACAACCATTGCATTACGCCGGCAACGCAGTATCATGCAGCCGTTTTTCATTGGGTTCCCTCACCCCAACGTTCCGCTGCCGATTGCTCATTTACCTGAAGCATGACGGGCATAAAAAGGTCACAATATGAATCCGTTTACTACCGTACAGCGCAAAAAAGCGCTCGTCTGGCTTTCGCTATTTCATCTGCTGGTGATCACCTCCAGCAACTATCTGGTTCAGCTACCGATCTCCATCTTTGGTTTCCATACCACCTGGGGGGCGTTCAGTTTTCCGTTTATCTTCCTCGCCACCGATCTGACGGTGCGAATTTTTGGCGCGCCGCTGGCGCGACGCATTATTTTTGCGGTGATGGTCCCGGCGCTGGTCATCTCCTACGCCATCTCCGCCCTGTTTTACATGGGCGAGTGGCAGGGTTTCGCGGCGCTGGGCACCTTTAATCTCTTCGTCGCGCGTATCGCCATCGCCAGCTTTATGGCCTATGCGCTGGGGCAGATCCTCGACGTCCACGTCTTCAACCGCCTGCGGCAGAGCCGCCGCTGGTGGCTGGCCCCCACCGCCTCGACGCTGTTCGGCAACATCAGCGATACCGTGGCGTTCTTCTTCATCGCCTTCTGGCGCAGCCCGGATCCATTTATGGCCGCCCACTGGGGGGAAATCGCCCTCGTCGACTACAGCTTTAAAGTGCTTATCAGCATCATTTTCTTCCTGCCGATGTACGGCGTACTGTTAAATATGCTGTTGAAAAGGCTGGCGGATAAATCTGATTTGTCGGCATTGCAGCCGAGTTAAAGGTACTCGCGGGCTGATGTGTTAAGATAGCCGGATGAGCCATTAGTGGCCGTTTATCGAAAGGAAGATGTCAATGCGCAATTTGGTTAAATATGTCGGTATTGGCCTGCTGGTGATGGGGCTTGCCGCCTGCGATAACAGCGATTCAAAAGCGCCAACCGTTGGGGCAGCAGCGGAGAGCAACACCAGCGGCCAGGCGATCAGCCTGCTGGATGGCAAACTGAGCTTCACCCTGCCTGCGGGCATGGCCGACCAGAGCGGCAAACTGGGTACTCAGGCGAACAACATGCACGTCTATTCTGACGCCACCGGCCAGAAAGCAGTCATCGTCATCGTCGGCGACAGCACTAATGAAGACCTGGCGGTGCTGGCGAAACGCCTGGAAGATCAGCAGCGTAGCCGCGACCCGCAGCTGCAGGTGGTGAGCAATAAATCGCTGGAGATCAAAGGTCACACCCTGCAGCAGCTGGACAGCATCATCTCCGCCAAGGGGCAGACCGCCTGGTCTTCCGTGCTCCTCGGCAAAGTGGATGACAAACTGCTGACCCTGCAGGTCACCCTGCCGGCGGACAACCAGCAGCAGGCGCAGACCGAAGCGGAAAGCATCATCAGCACCCTCACCATCCAGTAATTACTGGCCTGGTGCGACGGCCTCCGGTTCGCTGACCGGGGGCCGTTTTTTTAACCGCCAGCCCAGCAGCAGCGCCGCCATCACCAGACCTGCCGCCGCCAGATATATCACCGGGATCCCGGTCCACGCCATCAGCAAGCCGGCCAGCGGCCCGGTGACGCCTAACGACAAATCCATAAACACGGTATAGGTGGCCAGCGCCGACCCCTGGTTATGCTGCGGCACCGCTTTCACCGCCACCACGCCCAGCGCCGGAAAGACCAGTGAGAACCCGGCCCCGGTAAGAAAGGTGCCGATTTTCGCCAGCAGCGGCGTATCGGCAAAGCCGACCAGCAGCAGGCCGATGATCTCCACGCTAAAGCAGAGCATCGCCACGTTCAGCCCGCCGAGGCGGTTAATGGCGTTGGGAAACAGCAGCCGCGCGCCAACGAACGCGCAGCTGAACAGCGTCAGGGCGAAGGCCGCCCCGTCCCAGCCTTTGGCGTCATAAAACAGCGTGATAAAGGTGGCGATAACCCCGAAACCGGCGGAGGCCAGGGCCAGCGCCATGCCGTAGGGCCACACCCGCCCGAGCACCGCGCGAAACGACATTGCTTTGCCTTTCGCCGCCTTCACCGCTGCGCGGGGCAGCGCGCAGAGGATAGCCACCAGCGCAACCGCCATAATGACCCCGGCCAGGCCGCTGAGGCCAATTTGCGAATAGCACAGCACGCCGAGCGGGGCGCCCATCGCCATCGCCCCGTAGGTCACAATGCCGTTCCATGAGATCACCCGCCCGATATGCAGCGACCCAACAACGCCGACGCCCCACAGCGTCGAGCCGGTGCCGGCAAAGCTCTGGCCGATGCCGAGAATGACCCGCCCGAGGCATAGCAGCAGCAGGCTAACCAGCGGCCAGCCGCTGCTCCAGGCGGCCAGCAGATAGCTCAGACCGCTTAAAAAGCAGCCGCAGAGGCCGAAGACGACAATCTTTTTGGGCCCCAGCAGGTCAGCGTAGCGCCCGGCGTGCGGGCGGCTGAGCAGCGTGGCGAAATATTGCAGACTAATCACCAGGCCAGCCCAGAAAGCGCTAAAGCCCATTACATCATGCACATAGCCAGGAAGTACCGCCAGCGGCAAGCCGATGGTGAGGTAGCTGGCAAAGTTAAAAATAACCACGGAGACAATCCGCAGATTGAGGCGCAGTCCATTGAGCGCCGGTTCGGCGACGGGTTCGGGCATCAGGTTCCACCAGATTTGTACTATACAGAGCCACTATTACCACGACTTCTGTTGAAAAGCAGCCTTCCGATGGCAATAACCTCAGCGGCGCCATCGCCGCGCTCATCAGCATAAATTGCCGCGACGATTATTCGACTTTCCTTAATGGAAGGATAAATACATATTAATAATTATCGCTATTGCCTGAGCAGGGTTAAATTACTTATACTTCCTCACGGCTCTGATAGCGCCTCATTGTTTATCATGATGTTAATATTTCAATAACATCATATTTCCCTCTCCGGCCTGTTTTAATACAGATGAACATATTGCCTGACAGAACAACCACAGCATATCAGCCTATATAAAAGTTTTTTACATGGCATAAGTTAATGCCAGTAGCCAATATATTGACATGGAGTATTCATGAAAAAAATTATTCACTGGATGATTGCCGCTACGGTTGTCGGTGCGCTCGCCGGTTGCGCACGGACAGCCCCTATTGAACAGGTCAATGCGATAGTGAGCGCCGGCCATACGGAAGCGCAGGTCAAGGATGCCATTATCAAAGCAGGTGCTCAGCGCCAATGGATTATGTCTGACGCGGGCCCTGGCGTCATAAAAGGTAAATTGCAAAATCGCGACCATGTCGCGGATATTAAAATTAACTACTCCGCAACAAGTTATTCTATTGTCTATGTGAGTAGCATTAATCTCATGGCCGCCAACGGAAAAATTCATAGAAACTATAACCGCTGGGTACACAACCTCGATAAAGATATTCAGGTTACGCTGGCAGCAAACACCGCTCTGCAACAATAAATATACATACGGGTCACTACTGACCCGTTTCGCCGATTATTTGTAATAAGGTTGTACCGAACGTGTACCAAAAGGATTCTCTCAGCGCACTTGATGCCATTACTGAAGCGCAGCGTATTGCTTTTGCCCCCATGCTCTTTCAAACCGCATTATGTCTACGCAACTCAGGTATTCTGGGTTATCTGGACCAACAAGGTAAACGCGGTGCAACGTTTGCAGCCATCAGTGAAATTTTCGACGGAAAAGAATATGCCGTTAGCGTTTTGCTCGATATGGGATTAAGCGGTCGTATCCTGACCTATAAAGAGGAACGCTACCACCTCTCTAAAATAGGACATTTCTTACTTCATGATCCGATGACGCGAGTAAATATGGATTTTACTCAAGACGTTTGTTATCAAGGATTATTCTTTCTGGAAAATGCGCTCCAGGAGGGAAAGCCGTCAGGATTAAAAGTTTTTGGTGAGTGGCCAACGATTTACCCTGCCTTGTCACAGCTACCACCCGCGGCGCGCAAAAGCTGGTTTGCCTTCGACCATTACTATTCCGATGGCGCCTTCACTGCAGCGCTGCCCTATGTATTCGCCAGCCAGCCCGCAAGGCTGTACGATGTAGGCGGTAATACCGGGAAATGGGCGCTACGCTGTTGCCAGTACGATGAAAATATCGCGGTCACGTTATTAGATTTACCGCAACAAATTGCACTGGCACGGGAAAATATAGAAAATGCTGGCCTTGCCCATCGCATCGATTTTCATGCTGTGGATATGCTGAGTGACGCCCCCCTACCCGGAGAAGCGGATATCTGGTGGATGAGTCAGTTCCTGGACTGTTTCTCGCCAGAACAAATCATCACCATACTCAGTAACGTGGCACAGGTCATGAAACCTGGCGCCCGCCTGTACATTCTGGAATTGTTCTGGGATGCGCAGAAATTTGAAGCAGCATCATTTAGTCTGAATGCGTCTTCACTCTATTTTACCTGTATGGCCAACGGCAACAGCCGTTTCTACAGCGTAGAGAAGTTTTACCGCTATCTTGAAATGGCGGGGTTCGAAGTAGAACAGCGTCACGATAATTTAGGCGTTGGGCATACCTTGTTGATATGCCACAAGAATAATTGATTGATCGCGGATGCGAGTGGATGACATTTTCATTTAACATTGTTGATTGGCAGGCCTTCGCGCCTGGCGTCAGTGGCCCCGAGCAATGGCAACGGTGGTCACAGCATTTGCACGCCATCGATCCCGCCGCGGCGCCACCCAAACTCAGCGAATTGCCGATGATGACCGCACGCCGACTCAGCTCGGGAAGTAAGCTGGCTGTGGAATGCGGTCTGGCTATGCTCCGTCGCCATGAAATCGATGCCGTTCTTTACACCAGCCGTCACGGCGAACTGGAGCGCAACTATCGGATCCTCCATGCGCTGGCTATGGAGCAAGCGATCTCGCCGACCGATTTCGCCTTATCGGTGCATAATTCCGCCGTGGGTAATCTGACGATTGCTGCAAAAAAAGCGATTATGTCGTCATCCCTTTCTGCCGGACGCGATACGTTTCAGCAGGGATTATACGAAGTGATGGGCCTGCTACAGGCGGGTTATCAGCGCGTGTTGATGGTTGATTTCGACGGTTTTCTCCCTGAGTTTTACCACGCTCAGTTGCCGCCAGGTATCACCACCTGGCCCTATGCGGCAGCCTGGGTGATTGAGCCCGGTCGCCAGTGGCAATGCCACGCCCAGCCTCATGCAGCCGTTGCTGAAAGTCCATTACCGCAAAGTTTACTGTTCTTGCAGTACTATTTGCAGAATGCCCGCACGTTCACGCTTCCCGGCGATCGCGTGCAATGGCAATGGAGCCGCGCATGAAGCCGTTTTTCCACCGGCTTAATCGGCTCTGGCGCGCAGCGATGACCGGTTTCTGCTTCGCACTGTTTGGCATTGGCGGCCTGCTGCTCTCGCTCATCTGGTTTAATCTGCTGCTGGTTTTGGTACGTAATAAAACCCGCCGACGCCGTATCGCGCGGCGCAGCATTTCCGTTAGCTTTCGCGTATTCCTCAGCGTGGTGAAAAGCGTCGGCGTTCTCGATTACCGTATCGATGGCCGCGATATTTTGCGCGCGGAGCGCGGTTGCCTGGTGGTCGCCAATCACCCCAGCCTTATTGACTATGTGATGCTGGCCTCGGTGATGCCGGAGACCGACTGCATGGTAAAAAGCGCGCTGCTGAAAAATCCATTCGTCAGCGGCGTGATCCGCGCCGCCGATTATCTGATTAACGATCAGGCCGATGCCCTGCTGCCGGCAAGCCGGCAGCGTTTACAGCAAGGCGATACGATTTTGATTTTCCCTGAAGGCACGCGCACCGTGCCGGGGAAAAAAATGCAGCTACAGCGGGGGGCGGCTAATATCGCGGTACGCTGCGGCAGCGATTTACGCATTGTCGTCATCCGCTGTACCGAGCATATGCTGGGTAAACAAAGCAAATGGTACGACGCGCCGCCAACTAAGCCGCGGTTTACCGTCGAGGTTGGAGAGCGGCTGCCAATACATCAGTTTTATGATGCCAATAAACAAGAACCGGCGCTGGCCGCAAGACAGTTGAACCGTCATATTTTGCTTAAATTAGAAACAGGCACTCTCCCTGAAACAGGAATGAATGATGCAAGCGCTCTATCTTGAAATTAAAAATCTGATCATCAGTACATTGAACCTGAACGAGCTGTCCGCTGATGATATCGACACCGACGCCGCGCTTTTTGGCGATGGTCTGGGCCTGGACTCAATTGATGCGCTGGAGCTGGGTCTGGCGGTGAAAAATCAGTACGGCGTGGTGCTGTCGGCTGAAAGTGAAGAGATGCGTCAGCATTTCTACTCTGTCGCCACGCTGGCGGCATTTATTCAAGCACAGCGCGCCTGAGGAGAGTGGTTATGAATGAACAACAAGCCATTTACGAAGAAATCTCCGCGCTGCTGGTGAACGTGTTTGAAATCGATCCGCAGGATATTACGCCTGAGGCCCGTCTGTACGAAGATCTCGAACTGGACAGTATTGACGCCATCGACATGATCGTCCATCTGCAAAAGAAAATTGGTAAGAAAATCAAGCCAGAAGAGTTCAAAACTGTCCGCACCGTGCAGGATGTGGTCGATGCGGTAGAACGCCTGTTCAAAGAAGAATAATTCACCGTGTCGGGCATTCGCTCACTGCCAGTTGTGCCATTGCTGACGGGCATATTGCTGCTGGCCTGGCCGTTTATAATCTGGTTCGGCCTCGCGCATAACAGCCTGCAAGGGTTGTTACCGCTCATGGCGCTGATGTTGTTTTTACGCTTTCGTCAGACCCGGCGACGGGCGGGAGCGCTGAGCGTGGTCACTCAGATTGTGGCGGTGGCCGGCATGACGCTGTGTATTGCCAGCTACCTGCTGAAAACCCATCAGTTACTGCTATTTTACCCGGTGGTGGTGAACAGCGTGATGCTGGCGGTGTTTGGCGGTTCGCTATGGTCCAGGATGCCGATAATCGAGCGTCTGGCGCGACTGCGTGAACCGGATCTTCCGGAGCGGGCTGTACGCTATACCCGGCGCGTCACCCAAATCTGGTGCGCCTTTTTCATCATTAACGGTGGCATTGCGCTTTTTACCGCGCTGTATGGCGATCTGTCCCTGTGGACGGCGTGGAACGGCATGATTTCCTATCTGCTGATGGGCACGCTCATGGCCGGCGAGTGGCTGGTGCGCCAGCGGGTGATAAAACGAGATAAACCATGAAGCAGCCTCTCCCGTTGGACCAGTGGCTCAGCGCCGCGCGTTCGCCGGAAACGCCGATCGCCTGGCATGACACGCACCTCTGGACGCTTGCACATCTGCGCCATGATGTCGCCCACCTGCTCACGCACTTGCGTCAGCAGCCAGCCATGCGCTGGGCGTTGTGCATTGAAAATAGCTACTTGTTTATCGTCGCTCTGCTGGCAACCCTGCATGCCGGCAAAACGCCGGTCCTTCCCGGCCACGGCCGTATTTCGCTGTTAAATGAGCAGAAGGCGCTGTTTGACGGCATTCTCAGCGATAAAGCGCTGGCATGGGATGGCGCGCTGGTGATTGTCGAGTCCACGATGGCGGTAACGAGCGGCCAGATGCATTTTCCCGCGCCAGGCAAAGAGGCTTGCATTGAGTTATTCACCTCCGGTTCCACCGGTCAACCGAAGCGAATTTGCAAACCGATCGGATCGCTCGACCGCGAGGCGGCGCTGTTATCCGCCTGCTATGCCGGGCGTCTGGCAGGCTGTCGGGTGGTGGCATCCGTAGCGCCGCAGCATCTGTATGGCCTGACGTTTCGACTGTTCTTGCCAATGGCGTTGGGTTTACCGCTTCACGCGGACATGCTGGAGTACACCGAGCAGTTAACGGCGTTAAGCCGGAAGCATCGCTATCTGTTTATTAGTAGTCCGGCCTTCCTCAAACGTCTCGACCACCGGCTTACCCCTCCGCCGATCGAAATGATCGTGTCCGCAGGCGGCAAGCTGCTTTGGCAGGATGCCGTGCAAACCGCCCGCTGGTGCAATACCTGGCCGGATGAAATTTACGGCAGTACGGAAAGCGGCGTCATCGCCTGCCGCCAGCGCGTGCAGGATGAGGCGCCATGGCAACCGTTTCCCGGCATCCGCTTTCAGCCAGAAGGCGATGCGTTCCGCCTCTTTTCTCCGCTTATTACCGATAATCGCGGCCAGCTGCTCGAGGATATTTTGCATTTTCGCGAGAGTGGCCACTTCCATTTGGCAGGCCGTCGGGATCGCGTGGTCAAAATTGAAGAGAAGCGCATATCGCTGAGCGAAGTGGAGCAGCGCCTGCTGGAACTTGAAGGCATCATTGATGCCGCCGTGTTACCCATCACCCGCGGCAGCCGTCAGAGTATTGGCGTATTGCTGGTGCTGGATAACCATGCCCGCCAGCGCTGGGGAAAAAGCCAGGAGACTCATTGGCGAAAAGCACTGCGCCCTCTGCTGGAACCGGTCGCCATTCCCCGCTACTGGCGGGTTATCGACGAGATCCCCGTCAATAGTATGAACAAGCGTGTCTACGCGCAGTTACAGGAGTTATTTCATGCAGCCCCATGAAATTGAGCGCCGTCAGCCACAAGCCGATCGGGTTGAAATCATTTTATCGGTGGATCCGGCGTTATTCTGGTTTCGCGGCCACTTTGCCGTTCAGCCCTTGTTGCCAGGCGTCGCGCAGATTGACTGGGCGATGCATTACGCCACCACCCTGCTGGCGCCCGGCTGGCGCTTTCACGATATTCACAATGTGAAATTCCAGTCGCCACTCCTGCCGGGGGCGATCGTGACGCTCACTCTTAGCTGGCAGGAGGCGCGTCAGCTCATCACCTTCAGCTATCAGCGCCACGATGGCGAAACACGACATACCGCCAGCAGCGGGAAGATTCGCTTATGTCGCTAACCTTCTCCCCCTGCGTGGTGATCCCGTGCTATAACCACGGCGCGATGATGTCGCGGGTGCTGGCGCGCCTGCAGCCGTTTGATCTTCCCTGTATCGTGGTGGACGACGGCAGCGACAGTCGCACACAGCTGGAGCTGGCGCGACTGGCGCTGGAAAACCCGGATCTGACGTTGATCCGCTTACCGCAGAACGCCGGAAAAGGCGCCGCGGTCATCTGCGGATTACAGGCCGCAGCGCAAGCCGGGTTCAGCCACGCGGTGCAGGTCGATGCCGATGGACAGCACGCCATCGAAGATATTCCGCAGCTGCTGGCGCTGGCGCAGAAGCATCCCGAGGCGCTGATCTCCGGCCAGCCGGTTTACGACGACTCAATCCCGCGCTCGCGCCTGTACGGACGCTGGATCACCCACGTCTGGGTATGGATTGAAACGCTATCGCTGCAGCTAAAAGACAGCATGTGCGGCTTTCGCGTCTATCCGCTGGCGCCGACGCTGCAGCTGGCTAAGCGCGTGCCCCTCGGCAAGCGAATGGATTTTGATACCGAAGTGATGGTGCGCCTCTACTGGCAGGGTAACACCAGCTACTTTGTCCCGACCCGCGTGACCTATCCGCCGGACGGTTTATCGCATTTCGATGCCCTCAGAGATAACTGCCGCATCTCGCTGATGCATACCCGACTGTTCCTCGGCATGTTGCCGCGGATCCCCTCGCTGCTGTTTCGCCGCGCTTCGCCGCACTGGGCGCGTCAGAAGGAGGTCAAAGGCTTATGGGGCATGCGCCTGATGCTGTTGGTGTGGCGGCTGTTGGGACGACACGCGTTTTCGCTGCTGCTCTACCCGGTGGTCGGCGTCTACTGGCTAACGGCCAGCACCGCGCGCCGCGCTTCACAAAACTGGCTTACCCGCGTGCGCGACCAGTTAGCCGCTCGTCAGCTGCCGGAGCCGGGCGAACTCAGTAGCTATCGTCACTTCCTGCGCTTTGGCAACGCGATGCTGGATAAAATCGCCAGCTGGCGCGGCGAACTGCAGTTTGGTCGCGATGTGGTGTTTGCCGCAGGTGCCGAAGAGACGCTCAATATCGACGATCCGCGCGGCAAACTACTGCTGGCCTCACATCTCGGCGATGTTGAAGCCTGCCGTGCGCTGGCGCAGCTGCAGGGCAGCAAGACCATCAACGCGCTGGTGTTCAGCGACAATGCCCAACGCTTTAAGCAGATTATGGCGGAGATGGCCCCGCAGGCGGGGCTCAACCTGCTGCCGGTCACCGATATCGGCCCGGAGACCGCCATGCTGCTGCAGGAAAAACTGGATCGCGGAGAATGGATCGCTATTGTCGGCGATCGTATTGCGGTCAATCCGCAGCGCGGCGGCGAGTGGCGCGTCTGCTGGAGCCGTTTTATGGGGCAACCGGCCCCCTTCCCGCAGGGGCCCTTTATCCTCGCGGCTATTTTGCGCTGCCCGGTCAATTTGATGTTCGCTCTGCGTCAGCAGGGCAAGCTGCGCATTTACTGTGAGCCGTTCGCTGACCCGCTGCCGCTACCGCGCGCCAATCGCCAGCAGGCACTGCAACATATCATCGATCGCTACGCCGAACGGCTGGAATATTACGCGCTGCAGTCGCCGCTCGACTGGTTTAACTTTTTCGATTTCTGGCGTTTGCCGGAGCCCAAAGATAAGGAGTAAAGGGTGCTTAACGATCCCCGTTTTACTGCTGAAGTAGAGCTAACCATTCCCTTTCACGACGTCGATATGATGGGCGTCGTCTGGCATGGCAACTATTTCCGCTACTTCGAAATTGCCCGCGAGGCGCTGCTTAACCAGTTCAACTACGGCTACCGGCAGATGAAAGCCTCCGGCTATCTGTGGCCGGTGGTGGATACCCGCGTGAAGTACCGGGACGTTATCACCTTCGAGCAGCGTATTCGCGTCCGCGCGCGTCTGGAAGAGTTCGAAAACCGCCTGCGCATTGGCTATGAAATTTTTGCCGCCGAGAGCGGCAAACGCACCACCACCGGCTACACCATCCAGGTCGCGGTGGACGAAAAAAGCGGCGAGATGTGTTTTGTCAGCCCGCAAGTTCTGTTTGAACGCATGGGGGTCACGCCATGAGATTGCTGCTGTTGGTGGGACTGTTCATCAGTCCGTTGGTTAGCGCCCTGACGCTCAATGACCTGCAAAAACAATTTAGCGAACAGCCGGTGGTGCGCGCCCACTTCGATCAAACCCGCACCATAAAGGATCTTCCGCAGCCGCTGCGATCCCAGGGGCGGATGTTGATCGCCCGCGACCAGGGCTTGCTGTGGGATCAAACCTCACCGTTCCCGATGCAACTGCTGCTGGATGATAAACGGATGGTGCAGGCGATTAACGGCCAGCCGCCGCAGACCGTCACCGCCGAAAACAACCCGCAGATGTTCCAGTTCAACCATCTGCTGCGCGCGCTGTTCCAGGCCGATCGTAACGTGCTGGAGGAGAACTTCCGCGTGGAATTCGCCGATAAAGGCGACGGGCGATGGACGCTGCGCCTGACGCCTGTCACCACGCCGCTGGATAAGATTTTCGCCAGCATCGATCTCGCCGGAAAAACCTACCTGGAGCATATTCAACTCAACGATAAACAAGGCGATCGCACCGATATCGCCCTTTCCCAACATCAACTGACGCCAGCGCAACTGACCGATGACGAACGCCAACGCTTTGCCGCCCAGTAAACGTCCTGCGCTGATCTGGGGCGTCGTCTGCCTGATACTGGCGGGCGCGCTGCTGGCGCTGTTGCCGCAGGCCCGGCTCAACAGCAGCGTGCTGGCGATGCTGCCAAAACAGACGCTCGGCGCGATCCCCCCGGCGCTGAACGACGGCTTTATGCAGCGTCTGGATCGCCAGCTGGTCTGGCTGGTCAGCCCCGGTAAACAGGCCGACCCACAGGTGGCTCGCGACTGGCTGCGGTTGCTGCAAACCTCAGACGCGCTGGCCGAGGTCAAAGGCCCAATGGATGCCGCCAGTCAGCAGGCCTGGGGAACGTTTTTCTGGCAACATCGCAATGCGTTAATCGACCCCGCCACCCGCGCGCGTCTGCAGGAGGGCGGCGAAGCGCAGGCCCAGTGGATCCTTTCGCAGCTCTATTCGGCGTTTTCCGGGGTCAGCGGTAAAGAGTTACAAAACGACCCGCTGATGCTGATGCGCGGCTCACAGCTGGCGATGGCGAATAGCGGCCAGCGGATGCAGCTGCAGGACGGGTGGCTGACCAGCAAAGACGCGCAAGGTAACGTCTGGTATCTGCTGCACGGCGAGCTGGCGGGTTCGTCGTTCGATATGCGACAGACGCACCGCCTGGTGACCACCCTCGCGCAGCTTGAAAAGGAATTAAAAGCGCGCCACCCGCAGGCGCAGCTGCTGTCGCGCGGCACCGTATTTTACAGTGATTACGCCAGCCAGCAGGCGAAGCGCGATATCTCCACTCTCGGCGCGGCCACCCTGTTCGGCGTCATCCTGTTGATCGTGGCCGTGTTCCGCTCGCTGCGTCCGCTGCTGTTATGCGCGATCTCTATCGCTATCGGCGCACTGGCCGGCACCGTTGCCACGCTGCTGCTGTTTGGCGAGCTGCATCTGATGACCCTGGTGATGAGCATGAGCATTATTGGCATTTCCGCAGATTACACGCTCTATTACCTGACCGAACGGATGGTCCATGGCGCAGCGGCTTCACCGTGGCAAAGCCTTGTTAAAGTACGGAAAGCGCTGCTGCTGGCGCTGCTTACCACCGTGGCGGCTTATTTAATCATGATGCTGGCCCCCTTCCCGGCCATTCGCCAGATGGCGCTATTTGCGGCCGTGGGGCTAAGCGCCTCATGCCTGACGGTGATTTTCTGGCAGCCATGGCTGTGCCATGGCCTCCCGGTGCGTCCCGTCCCAGCGATGGTGCTGATGTCGCGCTGGCTCGCGGCATGGCGGCGTAACAAAAAACTCGCCATCGGTCTGCCGGTGGTTCTGGCCATTTTCTCCCTGACGGGGCTCGCTCTCCTGCGGGTGGATGACGATATCTCACAGCTGCAGGCGCTGCCGCAGAATATCCTCTCCCAGGAGCATGCCATCACCGCGCTCACTGGCCAAAGCGTCGATCAAAAGTGGTTCGTGGTTTACGGCGACACGGCGCAACAAACGCTGCAGCGGCTGGAAGCCTTTATGCCCGCACTGGCTAAAGCGCAAACCGACGGAATGCTTGGCGGGTATCGCGCCATTCCGCTCAATTCACTGGCCCGCCAGCAGCAGGATCTGGCCCTGCTGAAGCAGGCGGCGCCGGCCATCGGCCAGGCGCTGAATAACGCCGGACTCACCGCTGTTCACCCCGACCTGCGGCCGATGCCGGTGACAGTCGGCGACTGGCTTGCCAGTCCGGCCAGCGAAGGCTGGCGGCTGCTATGGCTGACGCTGCCGGATGGCGAAAGCGGCGTACTGGTGCCAGTGAGCGGGGTGAAAGATAGCCCGGCGCTGAAGGCGCTCAGCACAACCCAGACTGGCGTGGCGTGGGTCGATCGTAAAAGCGATTTCGACCAGCTTTTCGCGCTCTACCGTCATATTTTAACCGGGCTGCTCGGCGTTGCGCTGGCGGTGATTGCCTGCGGTGCCGCTATCCGCCTTGGCTGGCGCAAGGGCTTAATAAGCCTGGTGCCGTCGGTATTGTCGCTGGGATGCGGCCTGGGGGCGTTGGCGCTCACCGGCCACGCCGTTAACCTGTTCTCCTTACTGGCGCTGGTGCTGGTACTTGGGATTGGCATCAACTACACCCTGTTTTTCAGCAACCCGCGCGGCACGCCGCTGACATCGCTGCTGGCGGTTACCTTGGCGATGATGACCACCTTATTAACGCTTGGCATGCTGGTGTTTAGCGCCACCCAGGCCATCAGCAGCTTTGGCACTGTCCTGGTCAGCGGTATTTTCACCGCTTTCCTGCTGTCGCCGCTGGCGATGCCGAGCAAAAAAGAGAAAAAAAGACGATGAGAAGACCATCATTCTGGCGCGCCTTCGCGCTCTTCACCGCCTTATTGCTGGCCGGCTGCAGTCATTCGCCGCCGGAGCCGCAAGGCCGTCCGCAGGCGTGGCTGGAGCCGGGTACGCGCGTCACGTTGCCGCCGCCGGGCATCTCGCCGGCCATCAGTTCCCAGCAGTTATTGACCGGCCGCTTCAACGGCCAAACCCAGTCGCTGCTGGTGCTGCTCAATGCCGATGATAAAAAGCTCACGCTGGCGGGCCTGTCGTCCGTCGGTATCCGCCTGTTCCTGGTGACCTATGATCAACAAGGGCTGCGCGCGGAACAGTCGATGGTGATCCCGCAACTGCCGCCCGCCAGCCAGGTGCTGGCCGATGTGATGCTCAGCCACTGGCCGCTTAGCGCATGGCTGCCGCAGCTGCCGAAAGGCTGGACGCTAACCGACCGCGGCGACAAACGCGAACTGCGTAACGCGCGCGGAAAACTGGTCACCGACATCACCTATATCAACCGCAAAGGCAAGCGCGTGCCGATTAGCATCGAGCAGCACGTCTTTAAATACCACATCACCATTCAATACCTGGGTGACTGAGATGATCTTCATTTCTGCTGTCGGCATGATTAACGCCCTGGGACGCGATAATGATGAAATCGCCGCCAATCTGGCCCGCGGTATAGCGCCTGGCATGCGCCCGCGTGAAGGGTGGTTACAGGGGCATCCGCAGGCGATTTTCGCGGGGGTGGACGGCGAACTACCCGCCATTCCCGATACCTTTCGCGACCATCGTTCGCGCAATAATCAGCTGCTGCTGGCGGCGCTGGCGCAGATCCAGCCGCAGGTGGATCGCGCCATCGCCCGCTATGGCCGGGCTCGGGTCGCCGTGGTGTTGGGCACCAGTACGTCAGGGCTGGATGAAGGCGACGTACACGTTAATTTGACGCTTAACGGCAAGGCGAGCGAGGCCTGGCGCTATCCACAGCAGGAGCTGGGCGACCCGTCGCGTTTTCTCAGCCGCTGGCTGGCGCTGGATGGTCCGGCATATACCCTGTCAACCGCCTGCTCCTCCAGCGCGCGGGCGATAATCAGCGGACGGCGGCTCATTGAGGCGGGGCTGGCGGATGTGGCGATCGTCGGCGGCGCGGATACCCTTAGCCGGATGCCCATCAACGGCTTTCACAGCCTGGAGTCGCTCTCCACGACGCAGTGCCAGCCGTTTAGCCGCGACCGCAGCGGGATCACCATCGGCGAAGGGGCGGCGCTGATGCTGCTGACCCGCGAGCCGCAGCCCATCGCGCTGCTGGGTATCGGCGAATCCAGCGACGCCTGGCATATTTCCGCCCCGCACCCCCAAGGAGAAGGGGCGATGCGCGCCATTCAGCAGGCGCTGGACGACGCGGGCATCATGCCGGAGCAGGTGGGTTACATTAACCTGCACGGCACCGCTACGCGGCTTAACGACCAGATAGAAGCCCGGGTGATCAACGCGCTGTTTGGCGAAAGGGTGCCCTGTAGTTCCACCAAACATCTGACCGGACATACGCTGGGTGCGGCGGGGATCACCGAGGCCGCCATCGGCATGCTGATCCTGCAGCGCAATCTGTTGTTACCGGCACAGGATTTCAGTCAGTCTCCGCAGGATGACACGCTACCGCCGTGCGGGCTCATTGAACATCCGCAGCCGCTGTCGCGGCCAGTTATCCTGTCGAACTCTTTTGCCTTTGGCGGCAATAACACCAGCATCCTGCTCGGGAGAATGTCATGAGCCACTTTTTATCACCCGGCAGTTACCTGCCGCACGACGCGCCGATGCTGCTGCTGGAAGAGGTCGAGGCGGTGACCGCCGACACCGCCACCTGCCGCGTCGCGATCTCACCCGGCAGCGTTCTGGCGCCATTTCTCGATACCAACGGCGATCTTCCCGGCTGGTTCGCCCTTGAATTAATGGCGCAGACCGTCGGCGTCTGGTCCGGCTGGCACCGCCAGCAGCAAGGACAAACATCGCTCGCTTTAGGCATGGTGCTGGGCGCGCGCGAACTGGTTTGCGCGGCCGGGAGCCTGCCGGGCGGAAAGACGCTGTCCATCAGCGTGAAGCTCTTGATGCAGGATGAACGTTTCGGCAGCTTCGAAGGCACCATTATGGTGGACGATGACGTTCTGGCCAGCGGGCGGGTCAACACCTTCCAGCCCACAACAGAAGAACTTAGCACTTTATTTCAACAAGGAGCGTCAGAATGAGTCGTTCAGTTTTGGTTACCGGCGCCAGCAAAGGCATCGGTCGCGCTATCGCCTGCCAGCTGGCAGCGGACGGTTTTGTGGTGGGCGTCCACTTTCATCGCGACCGCGCGGGGGCGCAACAGACGCTGGAGGCGATAACCGCCGCCGGCGGCGACGGCCGGCTGCTGAGTTTTGACGTCGCCGATCGTCAGCAATGCCGCGAGGTACTGGAGCAGGATATGGCCGACCATGGCGCATGGTATGGCATTGTCAGCAACGCTGGCATCGCCCGCGACGGCGCCTTCCCGGCGCTTGGCAATGACGACTGGGACGCCGTGATCCACACCAACCTCGACAGTTTTTATAACGTCATTCATCCCTGCATCATGCCGATGATTAGCGCGCGCCAGGGCGGACGTATCATCACCCTCTCCTCGGTTTCCGGCGTCATGGGCAACCGCGGCCAGGTCAACTACAGCGCCGCCAAGGCGGGCATCATCGGCGCCACCAAAGCGCTGGCGATAGAACTGGCAAAACGCAAAATCACCGTTAACTGTATTGCGCCGGGTCTTATCGACACCGGGATGATTGACATGGAAGAGCACGCGCTGAAAGAGGCGATGACCATGATCCCGATGAAACGCATGGGTCAGGCCGACGAGGTGGCCGGGCTTGCCAGCTATTTAATGTCGGATATCGCGGGCTACGTCACCCGCCAGGTCATTTCCATCAACGGGGGGATGCTATGATACGCCGGGTGGTCATTACAGGGATGGGCGGGGTGACCGCGTTTGGCGAAAACTGGCAGGATGTCGCCACCAGGCTGCGGGAATATAAAAATGCGGTGCGTAAGATGCCGGAATGGCTGGCGTATGACGGACTGCATACGCTGCTGGGGGCGCCAATCGACGATTTCACCCTGCCGGAGCATTATACCCGCAAGCGTATCCGCGCGATGGGGCGGGTATCGCGACTCTCCACCCGCGCCACTGAGCTCGCGCTGGAGCAGGCCGGGCTTATCGGCGACACCGTGCTGACCAACGGCCAAACCGGCATCGCTTACGGCTCGTCAACCGGTAGTACCGGTCCGGTGAGCGAGTTCGCCACCATGTTGACGGAGAAACATACCAACAATATCACCGGCACTACCTATGTGCAGATGATGCCGCATACTACCGCGGTGAATACCGGATTATTCTTCGGTCTGCGGGGGCGCGTGATCCCCACCTCCAGCGCCTGCACCTCCGGCAGCCAGGCGATTGGCTACGCCTGGGAAGCCATTCGCCATGGTTACCAAACGGTGATGGTGGCCGGCGGGGCCGAGGAGCTCTGCCCTTCGGAAGCCGCGGTATTCGATACCCTCTTCGCCACCAGCCAACGCAATGACGAACCGGCCCTCACCCCCTCTCCGTTCGATGAACAGCGAGATGGTCTGGTGATTGGCGAAGGCGCCGGCACGCTGATCCTTGAAGATCTCGAGCATGCCAAAGCGCGCGGCGCAACCATCTACGGTGAAATCGTCGGGTTCGCCACTAACTGCGATGCGGCCCATATTACCCAGCCGCAGCGCGAAACCATGCAGATCTGCATGGAACAATCGCTAAACATGGCGGGCTTAAGCCCCCGTGACATCGGCTATATTTCGGCCCACGGCACCGCCACCGATCGCGGCGATATCGCGGAAAGCCAGGCAACGGCGGCCGTTTACGGCGACAGCGTGCCGATCTCTTCGCTGAAAAGCTATTTCGGCCATACGCTTGGCGCTTGCGGGGCGTTAGAAGCGTGGATGAGCCTGCAGATGATGCGCGAAGGCTGGTTTGCGCCAACGCTGAATCTCCATAAACCGGACGCCAACTGTGGCGAACTGGATTACATCATGGGGGAAAAGCGCAAACTGGAGTGTGAATTCCTGCAGAGCAACAACTTCGCCTTCGGCGGCATTAACACCTCAATCATTATTCGACGCTGGCCTTGAAATGTATCAGCTTTTTCTGGGTAAGATCTCCGCCCTTAGCGCCCTGCCGTTACCGCCTGCGTTGATGGCGCAGGCGCCGGACGGACCGCGACGAGCCAGCTGGCTTGCCGGCCGCGCGCTGCTGGCGCAGGCGGCTACCCCGCTGACGGATATTCAGCTTGGCGAACAGGGCAAGCCTGCCTTCCCCGTCGCGCGCGGGCTGTGGTTTAACCTTAGCCACAGCGGCGACGATATTGCCCTGCTGCTCAGCGATAAAGGCGAGGTGGGTTGCGACATCGAAGTGATTCGCCCGCGCGAAGGCTGGCGCCGCCTGGCTAACGCGCTGTTCAGCGAAAGCGAGCACCAGGAACTGGCGCAGGCTTCGCCAGCGCAGCAGCTCACGGTCTTCTGGCGTATCTGGACGCGCAAAGAGGCGCTGGTGAAACAGCGCGGCGGCAGCGCCTGGCAGATGGCCTCCGTTGACAGCGCCTGTCACGGCCCGCTGTCGCTCAGCCAGATTCTGCACGATGGGTTAAGTATTGCGGTCTGTACGCCGACGCCGTTCACGCTGACGGACGCGCGCATTCAACATTTCAGCGGCGCGGTTTAAGCGATCAAAAGATGATGGCGGAAAAGCCGCTCGCCTTTCGGAATATTGGCAGCCAGCGAACCGCTACACTTATCAGGCGCGACTCACAAAAGGAATACCTATGTCCCCTCCGCAGGCTGATAAAGCCGGGCTCCATATTTTACTTAAGCTGGCGGCGCTGGTGATTATCCTCGCCGGGATCCACGCCGCCGCCGATATTCTGGTGCAGCTCCTGCTGGCGCTGTTTTTCGCTATCGTCCTCAACCCGCTGGTCACCTGGTTCATTCGTCGCGGGGTGCGGCGCCCGTTCGCCATTACGCTGGTGGTGACGGCAATGCTGGTCATGCTGACCGCGCTGCTTGGCGTGCTGGCGGCGTCGCTCAATGACTTTGTCGCCATGCTGCCCGATTTCAACCGCGCCCTGACGCGTAAGATCGTCCAGCTCCAGGAGTATCTCCCCTTTCTCAACCTGCATATCAATCCGGAGCGCATGCTGCGACGTATGGATTCAGAACGGCTGATGACCTGGGCCACGACGCTGATGACCCAGCTTTCCGGGGCGATGGCCAGCATTGTGCTGCTGGTGATGACGGTGATCTTTATGCTGTTTGAGGTTCGCCACCTGCCCTACAAACTGCGTTTTGCCCTCAATAACCCTCGCCTGCATATCGCCGGGCTGCACCGGGCGCTGAAAGGCGTCACCCACTATCTGGCGCTGAAAACGCTGATCAGCCTGTGGACCGGCCTGATTGTCTGGCTGGGGCTGCTGGCGATGGGGGTGCAGTTCGCGCTGATGTGGGGGGTGCTGGCGTTCCTGTTGAACTATGTGCCGAATATCGGATCCGCCATCTCCGCCATCCCGCCCATGCTGCAGGCGCTGCTGTTCAGCGGCATCTATGAGTGCCTGCTGGTCGGGGCGCTGTTTCTGGTGGTGCATATGGTGTTGGGCAACATGGTGGAGCCGCGCATGATGGGCCACCGGCTGGGGATGTCGACCCTGGTGGTGTTCCTGTCGCTGCTGGTCTGGGGCTGGCTGCTGGGGCCGGTGGGAATGCTGCTCTCGGTGCCGTTAACCAGCGTCTGTAAAATCTGGATGGAGACCACCGTCGGGGGCAGCAAGCTGGCGATCCTGCTCGGCCCGGGGCGCCCCAAAAGCCGGCTCCCCGGCTAGCGGCGTTTCACCGGCCAGAAGATGGTCAATACGCCGGCGACGATAATCGCCACGCCCAGCAGCGATTGCCAGTGGAACGGCTCATGCCAGCCGGGCAGCCAGATGGCGGCGGCCCAAACGAGGATATAGCTCAGGCTCAGCAGCGCATACGCTTTCGACAGCGGCAGACGGTGGAGGGCAAAGTACCAGCAGACCATCGACAGCAGGTAGCCCAGCAGGCCGAAAAACAGGCCGAAGGTGCCGGGCTGGAGATGCAACAGATGCTGGAGAAACGCCAGAATATCGGTCAGCGGCGGCAACACCACCATGGCGCTGCGCAGCAGCAGCTGCGCGCCGCTGACGAGGCCGACGCTGAATAATGCCCAGAGAAAGCCCATCAGACGCTGGTCCCCAGAATGACAATGCCCACGACGATCAACCCGACGCCAAACCAGTGGCGGGGAGCGACCGGCTCATGCCAGATGCCCCAGCCCGCGAGGGTGACCCAGACGAAGTTCAGACTCAGCATCGGATAGGCGATGCTCACCGGAATTGACTGCAGGACGCTCAGCCACAGCAGCATGCCGCAGCCGAGGCATAACAGCGCCATCCCCAGCCAGAAGAGTATATGACGACTTCGCCGTCCGCGACGGGACGGGCGGGTCGCCTGTTTCTGGCACAGCTGTCCGGCGCAGCTCAGCAGGCTGGCGAACACCAGACAGATCCAGACGCTCATTGCGGCAGATACTGAAGGAAAACGACCCGCCCCAGCTCGTAAGCGTTATCGGGTTTCGGTAACGGTAAGTCGAGCATACTCTCTCCTTTATCCATCAACAGCACCAGCGAGACCGGCCCCTGCTGACGATGCGCGGCCAGCCAGTCGGCAAACCCGGCCTGGCTGACAAAGCTTCCCTGAGCGTCCGGCCAGTCGAGACCGTACTTCAGCTCACCCTGTTTGTCGAACATAATAATATCGCTTCGCTTCAGCTCCCAGGCCAGGCCGCCGGCGATCCCGACGTTGTTGGTCAGGACGTAGCGGCTGGGCTGCAGGGATTCGCTGACGATATCCACGAGGAACTGCGGCTGTTTGCTGTCGATAACCCGGTCCGGGATGGCGAAGCCCACCAGCAGCGCCAGGCCGAGCGGGCAAAGCGCCGCCAGGCTCCAGCGGCGGCCAGCGTCTTTCATCGCCAGCCAGCCCATCAGCGCCCAGACGGCGAAGGCGATCGCCGCCAGCAGACATTTATACAGCTCAATCTTGGTCCACACCGGCTTATGCATCACGCCCCAGGGCGAGACCACCAGCACGGCGATCAGCCCCAGCAGGCCGACGCCCAGGTTGATCATCCCGTTGACCCGTAACGCTTTCGCGCCGGTATTCGCCGCCTCCAGCGCGTAGCGCGCCATCAGGATCGACAGCGGCGCAAAGCACGGCAGGATATAGGTCGGCAGTTTGCCTTTGGCGATACTAAAGAACAGGAGCGGCATCGCCACCCAGCCTAACAGATACAGCGCGCCGCGGGCCTCATCGCGCTCAAGCCAACCGCGCTTCAGCGCCCCCGGCAGCAGGGCCAGCCACGGCAGGCTGCCGGCGATCAGGAACGGGATGTAGTACCAGAACGGCGCTTTGTGCTGGGCGTCTTTTTCGGCGAAACGCTGAATATGCTCGACCCAGAAGAAGTAGCGCCAGAAGTCCGGCTCGCGCTGGGCAATAGCCAGCCCCCAGGGCAGCACCACCAGCGTACAGACGACCACCGCCAGCCAACCGTAGGTCAGCACTTCACGCCAGCGTCGACGGGCTATCACCCACGGCAGAACGCCCACTACCGGCACCGCCAGCGCAAGGAAGCCTTTGGTCATCACCCCCATACCGCAGGCGACGCCCAGCAGCGCGTAACCCAGTATTTTGCCGCTGCGGCTCTGCGCCTGCGTCGCGCCCCAGAAACTGCACATCGCCAGCGCCAGCCACAGGGTGATCATCGGGTCCAGCACCGCATAGGTGCCAATCGCATACACCAGCATCGCGGTGAGAAAAATCACCGGCGACAGGACAGCTACCTTTTTGTCGCGAAAGACGCGCCACGCCAGCCAGGCCACCAGCACGGCGGTCATGGTGATGGCGAAGACCGACCCAAAGCGTACGCCGAAGTTATTATGGCCAAACAGCCATTGACCGATACTGTTGATCCAGTAACCGGCAATCGGCTTTTCGAAATAGCGCAATCCGAGAAAATGCGGCACCACCCAGTCGCCGGTGGCCAGCATTTCACGGCTGATCTCCGCGTAGCGGGTTTCATCGGGTTGCCAGAGCAAACGGAAATTAAGCGGCAGCAGGTAATACAGCGCAAACAGCGCAATCAGAGAGACGCCATAGCGAATGCTTTTCATCAAACACCCGAAGTCAGTAATTGTTCACGTCCGAGCCAGCCTTCCCGGCCAGCCAGTTCACCCCGAACCACTTTGCCAGACGGCAGCTCGCTAAAGTCAGCGGGCAACAGCTGGCTCAGTGGGCAAAACTGAATTTCTTCTTCCGCCGCCATGGTCAGCAGTTCATTGAACTGATCCGCGTAGGCAATGCCTTCCACTTCGGCGTGAATGGTATAGACCGGCACGCCCGGGTCGCGATGGATGCAGTCCAGCAGGTAGCGGTTAAAGCCGGCGATTTCCACCGCCGTGCCCACCGCCTCGTCCCAGGTCGGCAGCGTGACCGGGATCTGCACCGTACCGGAGACGCCGCTGCCGAGCTGGGGCAGAAACGGCCGCGTGCCGCGACAGTCGCTGTTGTAGAGGAAATCGAAGGATTCTTTGGCTTTCACCACTCGCTGATCGGCGCGCCAGCCGGCGACAGCCGAGCAGGTGACCGGCCGGCCGATGATGCGTTCGAGCTCCAGCAGGCCGCGCTCAACCTCCAGCGTCAGCCGTTCCTGCGGCCAGACGCCGCTCCACGCCTGCCAGCTGTAGTGGTCCCAGGCGTGCAGGCCCACTTCATGAGACTCGGCGGCGGCGCGGATCACCGCTTCGTTCCCCGCGCCGATGCGGCGTCCCGGCCACGCGGTGCCGGCCAGCAGAATATCCCAGCCGTACAGCGAGGCCGCTCTGGAGCGCAGCATCTTCCACAGAAACTTCGGTTTTACCAGGCGCCACAGGTGGCGCCCCATATTGTCCGGCCCGACGCTGAAGAAGAAGCTTGCCTGGATCCCGTGCTGACCCAGCAGGTCCAGCAGCCGCGGAACGCCGTCCCGCGTGCCGCGAAAGGTATCGACATCTATGCGTAAGCCGACCTGTTTCATGGATGTTTAGCGTCCACCAGTTCAACCGTGCGCAGGAAGAAGTCCAGCGTATGCTCAACGGTCTCTTCCATCTCCACCTTCGGCTCCCAGTTCAGGCAGCGTTTGGCGTTGCGGATGCTCGGTTTGCGATGCTCAACGTCCTGATAGCCCTTGCCGTAGTAGTCGCTGCTTTCCACTTCGCGGAAGCCGGCAAACGGCGGGAAGCGATCGCGCAGCGGATGGCGTTCGAAGCAGGCCAGCAGCATCTCCGCCAGCTCTTTGATGCTTGCTTCGTTATCCGGGTTACCGATGTTGATGATCTGCCCGTCGCAGCGGCCGTCTTTGTTCTCGATGATGCGGAACAGCGCTTCGATACCATCGCTGATGTCGGTGAAGCAGCGCTTCTGCTTACCGCCTTCGATGAGCTTGATCGGCGAGCCTTCCACCAGGTTGAGGATCAGCTGGGTGATGGCGCGGGAGCTGCCGATACGCGCGGCGTTGAGGTTATCCAGACGCGGCCCCATCCAGTTGAACGGACGGAACAGGGTGAACTTCAGGCCATTCTTATCGCCGTAGGCCCAGATCACGCGGTCCAGCAGCTGCTTGGAGACCGAGTAGATCCAGCGCTGTTTGTTGATCGGCCCGACCACCAGATTGGAAGTGTCTTCGTCGAAGTTTTTATCAGTGCACATGCCGTACACTTCCGAGGTCGACGGGAAGATGATGCGCTTATTATATTTCACGCAGTCGCGGATGATCTTCAGGTTCTCTTCGAAATCCAGCTCGAAGACGCGCAGCGGGTTGCGGGTGTACTCGATAGGGGTGGCGATGGCCACCAGCGGCAGCACCACGTCGCATTTCTTAATGTGATATTCGATCCACTCGGAGTGAATGCTGATATCGCCTTCCACAAAGTGGAAACGCGGGCAGTCGAGGAAACGGCTGATGGCGTCGGAGCCGATATCCAGGCCGTAAATCTCATAGTTGTCGTCCTGCAGCAGGCGTTCGGTCAGATGGTTACCGATAAAGCCATTGACGCCGAGGATCAGCACCCGGGTGCGACGCTTAACCGCCACCACCGGTTTGCTGCTGATCACCGCCCCGGACACCAGGCCCAGCCCCTGCGCCAGCTGGGCGCCCTGCATGTACACCCCGCGTTCGGTCTGGCCGGTGACAATCTCCAGCGCCCCCTCCTGGCACGCCACGATCAGCGGCGCAACGGAGATAACGGTACCCGGTTTGGCTGCCGGCAGATCATGACGGACGCGGGATTTCCAGACGATAAACTTGTTCGCGCCGGCGTAGCCGAAGGCGCCCGGCCACGGATCGGAGACCGCGCGCACCAGATTGTGCAGGGTCTGCGCCGGCTGCTCCCAGTCGAGGCGGCCATCTTCCGGGGTACGACGCCCCACATAGGTCGCCTGGCTGTGATCCTGCGGACGTTCATCGGTGGTTCCGGCGAGGATCGCCGGCAGCGCCTGGCCCAGCAGCCCGGTGGCGGCGGCGCACAGCTTGCGGTGCAGCGTCAGGGCGGCGTCATCCGGGCCAATCGCCACGGCCTGCTGGGCGACGATATCCCCCGCGTCGGCGCGGTTCACCATCCGGTGCAGGGTGACGCCGGTTTCGCTTTCGCCATTGACCAGCACCCAGTTCAGCGGCGCGCGGCCGCGATATTTCGGCAGCAGCGAACCGTGCAGGTTAAACGCCCCTTTCGGCGCGAGACGGAGGATCTCATCGCCTAGCAGATTGCGGTAGTAGAAGGAGAACAGCACGTCCGGCTTCATCTCGCGGATACGCTCAATCCACAGCGGATGGTTCACGTCTTCCGGCGCCCACACCGGAATGCCCTGCTCGGCAGCAAGGCGCGCCACGGAGCCAAAGAAATGGTTTTCGCCAGGGTTATCCGGGTGGGTGAAAATAGCAGCGATATCATACCCGGCGTCCAGCAGAGCCTGGATACCGGTGCAGCCCATATCGTGATAAGCGAAGACTACGGCTTTCATGAACGATCTTCCTCTTTAGATGCCGTTTCCGGCTGGCGAACAACACGTTGAATAAAGTAGCGGGGACGCGCGCGCACGTCGTTATAGATGCGTCCGATATACTCCCCGAGCAGGCCCATACCGATAAACTGGGCGCCGATGAACATAAACAGCACGGCGAAGAGCATAAACACCCCTTCCGCCGCCCACTGCGGGCCGAAGGCCAGACGCAGCACCACCAGCAGCAGGCCGAAGGCGAAGCCCAGCAGGGCTATCACGCTGCCGAAAATGCTGAGCAGACGCAGCGGCGTGGTGGTCAGACAGGTCACCAGGTCGTACATCAGGTTGATCAGGCGCATAAAGCTGTATTTGGAGTCGCCGAATTCACGCTCGGCGTGCATCACCGGGATCTCCACCGCGCGACGGGCGAAGGTATTCGCCAGAATCGGGATAAAGGTGCTGCGCTCGTGGCAGTTGAGCATCGCGTCGATAATGTGGCGACGGTAGGCGCGCAGCATGCAGCCGTAGTCGCCCATCGCTTTGCCGGTGGTGCGCTGGATCAGGCGGTTGATCATCTTCGAGGCGGTTTTGCGGAAGATGCTGTCCTGACGGTTCTGACGGACGGTGCCCACCACGTCGTAACCTTCATCCGCCTTCGCCACCAGCCGCGGGATCTCTTCCGGCGGGTTTTGCAGGTCGGCATCAAGGGTAATAATCAGATCGCCCGTCACATGGCTGAAGCCGGCCATGATCGCCGAGTGCTGGCCGTAGTTACGGTTTAACAACACGGCGACGACGTGACTGCCTTCCGCCTCGGCGGCTTCGGTGAGCATGCGCGCCGAGTCATCGCTGCTGCCATCGTCGATCAGCAGAATTTCATATTGCCGCCCCAGCGTGGCGCAGGCGGTTTCCGTACGACGAAGCAGCTCCGGCAGGCTATCCTGTTCGTTATAAACCGGGATAACCACCGAGACCTTCTTCACGGGAGGGTAAGTAAGCATATCAACGTCCTGACAGCTGGCGCAGTGCGGAAATGACGCGAGTGACATCGTCATCGGTCATGTCCGGGAACAACGGGAGAGAACAGATGCGGGCGCTGTTCCATTCGGTATTCGGCAGGGAAACCTCAGGGAAGCGCTCGCGGTAATATTTTTGCGTATGGGCCGCACGGAAGTGCAGACCGGTGCCGATACCCATCGCCTTCAGCTTTTCCATCAACGCGTCGCGGCTGATGCCGCATGCAGCCTCATCGACGCGGATGATAAACAGATGCCAGGCGTGCTGGTGATCCCAGGCCGGGACGGTCAGGGGCGTAAACGGCGTGTCCGCCAGCTCGCGCAGATAGCGCTGGGCAATTTCCGTCCGCCGCTGGTTGGCGTGAGGCAGTTTTTCCAGCTGGACCAGCGCCAGCGCGGCGTTGATGTCAGCAAGGTTGTATTTAAAGCCCGGAGCGATCACCTCCGCCTGCGGCGCGCGGCCGTGGGTCTGGCGGTCATAGGCGTCCACGCCGAGGCCATGGAATTTCAGGCTACGGATGCGGGAGGCCAGCTCGTCGTCGTCGGTGACAACCAGCCCGCCTTCAGCGCAGGTCATATTTTTGATCGCGTGGAACGAGAAAATCGCGGTCCCCTGCCAGCCTACGTGGCGGCCTTTATAGTGGGTCCCCGCCGCATGGGCGGCGTCTTCGATCACCGGGATGCCATGGCGCTCGCCCACCGCGCGAATCGCGTCGATATCGGCTGGCGCCCCCGCGTAGTGCACAGGAATAATCGCTTTGGTCCGCGAGGTGATCGCCGCTGCCACCGCCTCAGGGGTGATCATCAGATTGTCGTTATCGACATCGATCATCACCGGCGTGGCGCCCAGCAGGCAGATCATATTGAGGGTGGAGACCCAGGTCTGGGACGGCGTAATGACTTCATCGCCGGGGCCAATACCCAGCGCCATCAGGGTCACGTGCATCCCGCCGGTCGCTGAACTGACGGCAATCGCGTGGCGGTTGCCGGTCAACTGGCAGAATGCCGCTTCAAGTGCCTGATTCTTCGGCCCGGTGGTGATCCAGCCCGACGCTAAAACTTCACGCAGCGCTGCCAGCTCTGCGTCGCCCATCGACGGGCGCGAAAAAGGCAAAAAATCGCTCATCATCATCCTGTTCTGTAGATGACCCACGCACAAATCAGGGTCGTTAGAATAAAATATCCTGCGCCTGTGGACTTAAACGAAATTAAAATGAAGTGAGTTCAGCGCGGCATTCCATTTCAGGGTATTTCGACCACTATTAATGTAGTTGACCTTGCTTAGGATAATATTAAGAAATTAATCTTTTCTCAGCACAGCCAAATAAATCATTAATAAACAGAATGATAGGTTTTATTTATGGCAGAATTTTGACAAAAAAACGTTCCTGTCTGGAAAAGCAAACAGGAACGCTATCGCGGAAAGTAAACGGGGGTTAAACCAGATAACAATTAATGACGCTGTCTTTGTCACGCTTGATGACAAAAAGTTAGCGCAGATCACAAAGTTATTTCTGCTTAATTACAAATTTGCAGGAAAATCCGCAGGCAATTCACTCGCCGGGCAATTAATTACCTCATCATTATCTGCGCCACAGTCGCGAATGAAGGTGATGGTGGCGAACTCGTCAATCACTTCTGTCGGGTAGGCCGGGCCGGCATCGCGGTAAGAATTCATCAGCGGAATGTGATCGTTCTGGAAGCAGACGGTTTTTTCCGGGTTATTCATGATCCAGCGCGGGAAGAAGATGGTGCCGTGGAACAGTTTATCGCCCAGGTTGACGATCAGGCTCACGTCGGTACCGGTCGGTTCGGTCCAGGAGATTTTGTAGATACTTTCCCCCACCCGCACGATGTACGCTTCCTGATCTTTCACCCAGCGATTGCCGACGATGCCGCTGTGAATACGGTAGTCGAGGGTGTGGCCGTTTTTGACGTAAATTTCGTAGTTCCAGCCGTTGTCGTAGGTGTAGACCAGATGTTTACCGATAAAGCCGCTGAGGTCATGTTTGTCGAAAGTGCTCATCATTTATTCTCCTCTGTGTTGTTGAGGACAGCATACGTCTTTAAAAATTGAATGAATAACGCTATGTTTGGATTAAATACATCCAAATTTTAGATTGATTATGCACAAGACAACCCTGGAGCAGTGGGCATTACTGGAAAAGGTAGTGGAATTCGGGAGCTTTGCCAGAGCGGCGGAGGAGACCAACCGCAGTCAGTCTTCGGTGAGCTATAACCTCGCGCTGCTGCAGGAGCGCTTAGGGGTGGCGCTGCTGGCGCCGTCCGGTCGGCGGGCGGTGCTGACCCCGGCCGGCGAACTGCTGCTGAATCAGGTCAAACCGTTGCTGCAGGCCTTCGCCTACGTTGAGACGCATGCTGTCACTCTGCGCAACGGGGCGCGCACCCGTCTGGACCTGGTGGTCGACAGCATTTTCCCGCGCCAGCGGCTGTTCGCCATTTTGCGCCAGTTTCAGCAGCGTTATCCGCAGACTCAGGTCAGACTCACCGAAGTGCTGGAAAATATTGATGACGAGGGCGCGGCGCGAACGGAAGCCGATGTCATGGTTCTGACCCGCCGCCAGGATATTACCGGCCGCGGAGAGTGGCTGATGAATATTGATTTTATCGCCGTCGCCCACCGCGACCATCCTCTCGCCGCCCTCGACGGTCCGCTGGAGGATAGCGCGCTGGCGCCATGGCCGCTGGTGCGCATTGCCGACCAGACCGGCGATGGCCAGGCGACGCGTGACGCCTGGACCTTCTCCACCATTGACGCGGCCATTGATGCGGTGATGTATCAGGTCGGCTTCGGCTGGCTGCCGGAAGAGCGCATTCGTTCCCATCTCGATCAGGGCGTGCTGAAGCGGCTGCCCCTCAGCCACGGCGCGCGCCGCGCGACGCCGCTGCATCTGATCGTCAAGCGGGATCTGGCGCCGATCGACGAACAGGTGGCCACGCTGCTGGGGTTGTTCCGGACGCCCTGAGGGGTAAGGCGGCGCCTGCCCCTGCGCATAATCATACGGATTACTTATACTTTCCGGCGCAATATTGATCCAGGTTACTCCGAAAGTATGATGAATCACTAAAATCGTCATACTTTCCTGTCGCTGAGAACGCCGTCTTGTCTATTTTCCGCCTCACTCTGCTGGCGCTGGTCGCCTGCGCCCCTCTGCTGGCTCAGGCCGCGCAGCACTCGCTTACTACCGCCTGGCCGGTGAACGTCGGCCCGCTGAATCCGCATCTCTATACGCCCAACCAGATGTTTGCCCAAAGCATGGTCTATGAACCGCTGGTGAAGTATCAGGCTGACGGCAGCGTGCAGCCCTGGCTGGCGACCCGCTGGCGCCACTCCGCCGATGGTAAAACCTGGTGGTTTACCCTGCGCGAGGATGTGACCTTCTCCAACGGCGAACCCTTTAACGCCCAGGCCGCGGCGGCTAATTTCCAGGCGGTGCTCGCCAACCGCCAACGCCACGCCTGGCTTGAGCTCGCCAATCAGATAACCGACGTGCGGGCGCTCAGCGCCAGCGAGCTGCAGCTCACCCTGAAAAGCGCCTACGCCCCCTTACTCCAAGAGCTGGCCCTGCCGCGCCCGTTCCGCTTTATCGCCCCCTCGCAGTTTATCGATGGCGGCACCGCCAACGGCATCAAAGCCCCGATCGGCACCGGGCCGTGGCGACTGGCGAGTTCGCAGCTCAATCAGCGCGACGTGCTGGTACGCAACGAACGCTACTGGGGTAATAAACCCGCGCTACAGCAAATCACCATCAAAGTGATCCCCGACGCCACCAGCCGCGCGGTGGCGTTCGAAACCGGGGAAATCGACATGCTCTACGGCGACGAGGGGCTGCTGCCGCTGGATACCTTCGAACGCTTTCGTCATCACCCCGGCTACGCGGCTCGTCTCTCCGCCCCGGCGGAGACGGTGATGCTGGCGCTGAACGCCAGCCAGGGCCCGACCCGCGAGCAGGCGGTGCGCGAGGCGCTCAACTACGCCGTCGACAAGCAGACCCTCGTCGATAGCGTGCTCTACGGCACCCAGCAGGTTGCCGACACCCTGTTTGCGCCCTCGGTCCCCTACGCCCCGCAGGATCTGACGCCGCGCCGTTACGACCCGGCAAAAGCCCGCGCCCTGCTGGCGCAGGCCGGCTGGCAGCAACCGGAAGGCCAGCCCTGGCGACAAAAGGCCGGGCAACCGCTGGCGATTGAGCTGGCGTTTATCGGCACCGACGCGCTGGCTAAATCGATGGCCGAAATTATTCAGGCCAATCTGCGGGAGGTCGGCGTCCGCGTCACCCTGGTCGGCGAGGAGGAGAGCAGCATCTATGCGCGCCAGCGCGAAGGGCGGTTCGGCATGATCTTCAATCGCACCTGGGGCGCCCCCTACGATCCGCATGCCTTTTTAAGCTCGATGCGCGTGCCCTCCCATGCCGATTATCAGGCCCAGCGCGGCCTGCCCGACAAAGGGCTGATTGATAAAGAGATTAGCGAGGTGCTGACCACCAGCGACAAGGCGCAGCGGAAACGGCTGTACCACGATGTGCTGAGCCGCCTGCATCAGGACGCGGTATACCTGCCCATCAGCTATGTCTCGCTGATGTCGGTTGCGCGCCAGGAGGTCGGGGAGATCCCGTTCGCGCCGGTGAGCACCGAGATCCCTTTCGACCAGATTAAACCGGTAACGCCATAATGCTACGCTATATTTTACGCCGCCTGCTGCTGCTGATCCCGCTGCTGCTCGCCGCCTCCGCCATCATCTTTCTGCTGCTGCGGCTCGGCACCGGCGACCCGGCGCTGGATTATTTACGCCTGTCGAACCTGCCGCCCACTGAAGAGATGGTCGCTTCGACCCGCGAACTGCTGGGGCTCAACCAGCCGCTGGCGATGCAGTATCTGCACTGGCTGTGGCGGGCGCTGCACCTGGACTTTGGTCTCTCCTATGCCACCCGGCGCCCGGTGCTGGATGACCTGCTGCACTTCCTGCCGGCCACCCTGCTGCTCACCGGCGCGGCGCTGGCGCTGATCCTCGTCACCTCGCTGCCGCTGGGGATCTGGGCGGCGCGCCATCGCGATCGCCTGCCGGACTTTGCTGTGCGGCTGATTGCCTTCCTCGGCGTGTCGATGCCGAACTTCTGGCTGGCCTTTCTGCTGGTGATGCTTTTTTCCGTGCATCTGCAGTGGCTTCCGGCGATGGGGTACGGCGACTGGCAGCACCTGATATTGCCCGCCGTCTCCATCGCCTTTATGTCGCTGGCGATCAACGCCCGCCTGCTGCGCGCCAGCATGCTGGAGGTCTCCAGCCAGCGTCACGTGGTGTGGGCGCGGCTGCGCGGCTTGAGCGCGCGCCAGGTGGAGCGGCGGCATATCCTGCGCAACGCCACCCTGCCGGTGGTGACCGCCATGGGCATGCACATTGGCGAGTTGATCGGCGGCACCATGATTATTGAAAATATCTTTGCCTGGCCGGGGGTCGGCCGCTACGCGGTTTCCGCGATCTTCAATCGCGATTACCCGGTGATTCAGTGCTTTACGCTGATGATGGTCACGGTGTTCGTGCTGGCTAACCTGGCGGTGGATGTGCTCAACGCGGCGCTCGACCCGCGCCTGCGCCGCCATGAGGAGGTAAGCGTATGAGATGGCTGCAAAACTTCCGCTGGCCGGTGAAACTGGCCCTGCTGGTTATTGCGCTGCTGGCGGTCATCGCCATCGGCAGCGGCTGGTGGCTCCCCTCGGATCCGGCGGCGATTAACCTGCAGCAGCGGCTGCTGCCGCCAGGGGCAGCGCACTGGCTGGGGACCGATCATCTAGGACGGGATATTTTCTCGCGCCTGCTGGCCGCCACCCGCGTCTCGCTGGGGGCGGTAATGGCCTGCCTGCTGCTGGTGCTGCTGATCGGTCTGGCGGTTGGCGGCAGCGCTGGGCTGCTGGGCGGCCGCGCCGACCGCGGCCTGATGCGCCTCGCCGAACTGTTTATGACCTTTCCAACCTCGATCCTGTCGTTCTTTATGGTGGGGGTGCTCGGCACCGGGCTGACCAACGTGATCCTCGCCATTGCGCTATCGCACTGGGCCTGGTACGCCAGAATGGTGCGTAATCTGGTGGTCTCCCTGCGCCAGCGCGAATTTATCCTCGCCGCCCGCCTGAGCGGCGCCAGCCAGTGGCGGCTGTTCAGCGACCATCTGGCAGGGGCGGTGATCCCCTCGCTGCTGGTGCTCGCCTCACTGGATATCGGCCATATGATGCTTCACGTGGCCGGCATGTCGTTCCTTGGCCTCGGCGTCAGCGCGCCGACGGCGGAATGGGGGGTGATGATCAACGACGCCCGGCAGTATATCTGGACCCAGCCGCTGCAGATGGTCTGGCCGGGGCTGGCGCTGTTCATCAGCGTGATGGCCTTTAACCTGCTGGGCGACGCGCTGCGCGATCGCCTCGATCCTCACCTGATCGCGGAGCATAGCCACTGATGCCGCAAAAGATCCAACTGCAACAGATCGCCCTTGCCGCCGACCGCCCGCTGGTCAGCGACGTCTCTCTTACCCTGCGCCGCGGCAAGGTGCTGGCGCTGCTCGGCAGCAGCGGCAGCGGGAAATCGCTTACCTGCGCCGCCGCGCTGGGCCTGCTGCCGCCCGGCGTCAGCCAGACCGCCGGCCGGGTGTTGCTTGACGGCATGCCGGTGCACGGCGAACAGCTGCGCGGCGCGACTATCGCCACCATCATGCAGAACCCACGCAGCGCCTTTAATCCGCTGCATACCATGGCCGCCCACGCCCGGGAAACTTGCCGGGCGGCGGGACGCGAAGCGAATGACGCCGCCCTGCTGGCGGTGATGGAAGAGGTGGGTCTGGATAATCCGCGCTCGCTGCTCAGCCGCTATCCCTTCGAGATGAGCGGCGGCATGCTGCAGCGGATGATGATCGCCCTCGCCCTGCTCAGCCGCGCGCCCTTTATCATCGCCGACGAGCCGACCACCGACCTCGATGCCATCGCCCAGGCGCGGATCCTCGATCTGCTGGCGGATATCGTCGCCAGCCGCGGTCTGGGGCTGCTGCTGGTGACGCATGACATGGGCGTTGTGGCGCGGCTGGCGGATGACGTGACGGTCATGGAGAACGGTCGCCTCGTTGAACAGTGCGATGTAAACACGCTATTCAGCGCCCCACAGCACCCGCTGAGCCAGCGCCTGCTGGCGGCGCATCTGGCGCTGTACGGACTGGAGAAAACAGCATGAATTTACTCAGCGTCAACGGGGTGAGCCACGATTACCCCCACCACGGCAGGGTCCTGCACGAGATCCAAGTCGCCATCGCCCCCGGCGAAACGGTGGCCCTGCTCGGGCGCAGCGGCTGCGGCAAGAGCACCCTGGCGCGGATGCTGGTGGGCCTGGAAACGCCGCAGCGCGGCGATATTGTCTGGCGCGGCACACCGCTGACCGCCCTGAAGGGCGAGGCCGTCGGCGCCTTCCGCCGTGATATTCAGCTGGTGTTTCAGGACGCCTTCAGCGCGGTGAATCCGCGCAAAACGGTGCGCGAGATCGTCAGCGAGCCGCTGCGCCATCTGTTCCGCTTGCCGCGCGAGGAGCGCGCACGGCGGGTAGAAGAGATGCTGCACGCGGTCGACCTTTCCACGACGCTGCTCGATAAACGCCCGGCACAGCTCAGCGGCGGACAGCTGCAGCGCGTCTGCCTGGCTCGCGCCCTGGCGGTGCGGCCGCAGCTGTTGATCCTGGATGAAGCGGTCTCGAATCTCGATCTGCTGCTGCAGGCGGAGATTATCGCCCTGCTGAAGCGCCTGCAGGCCCGGTTTGGCACCGCCTGCCTGTTCATTACC
Source organism: Klebsiella sp. JN_Kp127 (assembly GCF_040062505.1). Lineage (NCBI taxonomy): Bacteria > Pseudomonadati > Pseudomonadota > Gammaproteobacteria > Enterobacterales > Enterobacteriaceae > Klebsiella > Klebsiella sp. JN_Kp127. The sequence goes on from NZ_JBEAHS010000038.1 coordinate 34,277, forward strand.
CACGACCTGCGGCTGGTGGAGCGCTTTTGCCAGCGGGTGCTGGTGATGGAGCACGGACGCATCGTCGAAACCGCAACGGTCAGTCTACCGCTGCGCCTGCGCTCCCCTGCCGGACAGGCGCTCCAGCAGGCGGTGCTGCCACCTTTTCCTGCCACTCTGCTCAACGAGGCCATGCCATGCAGCGCGTAACCCTGACCCTTGATGATGACCTGCTGGCGGCTCTCGATGCGCTCAGCGCCCGCCGCGGCTACCACAACCGTTCGGAGGCGGTACGCGATATTCTGCGCGACGCCCTCAACCAGGATCCCGCGCCGTCGGAGCCGCGGCGCGGTTATGCCGTGCTGTCATATGTCTACGAGCATGAAAAACGCGAACTGGCGAGCCGGCTGGTGGCCACCCAGCATCATCATCACGATCTCTCCGTCGCCACGCTGCATGTGCATATCAGCCATGACGACTGCCTGGAGATTGCGGTGCTGAAGGGAGACATGGCCGAGGTGCAGCATTTTGCCGACGACGTGATTGCCCAGCGCGGTGTGCGCCATGGGCATTTGCAGTGTTTAGCGGATGATTAACTATTTGAAAATGAGTGGGTGGTTTATCAACAGTTGATAAACCACCTAAACTATACGCTTTGTGAATTATCCCTCTTCGCCAATAATGGCGCCTCATTTAACGATCTCGTTATGGCGAGGCTCCTGCATAAATACAAGTTACCGCCCTGTTGGTATCGAGAGAGACCACTCAGGGAAATACAGGCTTCCATCGAATCAAGGTGTTGCCAAGGTAACTTCTGGCGGTCATGACCGTTCAGATACGTTATGCAGTGCTAAAACCAGGACGTAGGGATCTGCCTGCGCTAACCCTGTCTTGTTCGCCCCTATGAGTGATTTTTTATAGGGATTTTAATCATGTCTTCCATTCAACTCTGCGCCGCCCATCAGGCGACCTCTGGCTTCGACGGCGATGCCATCGCCCAGTACATGCGTACCGACTTTATTACGCTGCAGGAACATCTCAGCGTCCATGAAGCGCGGGAGCACTTTATCTCACAGCTCACCAGCGATGATATTCCCGGCCAGGTGTTTGTGGTCGCCGGCAAGAAGCTGCGCGGCAGCCTGTCGGTCAAAAAGCTACTGCAGGAAGGGGATGTCGGGCAGTCTATCCGCTACCTGATGGACAGCTGCCTGTTCCGCGTCAAACCTGACGATGAACGCCCGCAGGTGATAGCCGAGCTCAACGAGCGCGGCCTCGACCTGGTTCCCGTCGTCGATAAAGGCGAGCTGGTCGGCTGCCTGATGGAAAAGGAGATCGCCCATCTGCTGGAGGATGACGTCACCGAGGACGCCCAGCTGCAGGGGGCGACGCTGCCGCTGGAAAAACCGTATCTGGACATCAGCCCCTGGACGCTGTGGAAGAAACGCTCGGTGTGGCTGCTGCTGCTGTTCGTGGCCGAAGCCTACACCAGCAGCGTGCTGCAGCATTTTGAAGAGGCGCTGGAATCGGCCATCGCGCTGGCCTTCTTTATTCCGCTGCTCATCGGTACCGGCGGCAACAGCGGAACGCAGATCACCTCGACGCTGGTGCGCTCGATGGCGCTGGGAGAAGTACGGCTGCGCGATATGGGGCGGGTGATCCGCAAAGAGGTATCGACCTCATTTCTGATTGCCTTAACGCTGGGGCTGGCGGGCTGCCTGCGCGCCTGGATGATGGGCATCGGCATGGAAATCACGCTGATCGTCAGCCTGACGCTGGTATGCATTACCCTGTGGAGCGCGATTGTCTCGTCGGTCATCCCGATGGTGCTTAAACGGATCGGCATCGATCCGGCGGTGGTTTCCGCGCCGTTTATCGCCACGCTGATCGATGGCACCGGACTGATCATCTATTTCAAAATCGCCCAGTATTTTCTTGGGTTGAACTAACCTGCACGCCCGGGCGCCGAATGCCCGGGCCCTTAGTTTAAGCGTCCACCAGCGCCTGCGCGCAGGCCCAGGCGCTTGACCACGCCCACTGGAAGTTATACCCGCCGAGCCAGCCGGTGACGTCCATCACTTCGCCGATAAAGTAGAGGCCCGGCGCCTTGCGCGCCTCCATAGTACGCGACGAGAGCTCATTGGTGTCCACGCCGCCGAGGGTCACCTCCGCCGTCCGGTAGCCTTCGGTGCCGTTCGGCTGCACGCGCCAGGCGGTCAGCGTCTCCACCAGCGCCTGCTGGTCGCGAACGTTCAGCTGCTTCAGCGTGACATCAGGAATTTGCCCCAGCTGCTGCAGGCACTCCACCAGCCGCTTCGGCAACTGCATCGCGAGGGTGTTTTTCAGGCTCTGGTTGGGATGCGCGCCGCGCTGCTCGTTAAGGAAGTCTTCAAGATTGCAGTCCGGCAGCAGATTCACGGTGACGAACTCGCCGGGCTGCCAGTAGCTGGAAATTTGCAGCACCGCCGGTCCGGAAAGGCCGCGATGGGTGAACAACAGATTTTCGCGGAACAGGGTGCCGTTCTCGGCGGTGATGGTCGACGGCACCGAGACGCCGGAGAGAACCTGCAGCTGCTCAAGCAGCGGCTTGTGCAGGGTAAACGGCACCAGACCCGCACGGGTCGGCAGCACCTTCAGGCCGAACTGTTCGGCGATTTTATAGCCGAACGGCGAGGCGCCAAGGCCCGGCATCGACAAGCCGCCGGAGGCGATTACCAGCTTTTTGGTCGCCAGCGTTTCGCCGTTCACCTGGAGCCGGTAACCTTGCTCGTCGCGCTCGACGCTGAGGATTTCGCTGCGCAGGCGGATCTGCACGCCGCCCTTTTCGCATTCCGCCAGCAACAAATTGACGATCTGTTCCGCCGAATCATCGCAAAACAGCTGACCGAGGGTTTTCTCATGCCAGGCGATGCCATATTTGCCGACCAGCTCGATAAAGTCCCACTGGGTGTAGCGCGCCAGGGCAGATTTGCAAAAATGCGGGTTTTGGCTCAAATAGGCCGCCGGCTCAACATACATATTAGTAAAGTTGCAGCGACCGCCGCCGGACATCAGAATTTTTCGCCCCGGCTTTTTGCCGTTGTCGAGCAGCAGAACGCGACAGCCGAGCTGCCCCGCCTGCGCTGCGCAAAACATTCCCGCCGCTCCGGCGCCAACGACAATGGCATCAAACCTTTCCACAGCGCATTCCTCGTTCCCCAATTGTCGGGTTTTGTAAATATTTCACTCTGGTCACACCAGCGGGAAAAATCCCGCATTAGATACATCATTGAAAGATATAGGATTACTCCCAACAGGGTAAAACCTAAACAGGAAGAAAATCAAAAAAAGTCTATATTTCACTTTGCCCGCGCCGCTAAAGTCACTGATAATGCGCCGCGTTCATGTCCTCAAAATGGCGTAACGTCCTATGCTACATTTATTTGCCGGTCTGGATTTACATACCGGACTATTATTATTGCTTGCTTTAGCTTTTGTACTGTTTTACGAAGCGATTAACGGTTTCCATGATACCGCAAACGCGGTGGCTACGGTTATCTACACTCGCGCTATGCGCTCACAGCTCGCTGTGGCGATGGCGGCGCTCTTCAACTTCTTCGGCGTTCTGCTGGGGGGTCTCAGCGTAGCCTATGCCATCGTGCATATGCTGCCGACCGATCTGCTGCTTAACATGGGTTCCGCACATGGCCTCGCCATGGTGTTCTCTATGCTGCTGGCGGCGATCATCTGGAACCTCGGCACCTGGTACTTCGGCCTGCCGGCATCCAGTTCCCATACGCTGATCGGCGCTATCATCGGGATCGGTCTCACCAATGCCTTAATGACCGGTACGTCGGTCGTTGACGCGCTGAATATCCCGAAAGTCATCGGCATTTTTGGATCGCTGATTATCTCGCCTATCGTCGGCCTGGTGATCGCGGGCGGCCTGATTTTCCTGCTGCGTCGCTACTGGAGCGGCACCAAGAAACGGGCGCGTATCCACCTGACCCCAGCGGAGCGTGAAAAGAAAGACGGCAAGAAAAAGCCGCCGTTCTGGACCCGTATCGCCCTGATCCTGTCCGCTATCGGCGTGTCGTTCTCTCACGGCGCTAACGATGGACAAAAAGGTATTGGTCTGGTGATGCTGGTCCTGATCGGCGTCGCCCCGGCGGGCTTCGTGGTGAATATGAACGCCTCCGGTTACGAAATCACCCGTACCCGCGATGCGGTCAACAACGTGGAAACCTTCTTCCAGCAGCGCCCTGACCTGCTGAAGAAAGCCACCGGCGTTGACCAGCTGGTTCCCTCTCCGGACACCAATACCGCGGCCAACGGCGAGTTTCATTGTCATCCGGCGAACACCATCAACGCCCTTGACCGCGTGAAGACCATGCTGACCGGCGTTGAGAACTACGAGTCGCTAAAACCGGAACAGCGCGGCCAGCTGCGTCGCATCATGCTCTGCATCTCCGACACCACCGACAAAGTGGCGAAACTGCCGGACGTGAGCGCTGACGACCAGCGTCTGCTGAAGAAACTGAAAACCGATATGCTGAGCACCATCGAGTACGCGCCAATCTGGATTATCATGGCGGTCGCGCTGGCGCTGGGTATTGGCACCATGATCGGCTGGCGCCGCGTGGCGACCACTATCGGTGAGAAGATTGGTAAGAAGGGCATGACCTACGCCCAGGGGATGTCGGCGCAGATGACCGCGGCGGTGTCTATCGGTCTGGCGAGCTACACCGGGATGCCGGTCTCCACCACCCACGTACTCTCCTCCTCGGTAGCGGGGACGATGCTGGTGGATGGCGGTGGTCTGCAGAAAAAGACGGTGACGAGCATTCTGATGGCCTGGGTGCTGACCCTGCCGGCAGCGATTATCCTTTCAGGCGTCCTTTACTGGCTCTCCCTGAAGCTGATTTAAGCGTTATTCGTTCAAAACGGGCCAGCTTGCTGGCCCGTTTTTTTATCCCGAAGATGCCGTCAGTGCCAGATCATCAACGCAATCAGGCTCACCACCACCAGGCCGCACAGGGCGCTGGTCAGAATAAACTGGCGACGAACACGTTCGCAGCGACGAATAAATTCATCGTCATGATGGTCACGGTAGCGCTGGGCATAGATATACCACACCAGGCGCATCTGTTTGCTGGGCTGCCCGTGCGAGGTAAAAAAGCCGCCGCCATCGACGTACTGATAGAGCAAGGGATCGCAACCACGTAGCACAACCAATAATGCACGCAACGATGAGAAGTAGCGTGCCATATTCACCACACAAACGACACACAGGGCCCAAAACAGCGCAATAGTGCTGATCATACCTCCTCCCCGGCGACCCGCCCACGGAGAAACCCTCCGCGGCTACCGCTCCCCAAATAACCGACGACAATACCGTAAAGAGTGCGATTCCGATCACATTTATTTTTCCGACCGGCTCATTAAATAGTGTAGGAGATCCATTAATTTTTTTACCACAAGGTTATTCGTTATCAATACGTAAGACGGATAAATTTGTTTAACTTTTAGGTGAACCCAGTGCATTGACGGAGTGCGGGGGGCGCTATAAGGTAAGAAATATCTTCTACAATGAAGTCCTTAAAGGCTACCCTCCCGCGAATGTAGCACGCAGGACGCGGGCGAAACGGCAGCGCCAGCTGTCAGGTCCAATGGTCATCGACAAACTTATGGAAGGAGTAACACTATGGCTTACAAACATATTCTGATTGCAGTAGACCTGTCCCCGGAGAGTAAAGTACTGGTTGAAAAAGCCGTTTCTATGGCCCGCCCGTATAACGCGAAAGTCTCCCTGATCCACGTGGATGTGAATTACTCCGACCTCTACACCGGGCTGATTGACGTGAACCTCGGCGACATGCAAAAACGCATCTCCGAAGAGACCCATCACGCGCTGACCGAGCTCTCGACCAACGCCGGCTACCCGATCACCGAGACCCTGAGCGGCAGCGGCGACCTGGGCCAGGTGCTGGTCGATGCGATTAAAAAATATGATATGGACCTGGTGGTCTGCGGCCACCATCAGGACTTCTGGAGCAAGCTGATGTCCTCTGCCCGTCAGCTGATCAACACCGTCCATGTCGACATGCTGATTGTCCCGCTACGCGACGAAGAAGACGAATAACCGTCCCGTTGTGTCATGCCAGACGCCCGCCGCTGCGGGCGTTTTTATTTTCGCTTCCGCCTCGCCAGACAATAGAGCTTAACTCCATAAAAAAGCCATTCAATTAGTGTGATCAACCAGTTATTCACTAAAACATCTATATAATAATCTATCCAATAAGCCAATAACCGCAGCATGGCGAGTTATCAGACATTTTCGGCGCGTTCTGGCATACGCGTTCATACTTTTTGGGAAAGTAATACAAGGCGAAGGAATATGAATACAACTGCACCTACGGGCTTGCTGCAGCAACCTCGTCCGTTCTTTATGATCTTCTTTGTGGAGCTCTGGGAACGTTTTGGCTATTACGGCGTTCAGGGGATCCTGGCGGTCTTCTTTGTGAAACAGTTGGGCTTCTCTCAGGAACAGGCCTTTATCACCTTCGGCGCCTTCGCGGCGCTGGTTTACGGGCTGATCTCCATCGGCGGCTACGTGGGCGACCATCTGCTGGGGACCAAACGCACGCTGGTGCTCGGCGCGATTGTGCTGGCCATCGGCTACTTTATGACCGGGATGTCGCTGCTGAAACCGCAGCTGATCTTTATCGCCCTCGGCACCATCGCCGTCGGCAACGGTTTGTTTAAAGCCAACCCGGCGAGCCTGCTGTCAAAATGCTATCCGCCGAAGGATGCCCGTCTCGACGGGGCGTTTACCCTGTTTTATATGTCGATAAACATCGGTTCGCTGCTGTCGCTGTCGCTGGCGCCGGTGATCGCGGAAAAGTTTGGCTACGCGGTGACCTATAACCTGTGCGGCGCGGGGCTGATTATCGCGCTGCTGGTCTACCTCGCCTGCCGTGGGATGGTGAAAGAGATTGGTTCCGAGCCCGATCATCGCCCCCTCAGCCTGCGCAATCTGGCGCTGGTGCTGGCCGGTACGGTGGTAATGATTTTTCTCTGCGCCTGGCTGATGCATAACGTGATGATCGCCAACCTGGTGCTGATTGTCCTGTCGGTCGTGGTCATTGCGTTCTTTTTCCGCGAGGCGTTTCGCCTTGATAAAACCGGGCGCAACAAAATGTTCGTCGCCTTTATCCTGATGATCGAGGCGGTGCTGTTTTACATTCTCTACGCCCAGATGCCAACCTCGCTGAACTTCTTCGCCATCAATAACGTCCATCATCAGATCCTGGGTTTTACCATCAACCCGGTCAGTTTCCAGGCCCTGAACCCCTTCTGGGTGGTGGTGGCCAGCCCGGTGCTGGCGGCGATCTACACCCATCTCGGCCACAAGGGTAAAGACCTGACCATGCCGGTGAAATTTACCCTCGGGATGTTCCTCTGCGCGCTGGGCTTCCTTACCGCCGCGGCCGCCGGGATGTGGTTCGCCGACGCCCAGGGATTAACCTCGCCGTGGTTTATTGTGCTGGTTTATCTGTTCCAGAGCCTGGGCGAGTTGCTGATCAGCGCCCTGGGGCTGGCGATGGTCGCCGCGCTGGTGCCGCAGCATCTGATGGGCTTTATTCTGGGGATGTGGTTCCTGACCCAGGCCGCCGCGTTCCTGCTCGGCGGCTATGTGGCGACCTTCACCGCGGTGCCGGAAAATATCACCGACCCGCTGCAGACGCTGCCCGTTTACACCAGCGTGTTCAGTAAAATTGGCCTGGTGACCCTGGGGGTCACGGTGGTGATGGCGCTGATGGTGCCGTGGCTGAACCGGATGATTAATACCCCGGGGGAAGCTGAGCGGTAGAGATGATCGTCGGTTTGCGCCTTACTCAGCCGGGCCTGGGGGAATGGTATCCATCTGATATATAAATGATTATGTAGGCCGGGTAAGGCGTAGCCGCCACCCGGCAACATGACGGCACGATACCTGATAGATTGCAAATTTACGCCGGCGTGCCGGCGTAAATATCAAACCGATGCCCTTTGGTCACCACCGCGTTCGGCGTGGCGACTTCCGCCAGCGGCGGCGCGTAATCCGGGCGCTTCACCACCACCCGTTTGGTCGCCAGCTGGCGCGCCGGGGCCAGCAGGCCATCGGCGTCTAAATCGGGCCCCACCAGCGACTGAAAGACGCGCATCTCTTTCTTCACCAGCGCGCTTTTCTGCTTATGCGGGAACATCGGGTCGAGGTAGACCACCTGCGGACGCGGGGTAATATCGGTCAGCGCCGTCAGGCTGGAGGCGTGGATCAGCTGCAGCCGCTCCTGCAGCCAGCCGCCGATTTCCGCATCGGCATAGCCGCGGGCCAGGCCATCGTCGAGCAGCGCGGCGACCACCGGATTACGCTCCAGCATCCGCACGCGACAGCCGACCGACGCCAGCACAAAGGCGTCACGCCCCAATCCGGCGGTGGCATCGACGACATCCGGCAGATAATCGCCTTTAATACCGACCGCTTTGGCCACCGCTTCACCGCGGCCGCCGCCAAACTTGCGCCGGTGGGCCATCGCCCCGCCGACGAAATCGACGAAGATACCGCCGAGTTTGGGCTCATCGCGCTTACGCAGCTCCAGATGCTCAGCGGTCAGCACCAGCGCCATCAGGTTATCGTCATCCTGCTCCAGCCCCCAGCGGGCGGCTAAAACAGATAAGGCGCCGTCTCCGGCGCCCGTTTCATCAATTAAGCAAATCTTCACCGCAGACTTAACCCTTGATCCCGTAATGCTCCAGCATCGCATCCAGCTGCGGCTCGCGCCCGCGGAAGCGTTTGAACAGCACCATCGGCTCTTCAGAACCGCCGCGGCTCAGGATGTTATCGAGGAACGACTGACCGGTTTCACGGTTGAAGATCCCCTCTTCTTCGAAGCGTGAGAAGGCGTCTGCCGCCAGCACGTCAGCCCACAGGTAGCTGTAGTAACCCGCCGCGTAACCGCCGGCGAAGATATGGCTGAAGGCGTGCGGGAAGCGGCCCCAGGTTGGGCCCGGCACCACGGCGACCTGCTTTTTAATCTCCGCGAGGGTCTCAAGGATTTTCGCCCCCTGCTCCGGCTTGTACTCCGCGTGCAGGCGGAAATCGAACAGGCCGAACTCCAGCTGGCGCAGAATAAACATCGCCGCCTGGTAGTTTTTCGCCGCCAGCATTTTCTCCAGCAGCGCCTGCGGCAGCGGTTCACCGGTTTCATAATGACCGGAGATAAAGGCCAGCGCTTCCGGCTCCCAGCACCAGTTTTCCATAAACTGGCTCGGCAGCTCGACCGCATCCCACGGCACTCCGCTGATGCCGGAAACCCCGGCGGTATCGATGCGGGTCAGCATGTGGTGCAGACCGTGGCCGAACTCGTGGAACAGAGTGATCACTTCGTCGTGGGTGAACAGCGCCGGTTTGCCGTTGACCGGACGGTTGAAGTTACAGGTCAGGTAGGCGACCGGCTTCTGCAGGGAACCATCCAGCTTACGCATCTGGCCGACGCAGTCGTCCATCCACGCCCCGCCGCGCTTGTGCTCGCGGGCATACAGGTCGAGATAGAAGCTGCCGCGCAGCTCGTTGTGTTCGTCATACAGCTCGAAGAAGCGCACTTCCGGATGCCACACGTCGACATCGGTACGCTCTTTGGCGGTAATGCCGTAAATGCGCTTCACCACTTCGAACAGACCGTTAACGGCTTTGTTTTCCGGGAAATAGGGGCGCAGCTGCTCATCGCTGATGCTGTAGAGATGCTGTTTCTGTTTTTCGCTGTAGTAAGCGATGTCCCACGGCTGCAGCTCTTCGACGCCGAACTCGGCTTTAGCGAAAGCGCGCAGCTGGGCCAGCTCTTTTTCGCCCTGCGGACGGGCGCGTTTTGCCAGGTCGGTGAGGAAGTCGAGCACCTGCTGCGGATCCTCCGCCATTTTGGTGGCGAGGGATTTAAAAGCGTAGCTGTCAAAGCCCAGCAGCTGCGCCAGCTCGTGGCGCAGGGCGAGGATCTCCGCCATCACCGGGCTGTTATCCCATTTACCGGCGTTTGGCCCCTGGTCGGAGGCGCGCGTGGAGTAGGCGCGGTACATCTCTTCGCGCAGCGCCTGATTGTCGCAGTAGGTCATCACCGGCAGGTAGCTCGGGATATCCAGGGTCAGCAGATACCCTTCCTGCTCTTTGGCCTGGGCCTGCGCCTGAGCGGCGGCCAGCGCGCTTTCCGGCATACCGGCCAGATCGGCGACGTCGGTCACCAGCTTGTTCCAGCCCATGGTGGCGTCAAGGACGTTGTTGCTGTACTGGTTGCCCAGCTCAGAGAGGCGCGCGGCGATTTCACCGTAGCGTTTCTGCGCCTCCGGCGGCAGGCCAATACCGGATAATTCGAAATCGCGCAGCGCGTTATCCACCGCTTTTTTCTGCGCGGTATTCAGCGTGGCGTAGTTATCGCCATCGCGCAGATCGCGGTAGGCTTTATACAGGCCTTCATGCTGGCCGACCCAGGTGCTGTACTCGGAGAGCAGCGGCAGCGTCTGTTCGTAGGCCTCACGCAGTTCCGGGCTGTTTTTTACCGAATTGAGATGGCTGACAGGCGAGAAGATGCGTCCCAGCACATCGTCCACTTCCGCCAGCGGCTGGCAAAGATTTTCCCAGCTATACGGCGCGCCGTGCGCCACCGCGCTTTCCACCGCGGCCCGGCAATCCTCCAGCGCTTTGGTGACCGCAGGGACCACGTGCTCTGGTTTGATCGCAGAAAAAGGCGGCAGGGAAAAAGGCGTCAGTAATGGATTGGTCATATGCGCTGTCCTGTTGAAAAGGGTGAGTGAAGCGCGCGTCCGGCGCTTATGCATGAGATCTAGAATGGGGGATAGTTGGGGGAATTTCAATGACGGGCGGTGCGTCAGCCTGGGTATTGCTGCGATAAGTCCGCCCGTTGCCGGAAAAGCGCGACACGCGGCGCAGCGTGCCGGAAACCGCATTAATGCCTTTTTTGCGCCATCTCCCAGGCCGCCGACAGATTCAGCCGCTGCCAGAACTGCTGTTCGGGGGTGGCGCCGGACAGCGGGTAGCCCGCCGGCAGCGCGGTGTTGACCATCAGCGCCCGGCGCTGGGCCGCAGACAGCTGCGGCAGGGCAGCCTCCAGCAGCACTTCCGCCCCCTCCGGCGCCTGCAGGCGCGGCTGCGGACCCTTCTGCCGCGGCAGGTCGTAGGTCATGGCGAAACGAGTGAAATCATGCATCGCCGGATCGCGCCATGGATCGTCTTTCACGCTGCTCTTCGCGCACTCGGCAAGCGACGTACCGCAGGCTTTCGCCAGCGCGGCGCGCAGCTGATCGCGGGCTTCGTTAAATAATACCCGGTAGCGCGGATCGTTAAGATAATGGGCCACGTTGCGCTCGGCCACCATCCGCGAGCCGATCACGTCCAGCGGATAGTGGACGCCCAGCACAATGCGCGAGTAGCCATAGCGGGCGCCGCGCGCCACCAGCGCGTCGTAGCGCTCCGGGATCATCGCCGCCAGCAGCAGCGCATCGGTATAGCCAGTGTTGGTGTGGCCGCTGGGGAACGAGCCGCCGTCGGCGGTATAGGGCTGGTTATCCTTCACCACCACGTCGTCCGGCACCAGGTGAATGGTGTTGCCCTGGACCAGGAACGGCCGCGGATTGTGGAAGTGCTTTTTCGCCTCGCCGGTGCTGACTTCCGAGGCTTTGATCAGCGCCGCCGCTTTCCCCAGCGCGCCCTGGTCATAGGCGGTCAGAAACGCGTTGCCCAGACGAGGCCCCAGCGCGTCGCTGAGGAAATAGAGGTAGCTAATCCCTTGCGCATCGGCCAGCGCCTGACGGCGGGTGGTCTGCACGGCGTCGCGGTTGATGGCGGTCACCGTCGCCAGATTCTGCTTCACGACGGTCTCCGGCAGACGGCTGAACGCCGACAGTAGCGCAATATCCGCCTGCTGGTTTGCCCGGGTCTGGAAGTCGTAGCCGCTGGCCTTCAGCCAGGCGGTATCGGCCTGGGTTTTGTTTTGTTTCGTGTGCGCCAACCGATCGCGGGTCAGCGTCGCGGCATCCCCTTGCAGCGCGTGGCGCAACTGCGCCAGCGCCTGTTGCTCAAGATCGTCATACGCCTGACTGGAGGCAGCCGGCGTCACGCTATTGGCGAGGGCCGCCGCCTTGTTCAGCGGGATGTATTTAGCCAGAACCGGTTGCGCCAGCAGCAGCGCGACGGCCAGCAGCGAGAGTTGCTTTTTCATTATTTTTCCTTTTATTCAAACAATTACCTTGCTTGTCTCCGACGCTAGCGCGGCCGTTTGACGCTTTTATGACAGCGTTATGTTTTGCAACGCTTTTGGCAGAAATGAAACAGCGCGGCGGCGCAGCGGTAATCTCGGCCGATCTGCGGTAAACTATCGGTTAACTTGTTTATTTCCCGGAATCTCTGCATCCATGCTCAGTTATCGCCACAGCTTTCACGCAGGCAACCACGCCGACGTCCTCAAACACACCGTTCAGAGCCTGATCATTGAAGCGCTGAAAGAGAAAGAAAAACCGTTTCTCTACCTGGACACCCACGCCGGCGCGGGCCGCTATCAGCTGAGCGGCGAGCACGCCGAGCGTACCGGCGAGTATCTCGAAGGCATCGCCCGCATCTGGCAGCAGGACGACCTGCCGGCAGAGCTTGAGCCCTATATTTCGGTGGTCGAACACTTCAACCGTAACGGCCAGCTGCGCTACTACCCGGGTTCTCCGCTGATCGCCCGCCAGCTGCTGCGCGAGCAGGACAGCCTGCAGATGACCGAGCTGCACCCGAGCGACTTCCCGCTGCTGCGCGCCGAGTTTCAGAAAGACAGCCGCGCGCGCGTCGATAAAGCCGATGGCTACCAGCAGCTGAAAGCCAAACTGCCGCCGGTCTCGCGCCGCGGTCTGATTCTGATCGACCCGCCGTACGAAATTAAAACCGACTATCAGGCGGTGGTGACCGGAATTAACGAAGGCTACAAACGCTTCGCCACCGGCACCTACGCGCTGTGGTACCCGGTGGTGCTGCGCGCGCAGATCAAACGCATGATCAAAGACTTAGAAGCCACTGGCATTCGCAAGATTCTGCAGATTGAGCTGGCGGTACGTCCTGACAGCGACCAGCGCGGCATGACCGCCTCCGGGATGATCGTCATCAACCCGCCGTGGAAGCTGGAGCAGCAGATGAACAATGTGCTGCCGTGGCTGCACAGCAAGCTGGTGCCGGCCGGTACCGGTCACACGACCGTCAGCTGGATCGTGCCGGAGTAATCGCAACCATCGGTGGAACCTTTTACGCCTCGCGTTACAATCGCGGCAATCAACGATTAAGGACATATGGGCATGAGCAAACATTATGATTACCTCGCCATCGGCGGCGGTAGCGGCGGTATCGCCTCGATTAACCGTGCGGCCATGTACGGCCAGAAGTGCGCGCTGATTGAAGCCAAAGCGCTGGGCGGCACCTGCGTCAACGTCGGCTGCGTGCCGAAAAAAGTGATGTGGCATGCGGCGCAGATCCGCGAAGCGATTCATCTGTACGGCCCGGACTACGGTTTCGATACCACCATCAACCATTTCGACTGGGAGAAGCTGGTCGCCAGCCGCAGCGCCTATATCGATCGCATTCATACCTCCTACGACAACGTGCTGGGTAAGAACAACGTCGACGTGATTAAAGGCTTTGCGCGCTTTGTCGATGCCCACACAGTGGAAGTGAACGGCGAGACCATTACGGCCGATCATATCCTGATCGCCACCGGCGGCCGTCCGAGCCACCCGAACATTCCGGGCGTGGAATACGGTATTGATTCCGACGGTTTCTTCGAACTGCCGGCGCTGCCGAAGCGCGTGGCGGTGGTCGGCGCGGGCTACATCGCCGTTGAGCTGGCGGGGGTGATTAACGGCCTCGGCGCTGAAACCCACCTGTTCGTGCGCAAGCACGCGCCGCTGCGCAACTTCGATCCGCTGATCGTCGAAACGCTGGTGGAAGTGATGAACGCCGAAGGCCCGCAGCTGCATACCAACGCCATCCCGAAAGCGGTGGTGAAGCATGCCGACGGCAGCCTGACCCTTGAGCTGGAAGATGGCCGCAGCCAGACCGTTGACTGCCTGATCTGGGCGATTGGCCGCGAACCGGCGACCGATAACTTTAACCTGGCGGCTACCGGCGTGAAAACTGACGATAAAGGCTACATCGTCGTCGATAAGTTCCAGAACACCAGCGTGCCGGGCATCTACGCCGTGGGCGATAACACCGGCGCCGTTGAGCTGACCCCGGTGGCCGTGGCCGCAGGCCGTCGTCTCTCCGAACGCCTGTTTAACAACAAACCGGAAGAGCATCTGGACTACAACAACATTCCGACCGTGGTCTTCAGCCACCCGCCTATCGGCACCGTCGGCTTAACCGAGCCGCAGGCGCGCGAGCAGTATGGCGACGACGCCGTGAAGGTCTACAAATCCTCCTTCACCGCGATGTACACCGCTGTCACCTCGCACCGCCAGCCGTGCCGCATGAAGCTGGTGTGCGTCGGCCCGGAAGAGAAGATTGTCGGTATCCATGGCATCGGCTTCGGGATGGATGAGATGCTGCAGGGCTTTGCGGTGGCGTTGAAGATGGGCGCCACCAAAAAAGACTTCGACAACACCGTCGCCATTCACCCAACGGCGGCAGAAGAGTTTGTCACCATGCGCTAAGGCGCGCAGCCCCGTCTCCGGACGGGGCTTTTTTATTGCGCCGCCAGGTGACGCAGGATCTGGTGGCCGATATAGTTGCTCCAGTTAAAGCTGTTTTGCAGCACCACCACCGCATTCTGATTCGCTTTATCAAAACCGATATAGCTCGAATAGCCGCCGATGTACCCCACCTGATAGGTTAATTGCTGCTCGCCGAACGTGTCTGTTACCCAGGCGATATTCGCCGCTTCAATCCGTCGCGGATAATAGTCGACGCTAACGTCGCGGAATGCCTGGTCCAGCGCCGCCTGACCGGTGGGCGCGAAGTGGGCGCGGGCATAGTGAATCAGATCCCCGGCGTCGCTGTACAAACTCGCCGCGCCGACCATGTTATGACGGAACTGCCAGTCCGGCGTCAGCGCGCCGCGGGGTTTAAACTTCGGCTGATCGCCAGCATGGCCCAGCGCCCGCCACGGATAATCACGCAGCGTTTGCGGCAGGAAGCTGGTGTTCCCCATCGCCAGCGGGCGGAAGATCATCCGCGAGGCCAGCGTCTCAATCGATTCGCCAGTCTGGTACTGGAGAAGATAGCCGAGGATCGCGTAGCCGAGGTTGGAGTAACTCGGCGCCGGTTCCGCCGGGGCCTGGAAATTCTGCAGATAACTCAGTACGCCATCGGCATCGAGCTCATGGTAGAAGTTCTCGCCATCGTTGAGATAGGCCAGCAGGTGCTCAAGCGACAGCATATTCATCGGTTGCCGCGGCAGCCCTGAGGTATGCGTCACCAGCTGCAGCAAGGTTATCTTACGGGCATCCTCACTCAGCGCGGTACCCGGCGGCAGCAGGGTCTGCAGCGTGTCGTGCCAGTGGAAACGGCCTTCGTTCACCAGCATCGTGACCACTTCGGCGGTAACCCCTTTGCTCAGCGAGCCGAGGGCAAACAGCGTATGCGGGGTTATCGGGTAGCGATGTTGGTCATCGGTCACGCCGAAGCAGTGAAACTCCGCCGGGCCGTTATGATGAATAATTGCCACCACCATGCCGCTGACCTGCTTCTCGCGCATGTAATGCCTGACATAATCATCGACGGAAAGCCGCTGACCGTTGCGCCCTGTCAGACTGGTTTCATTGCTGGGCGGGCTCATTTGCGACAGCGTGCCGGAACAGCCTGAAATCAACAGTAATGCCAGTAGCACAAGGCCTAACCGTTTTTTCAAACTGCACCTGCCTGCCACACGTTATTTGGGATGGGATAAAAAATAGACGCGGGATCGTAGCGGCATTACCCCGCCAGTGCAAAGCGAATACGCTGAAAAATCGATAAGGCCCTGGCCCGTTCGCTACGCCACGCCGTTATTTCCATAGCGCATAAACGCCGGGCGCTGATTGAGCGCCATATACCAGCGCTCCACGGCCGGCATTTCCGGATGGGCAAAGGGCGTCATCTTCCAGCGATGCACCGACAGGCCCAGCACAATATCAGCCAGGGTGAAGCGCTCGCCGGCGACCCACGCCCCGGTCCGCTGCAGCTGCGCTTCGACAATGCGCACGCAGTGGGTCCAGGCGGCAATGCTCTCTTTAATCGCCGCCGGATCCTGAAAGCGGGGATCTTTACGCACCAGCCCCATAAAAGCATGGCGCCAGGCATTATTGAACTCGGTCGCCTGCCAGTCCATCCAGTGCTCCACCTCGGCGGCGGGCTGCGGCCCGGCGGGCAGCAGATCCCAGCGCTCCGCTTTTCGCGCCAGATAGCGGCAGATACTGTTCGACTCCCAGAGCACAAAGTCATCGTCCAGCAGCACCGGCACCAGGCTGTTAGGATTCAGGCGCTGAAATTCGGGGGTGTCCAGGGGCTTAAACCCGCTGCCGTAATCCTCCTGCTGGTACGCCAGCCCGATCTCCTCGCAGGTCCACAGCACTTTCCGTACATTGATTGAAGAGCGTTTGCCCAGAATTGTTAGCATCGTCAGCGATTCCTCAGCCATAAAAGAGAGTTCATTCACTCTACTCTATTGCCAGCCAGCAACAAGGCAGAGCGCTGGATAATGTGTATAGTTGATTCCAGCCTGTTTGCCGAAAAGGAACCCGACATGTTGACCCCTTTTACCGTTTTGATGCCTGCAAATATTCGTTTTGGCCGCGGTCAGGCCCAGAGCGCCGCCCCCTGGCTGGCGCAGCAGGGCGGTCCTGTTCTGCTGGTGCATGGCGCCAGCCCGCAGCGGGCGGCGTTTCTCCGCCATCAGCTGGAGGCGCTGCAGCTGGCGGTCACGACGCTGGCGATAAGCCGCGAACCCTGGCTTATCGATATTGAGCAGGGCGTCCAGCTGGCGCGCGAGAAAGGGATCAGGGCGGTGGTCAGCCTCGGCGGCGGCGCGGTGATTGACGCCGGTAAAGCGATTGCGGCGCTGGCGCCCGCCACCGGCCCGCTGGTCGACTATCTGGAAGTCGTGGGAACCGGCCGTCAGCTGGAAGCCAGCCCGCTGCCGTTCGTGGCGATCCCCACCACCGCGGGCACAGGTGCGGAAGTCACTAAAAACGCGGTGATCAACGTCGTGGAACAGCAGCGGAAAGTGAGCCTGCGCGACGACCGGATGCTGCCTGACCTGGCCATTGTCGACCCGGCGCTAACCGACAACGCGCCGCGCAGTATCACCCTGAGCTCCGGCCTCGACGCCCTGACCCAGGTGATCGAGCCCTGGCTCTGCAGCCGGGCCACCCCTTTCACCGACGCCCTCTGTCAGCAGGCGATCCCGCGCGGCATCCGCGCGCTGAAGGTTCTGATGGAAAAAGAGTGCCCGGCCAGCCGCGACGAGATGGCCTGGGTCAGCCTGTGCGGCGGAGTGGCGCTGGCGAACGCCGGGCTGGGGGTGATCCACGGCCTCGCCGGCCCGCTGGGCGGCCTGAGCCGCGCCTCGCACGGCGCCTTATGCGGCAGCCTGCTGCCGTTTGGGCTGGCGCTGAATGAGTCGCAGATAAACGACCCCGCTCTGCGCCAGCGCTTCAACGACGTTCGCCGCTGGCTGGCCGACGGGCTGGAGGTCCCGGCGGATCGGGTCTGGGACAGTCTGCAGGAATGGAGCCATCGCGCCGGTCTCGGCACCCTGCGCGACCTCGGCGTGGCGCGCGACGCCCTGGAGCCGGCGGCGCTGGCCGCCAGCACCTCCTCGTCGATGAAGGCCAATCCGGTCAGCCTGAGCAGCGAACAGCTGCTGGAGATGCTGGAGGCGGCGTGGGAGTGAGCGCGCCGGGATAAAATTTTGTTGCATAATGAATGCTCCGAATTTTATCTTCACCTAATCGCGAACTTATTTATTATTTATCAAGGTGTTAATTAGAAATCACCGCGTCCCCTGCAGGCGGAAAAGCGTGATCTAACGCACAGTTTACTTCACACTCACCGAAGCGACTGTCTACGCTTAAAAGACAAGGCCGGGTACGCCCGGCCGCGAACTCACGCTATCCGGAGGTCCGTATCGCTATGTTCAGCCAGAAATTACGCCACGTTGAAGACGACGAGTTAAGGATCGACATCGATCCCTGCTACGAAGCCGATCCGTACGAATTAAAGCTGGATGAGATGATTGACGCTGAACCGGAGCCTGAGGTGATCGAGGGGCTTCCGGCCTCCGATGCCCTCACCCCGGCGGATCGCTATCTTGAGCTGTTTACCAACGTGCAGAAATCACGCATTTTTGCCGACAGCAAAACTTTTCCCGACTGCGCGCCGAAACACGACCCGCTGGACATCCTGCGGAACTACCGGAAGGTCAAACGCCAGCCCGATTTCGACCTGCGGCAGTTCGTTGAGGATAATTTCTGGCTGCCGGAGAGCCATACCGACGTCTACACCTCCGACCCCAGCCTGACGCTGAAAGAGCATATCGATAAACTATGGCCGGTGTTGACCCGCGAGCCTCAGGATCATATCCCCTGGTCATCGCTGCTGGCGCTGCCGCAGGCCTATATCGTGCCCGGCGGTCGCTTTAGCGAAACCTATTACTGGGACTCTTATTTCACCATGCTGGGGCTGGCGGAGAGCGGCCGGGAAGATCTGCTGAAATGCATGGCCGATAACTTCGCCTGGCTGATTGAAACCTACGGTCACATTCCGAACGGCAACCGCACCTACTACCTCAGCCGCTCGCAGCCCCCGGTGTTCGCCCTGATGGTCGAACTCTTTGAAGAGGACGGCGTGCGCGGCGCGAAGCGCTATCTGGATCATCTGAAGATGGAGCATGCCTTCTGGATGGACGGCGCCGAGTCGCTGATCCCGCATCAGGCGTATCGGCACGTGGTGCGCATGCCGGATGGCTCCCTGCTCAATCGCTACTGGGACGACCGGGACACGCCGCGGGATGAATCGTGGCGCGAGGACGTGGAGACCGCCCGACACTCCGGACGGCCGGCCAATGAAGTCTACCGCGACCTGCGGGCGGGCGCCGCGTCCGGCTGGGACTACTCCAGCCGCTGGCTGCGGGATATCACGCGACTGGCCAGTATCCGCACCACGCAGTTTATCCCCATCGACCTGAACGCCTTCCTGTTCAAGCTGGAGACGACCATCGCCAACCTCTCCGGCCTGAAGGGCGATCGCGAGACGGAAGCGGCCTTCCGCCAGAAGGCTCAGGATCGGCGGGCGGCGGTTAACCGCTATCTGTGGGACGATGAGAACGGCTGTTTTCGCGATTATGACTGGCGCCGCGAACAGCTGGCGCTGTTTTCCGCCGCCAGCATTGTCACCCTTTACGTCGGCCTGGCGACCCACGAACAGGCGGAACGCCTTGCCGATGCGGTGCGGGCCCGCCTGCTCACCCCCGGCGGGATCATGGCCACCGAATACGAGAGCGGCGAGCAGTGGGATAAACCCAACGGCTGGGCGCCGCTGCAGTGGATGGCGGTGCAGGGATTTAAACGCTACGGCCAGGATCCGCTGGGCGATGAGATCGCCTGGAGCTGGCTGCAGACGGTCAACCACTTCTACAAGCAGCACCACAAACTGATTGAGAAATACCACATCGCCACCGGCGTTCCGCATGAGGGCGGCGGCGGGGAGTATCCCCTGCAGGATGGCTTCGGCTGGACCAACGGCGTCGTGCGCCGGCTGATTGGCCTCTACGGCGAGCCAACCTAGTCGGGCTGTTCCCGGCGGCCTTCTCCTGCTATGTTCAGAGGATTCGCCCTGCCCGGAATGACGCTTATGCCTGAACTTCTGACGCCGCGCCTGCGCTGCTCACCGCTGCAGCTGGACGACTGGTCGTTTTTTCTTTCCCTGCAGCAGGATCCGCAGGTCATGCTTTACGTGGCCGACCCCAGGCCGCAGGCGGCCATCCGCGAGGCGTTCGATTCGCGGCTGCCGCCGTGGACGCCCGGGGATGAACACTGGCTGTGCCTGGTGGTGCGCGACAGGCTGACCCATACCCCGCTCGGCCTCACCGGTTACCAACATCATCAGCGCGACATTGCCGAGGTCGGCTTTCTCTTCGCTCCGGCGGCGCAGGGGCGTGGCTACGGCTACGAATCGCTGCGCGCGCTGTGCGACTACGCCTTCACTACCGGCGGCGTCCGCCGCCTGACCGCCAGCGTCACCGCCGGCAACGAGGCGTCCAAGCAGTTACTGCTCAAAGCCGGGTTCCGACTGGAGGGGGAGCTGCGGGAGAACTACTGGCTCAACGGGCGCTGGCACAACGACTGGCTGTTCGGTCGGCTGCGCGCGGAGGGCGATGCGCCCTAGCGCACCGCCGCTCACGGTCTGACGACAGCGGGGTTCAGAGGAACATCCCTCCCGAGACTTCCACGCGCTGCGCGTTCATCCACGCCAGCTCATCGCTGAGCAGGGCGGCGATGGCGTCGCCGATATCATCCGGCAGCCCGACGCGCCCCAGCGCGGTCTGGGCGGCGATATGCCGATTCACCTCGGCGTTATCGCGCACCACCCCGCCGCCAAAGTCGGTCTCAATGGCCCCCGGCGCGATGATGTTCACCGATATCCCCCGTCCGCCCAGCTCTTTCGCCTGATAGCGGGTCAGAACCTCCATCGCCCCCTTCATCGCGGCGTAGGCCGCATAGCCCGGCAGGGCAAAGCGCG
The DNA here is from genome assembly GCF_040062505.1 of Klebsiella sp. JN_Kp127. Lineage (NCBI taxonomy): Bacteria > Pseudomonadati > Pseudomonadota > Gammaproteobacteria > Enterobacterales > Enterobacteriaceae > Klebsiella > Klebsiella sp. JN_Kp127. The sequence continues at coordinate 55,026 of NZ_JBEAHS010000038.1, forward strand.
CCAGGCCGCTGGAAACGTTGAGGATGCGCCCCCCGTCCTGCAGGAGGGGCAGCAGCCGCTGGGTCAGGAAAAACGGGCCTTTGAACTGAATGTTCATCAGCTCGTCAAACTGCGCTTCGCTGGTCTCGGCGAAGGGGACGTTGAGGCCGATCCCGGCGTTGTTCAGTAAATAATCAAAGGTGGTGCGTCCCCACTTCTGCGCCAGCACCTGCGCCACCTCGCTGGCGAAGTCGTCGAATGTTGAAGGATCGCCGACGTTCAGCGCCAATGCTGCCGCCTTCACCCCTTTTTGCTCAATCTCCGCCACCACCTCGAGCGCCGCCTGGCGGTTGCTGTGATAGGTCAGAAGAATGTCGGTTCCCTTCGCCGCCAGCTTCAACGCGGCGTTTTTACCCAGACCGCGGCTGCCGCCGGTCACTAAAGCGATACGTTGTGTCATGAGAAGACCCCTTTCAGGTTGCGTTGTGATTGTGTTCCAGCTTATTAACTGCCAGTGAAACAATAAATACGCTACATTACGTTTTACTGTTTCATTCACAACAACAATAGGCCATCGGCATGGATAAAATTCATGCAATGCAGTTATTCATTCGCGTAGCGGATCTGGAGAGTTTCTCCCGCGCCGCCGAGACCCTGGCGCTGCCGAAAGGCAGCGTCTCGCGGCAGATTCAGGCTCTGGAAAGCCATCTTGGCGTGCGGCTCCTGCACCGCACCACCCGCCGGGTTCAGCTCACCCAGGATGGAATGGTCTACTACGAGCGGGCGAAGGATCTGCTGAGCAACCTCGACGAACTGGACGGTATGTTCCAGCACGATCCGGCGAGCATCAGCGGCCGGCTGCGGGTGGATATGCCGGTCGGTTTTGCCAAAAAGCTGGTGATCCCGCACCTGCCGGCTTTTTTGCAGCAGTATCCGGGCATCGAACTGGAGCTGAGCAGCAGCGACCGGCTGGTGGACGTGATCCGCGAGGGGTTTGACTGCGTGGTGCGCGTCGGCGCGCTCAAAGACTCCGGGCTTATCGCCCGCCCGCTGGGCAAGCTGACGCAAATTAACTGCGCCAGCCCGGACTACCTGACCCGTTTTGGCTACCCGCAATCCCTGGAGGATCTGGCGGATCATGCCCTGATCCACTACGCCAGCACCCTCGGGGTCCGTCCTTCCGGCTTCGAGGTGGTGATCGACGGCGCCGTGCGCTGGGTAAAAAGCGGCGGCATATTGACGGTCAACAGCACGGAAACCTATCAGGCGGCCTGTATCGCCGGGCTGGGAATTATTCAGGTGCCACGCACCGGCGTGCGCGAGGCGTTACGCGCCGGCGAACTGATTGAGATCCTGCCCCAGTACCGCGCTGAGCCGCTGCCGGTCTCGCTTATCTACCCGCACCGGCGCAATCTCTCCCGCCGCGTGCATCTGTTTATGGAGTGGCTGGGCGGGCTGATGAAAGATTACGTCGATTGATCCGCGCGGAGGGTGAACGGGGGGCGGGCAGATGCGTTCCTGCAGGATACGGCATTTAAGGTATACTTTTTGCTGAATCTCGCGGTAAAAAAGGAAGAAATCACGTATGACGCCGGAAAACGACGATCGACGCCCCCCACAGGAACCGGACACGCAGCCGGAGAAAAACAAAAGCCCCCTCGACGCGCTCAATGACACGGCCGTCGGGCAAAAAGCCAGCCAGGCGCTGAAGACCGTCACCGGAACGGCGGCCAAAGTGCAGCGCAACCCGGTAGTCGCCCACCTGATACGCGCCGCAGAGCGCTTCAACGACCGGCTGGGCAATCAGTTCGGCGCGGCCATCACCTACTTCTCGTTCCTGTCGATGATCCCGATCCTGATGGTCTCGTTTGCCGCCGCCGGCTTCGTGCTGGCCTGGCATCCGACCCTGCTGCAGGACATTTTCGACAAAATTCTGCAAAACGTCAGCGACCCGACGCTGGCGGCGACGCTGAAAAACACCATCAACACCGCGGTGCAGCAGCGCACCGCCGTCGGCCTCGTCGGCCTGCTGGTGGCGCTCTATTCCGGTATTAACTGGATGGGCAACCTGCGCGAAGCGATCCGCGCTCAGTCGCGCGACGTCTGGGAGCGCCGGCCGCAGGACGAGGAGAAAATCTGGATAAAATACTTCCGCGATCTTATCTCGCTGATCGGTCTGCTGGTGGCGCTGATTATTACGCTGTCGATCACCTCTGTCGCCGGTTCCGCCCAGCAGTTGATTATCTCCGCGCTGTATCTGGACAATATTGAATGGCTGAAACCCGCCTGGCGGCTGATCGGTCTCGCCATCTCGATTTTTGCCAACTATCTGCTCTTTTTCTGGATCTTCTGGCGGCTGCCGCGCCACCGTCCGCGGCGCAAAGCCCTGTTTCGCGGCACGCTTATCGCGGCGATTGGCTTTGAAATCATCAAAATCGTCATGACCTGGACGCTGCCGGCGCTGGTGAAATCCCCTTCCGGGGCAGCGTTCGGATCGGTGCTGGGGCTGATGGCCTTTTTCTATTTCTTTGCCCGCCTGACGCTGTTCTGCGCCGCGTGGATCGCCACCGCGGAGTATAAAGACGACCGGCGGATGCCGGGCAAAACCCACCGCTGAGGTATTGCGAGGATGAATAAAAGAGGCAAAATTCATCCTCGCGCTTGATTTCAGCAGATAAATCCAGGACGTAACTTTTATTTAACGAAAAACTGGTTTTATTCTCTATCTTTTTAATTGTGTGAAGCATTTCATAGAACTATTTTTTCTGGCGTAAAAATTATCCGCTTTTTGCCTCTTTTTTGCTCATTTTCCGCGTTTGTTACAGATTGAAATGTCCCGATGGCTGTGGCTATATGGCTTTTCGTTCGCGCAAAAATAAGAAAGATCTATGCAAGCCACAGCCACCACACTCGAAAACACGCAGGAAACCGCCCCGGTCAACTCACGCAATAAAGTCGTTGTCGCCTCGCTCATTGGCACCGCCATTGAGTTTTTCGACTTCTACATTTATGCCACTGCCGCGGTCATCGTCTTCCCGCATATCTTCTTCCCGCAGGGCGATGCCGCCGCGGCCACCCTGCAGTCGCTGGCCACCTTCGCCATCGCCTTCGTCGCCCGGCCAATAGGCTCCGCGCTGTTCGGCCACTTCGGCGATCGTGTCGGCCGGAAGGTCACCCTGGTGGCCTCGCTGTTAACCATGGGGATCTCCACTGTGGTGATCGGCCTGCTGCCCGGCTATGAAAGCATTGGCATTGTCGCGCCGATGCTGCTGGCGCTGGCGCGCTTCGGTCAGGGACTTGGCCTCGGAGGGGAGTGGGGCGGCGCAGCGCTGCTGGCAACGGAAAACGCCCCGGCGCGCAAGCGCGCCCTGTATGGCTCCTTCCCGCAGCTGGGCGCGCCGATCGGCTTCTTCTTCGCCAACGGCACCTTCCTGCTGCTCTCCTGGCTGTTAACCGATCAGCAGTTTATGGAGTGGGGCTGGCGCGTGCCGTTTATCTTCTCCGCGGTGCTGGTGATCATCGGTCTGTATGTTCGCGTTTCGCTGCATGAGACCCCGGTCTTCGCCAAAGTGGCGGCGGCGAAAAAACAGGTCAAAATCCCGCTGGGTACCCTGTTGACCAAACACGTCCGCGTGACGGTGCTGGGCACCTTCATCATGCTGGCAACCTATACCCTGTTCTACATCATGACCGTCTACTCGATGACCTTCAGCACCGGCGCGGCGCCGAATGGCCTGGGCCTGCCGCGTAACGAAGTGCTGTGGATGCTGATGATGGCGGTGATTGGCTTTGGCGTGATGGTGCCGATCGCCGGCCTGCTGGCGGACGCCTTTGGTCGTCGTAAGAGCATGATTATCATCACCACGATGATTATTTTGTTCGCCCTGTTCGCCTTTAAACCGCTGCTGGGTTCCGGTAACCCGCTGCTGGTTTTTGCCTTCCTGCTGCTGGGCTTAAGCCTGATGGGACTGACCTTTGGCCCGATGGGCGCGCTGCTGCCGGAGCTGTTCCCGACGGAAGTGCGCTACACCGGGGCGTCGTTCTCCTATAACGTGTCGTCGATCCTCGGCGCCTCGGTCGCGCCGTACATTGCCGCCTGGCTGCAGGGCAACTATGGCCTCGCGGCGGTCGGCACCTATCTGGCGGCGATGGCGGCGCTGACGCTGATCGCCCTGCTGCTGACCCACGAGACCCGCCACCAGTCGTTGTGATCCTTCGCCCTGACGCCGCTGGCGTCAGGGCTCTCCCCTACTTTTTCATCTGCGACAATATGGTCCGGCACTGGTTGCTATCGCCCTCCGCCGGGGATATCAGCGCCAGCAGCGCGGCAGCCGGCGTCACCAGGGTTGCCAGGGCCGCCGCTACCGCGCCGCGGACAATCAGCGGCCCGGCCTTCACCCCCGCCTGCGGCGATTTAAAGGTGCCGCGAACATACAGCGGGGAACGCAGAGTGATCACCCGAAAGCCTTTGCTTTCCGGATCGATGGTCAGGTCCAGCTGCTCGGAGGCGAAGCTGGCGGTCCCGGTCACATTGATCAGCGCGTTTTCCGTATCGAAGGCAAAAATCTGCGGCCGGGCGACGCCGTTGGTCACGTCGATATTGGCCGCCGCGCAGTTCACCCGAACCTCCTCATCGCCAAAAATCTGGCCGATCAGGTAGTTGCCGACGTTAAGGCCGAGAATTTCCATCAGGTTGCGACTGATCAGGCCGTCATTCATCAGCAGCTTCAGGTTGCCGTTGCTGTTGCCGAGCAGGGCCGCCACCGAGTTGCCGCTGCCGCGCAGCTGAACGTCGCCATTCATCTCGCCGAGGGTTTTCTGCATCATCTCGACGTTCGGCATCAGCGCCTTCAGCTTCAGGCGCCGCGCCTGCAGATTGGCCTCACCCTGCAGCGGCTTTTTATCGCCCTGCAGGTGCACGCTGCCGGCAATCGACCCGTTGGCCAGGCCAAAGCGCACCGGCTGCAGGCGCAGGTCGCCATCCTCCAGGATCACGTGGGTCGCCAGATCGCTGATCGGCAGCGTACCGCCGTGCTCAATTCTCCGGCCCTTAAAGCGCACATCGGCATCCATCACCTGCCATTTATCGGTTTCAAAGCGGTCCGCCGGCAGCACTTTACCCGCCGGCTGCGGCCGATCGCCTGCCTGGCGCACTGCGCTTTTCTTCGTCCCTTTGCCGGAGTCGACGCCGATTAAGGGCCCGAGATCCGCCAGCCGCAGCTGCTTCGACTCCATGTCGCCGCTGAGCTTCGGCCGCGGTTTGCCAGTGGTATAGGTCAGGGAGCCATGAATGTCGCTATCGCCGATCCGGCCGTTAAAATTCTGATAGTCAAAGCGCATGCTGTTTTTCTGCTTAAAGTCGGCGCGCAGACGGCCGTCGGTGGAGAACGACGGCGTCTCCGGCAGCAGCACGCCGGTCAGGTCGTAGAGATCGCGCAGCGAATCGCCGGCGAATTTCAGCCGCAGGTCAATGCCGCCGACGTTGAGCGGATCGCTGACCGTGCCGCTGAACGCCACCCGCGTATTGCCGGAGCGGAAGTCGCCCTGCAGCGGGAAAGGCGTGCTTGCGCTGCGCAGAGCCAGCATGCCGCCGATTTTACCGTTGCCGGTGACCGGCTGGTCCTTATAGCGGCCCTTCAGCGACAGGCCAAAGACGTAGTCGCCTGGTTTCGCCGCGCTATGCCGATCCTTCGTGCCAGTGACTTCGCTGAACGGCAGCGGTTTGCCGAGGGGATCGACGAGGATGGTGATATCGCTGCGGGTGATCTTGTCATCAATGGCGATAGTCCCGCGATCGAAGAGAATGTTATCGAGGCGGAAAGACCAGCTGGAGGGGGCGCTGTCCCCCGCGGCACGCTGATCGCCAGCCAGCTGAAAGGTCCAGTTATTGTTGTCTTCCGCCAGGCGGATCAGCCGCACGTCGGGCTGTTCCAGCTTGATCCACGGCAGATACACCGTTTTGCTCAGCAGCGCCAGCGGGGCGAGGGTCGCCTCCACCCGCGGCAGGTGGATCATGGTCACCTGGGGAATGGCCGGCGGGTTGCCCAGCACGATATCTTCCGCGTGCACATGGGGCCACGGGATCCAGCTGCGCCAGCCGCGCTCCTCCGGCTGCCGCTCCCAGACCACGCCGAGATCGCCGCGGATGGCGAACGGGCGGTTCAGCTCGGCAGACACTTTTTGATTAATCGTCGGCTTCAGCCGGTTCCAGTCGAAGGTGGCCAACACGATAAAGAAGAGAACGATCAGCAACAGTATCGTTCCTGTGATGATAACCAACGTTTTACGGGTTCTGCTCATCCCTACTCCGCTCCTTTTGCATCACGTCAGTCCTGAATATAGTCAAAAAGCGGCGTTTCTCCTGGAAATGCGCTTTTCGTCACATTACGCGCGTCAGGTCAAAAAAATAATGGAACGATGTTTTAATATGATTGACCAGCAAAACAGCGCAGCGCACACTAGCGCTTATATCGATTCCATTGCAGGTTCTGGCTATGTCTAAAAAAATTGCCGTCATTGGCGAATGCATGATTGAGCTGTCAGAGAAGAACGGGGCCGTTAACCGCGGCTTTGGCGGCGATACCTTAAACACCTCGGTCTATATCGCGCGGCAGACGGATGCCAGCGCGCTGAGCGTCCACTACGTCACCGCGCTGGGAACCGATGGGTTCAGCCAGCAGATGCTCGACAGCTGGCAGCAGGAAAACGTCAACACCAGCCTGATCCAGCGGATGGCCGACCGCCTGCCGGGGCTGTATTACATTGAAACCGATGACACCGGCGAGCGCACCTTCTACTACTGGCGCAACGAGGCGGCGGCAAAATTCTGGCTGCAGAGCGATCGCGCGGCGGCGATTTGCGAAGAGCTGGCCACGTTCGACTATCTCTACCTGAGCGGCATCAGCCTCGCCATTCTCAGCCCGGCCAGTCGTGCCAGGCTGTTCACGCTGCTGCGTGAGTGCCGCGGCAACGGCGGCAAGGTGATCTTCGACAACAACTATCGCCCGCGCCTGTGGGCCAGCCAGGCGGAGACGCAGCAGGTCTATCAGGAGATGCTCGCCTGCACCGATATCGCGTTTCTGACCCTCGATGATGAAGACGCGCTGTGGGGGGAAAAACCGGTCGCCGAGGTGATCGCCCGCACCCACGCCGCCGGCGTGGAAGAGGTGGTGGTGAAGCGCGGAGCGGATGCCTGCCTGGTCTCGGTGAGCGGGCAACCGCTGCGGGAAGTGCCGGCCGTCAAACTGGCCAAAGAGAAAGTGGTGGATACCACCGCCGCCGGCGACTCCTTCAGCGCCGGCTATCTGGCCGTGCGCCTGACCGGCGGCGATGCTGAATCCGCCGCCAGACGCGGACATCTGACCGCCAGCACGGTGATCCAGTATCGCGGGGCGATTATCCCCCGGGAAGCAATGCCGCAATAATCCTCACCTGTAAGCGCTCTCCGGCCGCCGCTGGCGCGCCGGAGAGGCGTCAGGTTACTGCCCCGACGGGATGTCGCTGGCCTCGCTGTGGGCGTCAACCGTATCGGCGCTGCCGCTGGTCGCTGCGGTCGCCGGACTCGGCGCCATCAGTTTTTCCCACGTGGCCTGCAGCTCCTTCATGTTGTATTCCGGTTCGCCTTTCGGCTGCTGCAACACCAGCGCCATATCCTGAGACAGTTGCTGACGCAGGTACTGGTTCAGCATGTCCACCGTCAGGGAGTTGAGGAACTCCTGACGCAGCTTCTGGTACTGCTCCGGCGCGATATCCACCACCTGATTTTGCAGGGAGCGCATGCGCTGGCTCATCAGAATGTCGGTATCGGTGCGCGCATAGGTGGCAAACAGCTTCTGCAGCTCGAGGCTTTTCTGAGCAATAAGCGCATCAAACTCCTCCTGCGGCAGGCCGTTGTCGCGCACTTTCGCCAGCTCGCGCGAGACCACGCTCAGGTTGTTATTCAGGCGCTCGCCCGGCGATTCGATGTTGATGGCACACTGCGCGCGCTGATAGAGCACCCGGCAGTCAAAACCAAGACCAATATCCTTGACGTTATTTTTGCTCAGGCTCTGCTGCACGTGCCAGAACAGCGCTTCGCGGGCGAGGTCGTCGCGCCAGTAGCGCTGCAGCGCCGCGGAGTCGCGGATCGGCTGCCAGGGGGCGTCCCACATGATGGACAGTTTGTCCTGGCGCACGGCGCTGGTCATGATGCTGACCGGCACGGTGGGCAGCGGCGATAAGGTCGGCACCGCCGCGGGCGTTTCCCGCTTGCCCTTCAGATCGCCAAAGGTTTTGCTGATTTGCTCAGCGACGCTGCGGCTGTCGACGTTACCCACCACGATCAGCGTCATGGCGTCGGGGGTGTACCATTTTTGATAAAAGTCTTTCAGATGCGCCACGTCGATCGGCTGCTTCAGCGGCGCGGCCGGATCGTGGCCCAGCATGGTGGAGCCCTTGAGGCGATAGCGCCACCAGCCCTCTTTGGTATCCAGCGGCCAGGTCGCCACCATGTCGTTGCCCTGCAGCGCGTGATTGATCGATTCAGGCGTAATGGTCAGTTTACCGCTGGCGTCCGCCAGCCAGCTCAGCGCCTCTTTCAGCAGATCGTTGCGGTTATTCGGCAGGCTGAGATTAAACATCGTGTAATCGTAGGAGACGATGGCCGGCGGCAGAGGACGCTTCGGGTCAATACTCTGCTGCCACAGCGAGCGCGCCTGCATCGTCGGCAGGCTGCCGCTTTGCGTCAACGCCAGACGGGGAATAAAACGGCTGAAACCGCTCTGCTGAGTGCTTTCGCTCAGCGAGCCAATATTCACGGACAGACGGACTTCGATACGGTCGCTGGGACGCTGCGGCGTGGCCAGCACCTGCCACGACAACCCATTCGCTAAGGTCCCTTGTTGCCAGGCCGGATCAGGCTGGAGCGCTTCTGCCTGCACATAACCGGCCGCCGCTACCATCAGCAAACCGCCCGTTAAGAGTTTAATTGTTGTGCCCTGCATGTGAACCCCTGATGAACATTCCTGGTTACAACAGCATCCCACTGACGGGCTGCCGAAAAAAGTGAGAGTGAAATACGTCGGTTAGACCACACGGAGACGAAAATGTCGCATGACAACGTAAAATAATCATTTCGTGTCATTCCCGCCGGGCGGAAATGACCTCTAATTATGCGCAGGAGCCCGTACTCCAGCAAGGGAGTACGGGCCTAAGAGGAGGATTTAAGAGGATAATTCGTGCGTTTTGTTCGCGGGAACACGGTTATTCAGCACATCATCCATCTGTTTGGCATCGAGTTCTTTAACCCATTTCGCGACCACCACCGTGGCGACGCCGTTACCCACCAGGTTAGTCAGCGCACGGGCTTCGGACATAAAGCGGTCAATACCGAGGATCAGCGCCAGGCCAGCCACCGGCAAATGCCCGACGGCCGAGATGGTCGCCGCCAGCACGATGAAGCCGCTGCCGGTCACTCCCGCCGCCCCTTTCGAGGAGAGCAGCAGCACCACCAGCAGGGTGATTTGATGGAAAATATCCATATGGCTGTTGGTCGCCTGGGCGATAAAGACCGCCGCCATCGTCAGATAGATAGAGGTGCCGTCGAGGTTGAACGAATAGCCGGTCGGGATCACCAGGCCCACCACCGATTTACGACAGCCGAGCTTCTCCATCTTGTCGAGCATGCGCGGCAGCGCCGATTCGGATGAAGATGTCCCCAGCACGATCAGCAGCTCTTCGCGGATATAGCGGATAAATTTAAAGATGCTGAAGCCGGTGGCTTTGGCGATTGACCCCAGCACCACCACCACGAACAGGATACAGGTGATATAGAAGCAGATGATCAGCTGGCCCAGCTGCACCAGGGTGCCGACGCCATATTTACCGATGGTGAAGGCCATGGCCCCGAAGGCGCCGATCGGCGCCAGGCGCATGATCATATTGATGATGCCAAAGATGACCTGCGAGAAACTTTCAATGACGTTGAAAATCAGCTGGCCCTTGCTGCCCAGACGATGCAGGGCAAAGCCAAACAGAACGGCGAACAGCAGAACCTGAAGGATGTTGCCGCTGGCGAAGGCGCCAATGACGCTGCCCGGGATCACATCCAGTAAAAAGGCCACCACCCCCTGGTCTTTCGCCTGCTCAGCGTACACCGCCACCGCTTTCGCATCGAGCGTCGACGGGTCGACGTTCATCCCGGCCCCCGGCTGCACCACGTTGACAATAACCAGACCGATAATCAGCGCGATGGTGCTGACCACTTCGAAATAGAGCAACGCCACCGCCCCGGTACGGCCAACGGCTTTCATGCTCTCCATTCCGGCGATCCCCGTCACGACGGTACAGAAGATAACCGGAGCAATCACCATTTTAATCAGCTTAACGAAGGCGTCGCCGAAGGGTTTCATTTGCGCGCCCAGTTCCGGGTAAAAATGGCCCAGCAGAATACCGATCGCTATGGCCGTCAGAACCTGGACATAGAGGCTTTTAAAGATAGAGGTTTTCATAGGGTGTCCTTTGGGAATAACCACAGAGCAAGAAGGGATATTTGGCGTCTGTGGCTTAAAAATAACACCCTGGAAACATTTCAGAAATAACTAACGTCGAAAGTGCAACGCGATTGTTAAAATCTTTGAGCTGACTCGCACAAGTCAACAAAACATTTACAAATTTGCATCTTCGCGGACCGGGGATAAATAGCGGGCGATGAACGCCTCCTGCGGTAAAGCGCAACCGAACAGGTGGCCCTGGAGCACCTCGACGCCGGCGGCTTGCAACCAGCGAGACTGGTCTTCCGTTTCCACCCCTTCCGCCACAATGCGCAGCGACAGGCCGCGCGCGAGCTGGATTATCGCCGGCACCATGCTGACATCCTCCGGCAGCATATCGATGAATACCTTATCAATTTTCAGAATATCCACCGGCAGAGCCTTCATCTGCTGCAGCTGGTGCAACCCGGCATAACCCATGCCAAAATCATCCAGCGCAATCCGCACGCCGGCCTCGCGCAGAGGCCGCAACCGCGCCATCACATCCTGCGGATCGTCCATCCGGCAGCTCTCCGTCACCTCAAGGATGAGGGTGCCCGGCGCAATGCGGTAGCGGGCGATCAGCTTCAGCATCTCCTCGCCACGGTCGTGCTCCAGCAGCTGGAGCAGGGAAACATTGACCGACAGCGGCAGCATAATGCCCTGGCTTTGCCAGGCGGCCAGCTGGCGGCAGGCCTCTTCCATCACCCAGTAGCCGACCGGGATAATCAGCCCGCAGGACTCAATGCGCTCAATCAGCGCCGGCGGTAGGGACCAGCTGCCATCCGCCTGCCGCTGGCGCAGCAGCACCTCGGCGCCGCAGAGCTCGCCGCTGGCGCAGGCCACCTGCGGCTGCAGCCAGATCGCGAACTGCTGGTTGTCGAGGGCGGTCATAATTTCGTGCTCTTCCATCAGGCGGCGCTGAGCCTTTTCCATCTGCTCGGGATCGAAGAACTCAATCTGATTTTTACCTTTGCGTCTTGCGGTGACCGCGGCCGAGACCGCGCGCCGGTAAAACTGTTCGGCGCTGAGACCGGGGTGGAACATGGCGATCCCAACGCTGGCGTAGGGCCGCAGCTGCAGACCATGCAGCGGTAAACGTTCATTAATAATAGTGAGCACTTGCTTACTTATCGTCACCGCCTGCCAGGATTCGGCGAGGCCATCGGCGAGAATGGCGAAGTCATAGCCGCTTACCTGGGCCAGCACCATCTGCGGCGGGATCGCGGCGCGCAGCTTCTCCACCAGCGTCAGGAGCAGCATTTCGCGCTGGCTCTCCTTGAGCACGCCGGCGGCGTCCTGCAGGGTTTCACAGGCGACGACGATCAGCGCGGCGCTCTGCGGGCGGGCCACCGTCTGCTCCAGCATCGCCAGCAAAAAGGCTTTATTCGGCAGCTCGGAGACCGGGAAGCGGGTCGACTGGATGGACAGCTCATCATGCTGGCGCACCAGGCTCTGCTGGTTGCGGTTATAGCTGCGCACCAGCATGCCGATCTCGTCGTCATGGTGCAGGCGCGGGAGGGTCAGCTGATGGCCAAGACGCTCCTGCTGGGAGAGATCGTTCAGCTCGCGGGCGATACGCCGAAGGGGGCGAACCATCAGCCGGTTGATGCACCAGGTGAGCGCCACCGTTAGCATCAGCACCAGAAGTAAGTAAGCAGTCACTAACGTAGCAAGGGCGCTCATGACGAATTTATACATGCGATAGGAGTCGGCCTGCAGCACCAGATAGGCCAGCGGCTGCGGGTTGGCCGGCCGCTCCAGCGAATAAATGGGCAGCGAAATCTGCACCGGCAGCTCAAACAGCCGGGTGATGGTCACCGGCACCGACCGCTCAGGGATAAACCGCATCCGCAGCGCCTGGAACTGGTTGGGCAAGACGACATCCGCCCGGCTGACGATGCCAGCAGGCTGGATACGGCTTAAAATGGCTTCCGCTTCCGGAATATCGGCTTTCAGAATAGCCGCAGACAGCGGTTCGCGAACGGATCGCGCGATACTTTCTAACTGCGTGGCCGTGGTAAAGCGACTCTGTTGCACAAAGTGAAACAGCAAAATAGTGCAAAAAACCAATACAAAGGCCATGGACACGCTCGCGACCATCGCCATCTGTTTGATTGTAAGTGAACGGCTGACGCGCAACGGTGTTCTCCACTGATACTGAATGCATACCCGGCATTAATCCTTCAATCCCGGTCGTTTCAGGCTGATTATATACTTAAATCCTTCGCCCACGCCCGCGAGGGATGAAGTGACGGGATAGCTCCGCGCGGTGGCGCAGACGCCGGAGAGACCTCCCCGGCGGCCGACGGTGGGCAACGCCTCACGAGTATACGCGAAGCGCGCCGTGGAGTGGTGCTCTGTGACGTAATTCAGCCTATTCTGCTACCAGTCGGCGTAAGGCACCAGCGGCTGGGGCGGCATATCCAGATCCCCCTGCCAGCCGGCCGCCGAATAACGCACGTAAAGCAGCGCATGGCTCGGGGTGTAGTCCTTCGCCTGCTGAATATCGACCGCGGCGCCAACGAACCAGTTGCTGGTCACCCGCCGCTCCACCAGCGCTCTGGCGGTGTAACCGAATCCCTGGCTGCTGCCGCCCTCCTCCGTCAGTTCGCTGGCGCGCTGCCGGTAGTCGGACGGGATCAGGTTCAGCAGCGGATAGCGGGCTTGCGTCTGGGTACGCGAATGGGACCATGAGACCGATCCGCCGAGTTCCCAGGACCAGTTCTCCGTGCGCTGACGCCAGGTCACCGGCACAGCGAACGAGAGATACTCCTGCGGGCTGTAATAGCCGCCCTGGCCGAGGGTGTAGCCGCTGAGATCTTTGTCGTAGTGCCAGATCATATTGTTGAGGCCGACGGTGACGCGACGATTATTCTCGTTAATCACCTTATAGTAGTAGCCGGTCATCCAGCGCACGCGCCAGTTATCCGCCACGTTTTTACCGGTCAGCGAGTCGGCCCCCAGCGAGGACCAGATACCGTGCGCTTCGCCCCGGTCATAGCTGAGGCTCACACCGCCGCCGTCGGCGCGAACGCCGCCCCAGGTGGTACCGGTATGGCTGTTGCTGTCTTTCTGCCCGCCAAAGGAGAGCAGCGAGCTGGAGATGGGACGCCGGTGCACGTTGACCGTGTATCCCACCGGCCCGACGTCGCTGCTGTAGCTCAGGCCGCCGACCACATCGACGACATTGAAGCCCATCGGCGTGGTGCCGATATCGCCGCTCCAGGTGTCATTCTTCCAGCCGACCGCTACGCTGGCCCCGCTGTCGGTCTGATTTTTACTGCCGCTGGTACAGGCGATCTCCCCGCAGGTGCCCCAGCTGGGCGAGTAGCTCCCGTCGCTGTGGGTGGAAAAGCTGCCGGCATCCATATTGACCAGGTCGGTGCGGAAGAACATCCGGCCATCCGCCAGCGGGGCATCCACCTGCAGCATGGTGGTATGCGCTTTGAGGTCGGAATAGCCGCCGGTGCCGCTGGATCCCCAAAAGTCGTGTTCCAGGGTGACGTTCAGATCCTGCTGGCGATAAAGGTCGGCGGCATCGCTGCGGATCCCGCGCTTCAGCCAGTCATCCCGGCTGTCGTTGCGCGTCAGCCGGGTAAAGGTATCGTTATCCTGCGGCTGCGCGGGGGTGATGCCGGAGGCCACCATCGCCTCCCGGTAGTGGGTCAGCGCCTGCTGCGGCTCCCCGTTCCGGGTGGCAAAACGCGCGGCATCGCGCAGCACCAGCGCGCTCTCCATCGAGGGCGGCTGCGCCTTCGCCTGCGGCACAATCTGGTTAAAAATCTGTTGGGCGTCAGCGGTATCGCCAAGGCCGGCTCGCGCCAGGGCGACCCGCCGCTGCATATTCATGGATTCGGCCTCTGCGCCTTTCAGCTGCATGACCTGCGCCCGAGCGGCCTGTTTATCGCCCTCGGCCAGATAGACTTCCGCAAGGCCGAGGCGCGCATCGCCGTTGTCGGCTTCCTGACGCAGCACCCGCTGATAGTCGGCAATCGCCGTCTGGTTGTCCCCGCGCTGCTGGGCCCAGTCGGCCAGCGTCAGGTCATAGCGCACCGAGGCCGGCTGCTGTTTGATGAGGGCGATCGCCTGCGCTTCCTCGCCGCTGTCGCGCAGCTGGTTCGCCTGGCGCAGCACCCGGTCGCTTTGCAGACGCGCCTCCAGTTCACGAATGTTATCCGTCCATGCGCTGCGCGGCAGGGCGGCGATTTGCGCCAGCGCCAGATCGTCCTGGTCGTTCCCCGACAGGTAAAGCCCCGAGGCGTAGACCCGTTCAGCATCCTGCGGCTGGCGGTTGACCATCGCCCGCATCAGCGCATCGGCTTCCTGGCGCTCGCCGGCGCTGACCAGATCCCGCGCCAGACGATAGGTGATCCACACGCTGTCCGGCTCGAGCGCCAGGCGCCGACGCTGAACTTCCGCCGCCTGCGCCCAGTTGCCCTGGCTCTCCAGGGCCTGCGCTTGTTTCTCCAGCCGGTCGTTGGTCAGGCTGCGCTCAATATCATCGATGCTGCGCCGCTGAGCGGGAGGAAGACCAGCGATCCAGGCGCTGGCTTTCTCCGGCGATTCGGCGCGATAGAGGTTGGCCAGGCCGCGCACCGCCAGATTATTCCCGCGATCCAGGCGCAACGCCTGCTGGTAATAGCGCTCCGCCGCCGCCGCCTCTTTGCGCGCCGCCGCGACGTCGCCCAGCCCCAGCACGGCATAGCTGTCGGTCCGATCGACCCGCTGCGCCTGGGCATAATAATTCTGCGCCTGTGAAAGCTGACCGGCCTTCAGGGCGTTATCCCCCTGCTTGATCAGCAGCCAGTAGCGGTTGGTTTGCAGCAGGCTGTCCCATTTGCCGCGATTCGGGCTGTCGGGATCCATGGCAATCGCTTTATTGAGCTGGGCCACCGCGCGCGCGCGGTCGCCGCGCTGGGAATAGGCCTGGCCGAGGGCGCCCACCGCATCGCTGTCGCGGCTGTCGGCCTGAACGGCTTTCTGCAGATCCGCCACCGCCTGCGAGGTATTTCCGGATTTGACCGCCGCCAGCCCTTCCGAGCGGGCGCGGAACGTCGGATCCTGCAGCTGCGCCTGCTGCTGGTCAAGCAGGACGCGGGCGTTCGCCGCCACCGAGCCGGTAGGAAACTGCAGCAGGAATTGCTGCAACGCCTGCACGCTGGCCTTGCTCACCGGCATGCTTTTCACTTCGCTGAACCACATATCGGCGGCGATACCGCGTCCTGAGGCTGAGCGGGCCATTTCCGCCAGATAGGCGAACCCTTCCTGCGGTTTGTTATCGGCAAACATCTGCTTCGCCAGCGCCGTCAGCAGGCTGACGTTGCCCGGCGCGCTGGCGTTCAGTTTTTTCAGCTGGCTGACGCCTTCGCTATGACGGGCCGGCAGGCGCGCCACCAGCGTCCAGTATTCAATAGCGGCATCAACATCATCCGGCACGCCGCTGAACAGTTTTTCATAGGCGGCGATGGCTTCATCGACCTTCCCGGCCACGCCCAGCAGGCGCGCCTGCTGCAGCGCCTGACGGCCCTCGCCGGTGTTGCTTTTCATCTCATTGCGCGACGCCTTCAGCTCAGGGGAATCCGGCGCCAGCTTCGTCAGTCGCTCCAGCTCTTTTTGCGCCCCGGCGGTATCCCCCTGGCGTAGCAGATAGCGCATCCGCGCGGCAATCAGGTCCGGGTTGTTGGGGTCGATCAGCTCCAGACGGTATAGCGACTGGCGCACCAGGTCTTCACGATTGCTGGCCTCGCCGAGGCGCACCTGCTCCAGCAGATGTTCCTGGGCGGGCGTCGTCGCCGCCTGCGCTAACGGCAGCAGCGCGACGCCGAGGGACAGCGTGAGTAAACTTAGTGAGAGCTTGCGCATTCCTGGTTCCAGTCAGGTTGTAATTCGCCACCCGCAGTGAAACGAAAACGGTGTTGATCCCAACCCTGACCGAACAGCGTCAGGACCGCGCTGTAGTAGGCATCCGCGCCGGGATAGTTATCGGCGACGCGCTGTCGTTGCACCGACCGGGCCTCGTCGTTCTGTAAAAACGGCAGCATCACCGCGGAGAAGCCCACCGGCCCCTGGCCGCTGGTTTTACCGGTGGCGATATTCACTTTCTCCGGCGGTACCCCCTGCTCCGTGGTCTGCGCCGCCATCGGCGCAAAGCGGGCCAGCAGACGCGCTTTTTGCTTATCGCCATCATGAAGCATGCCCACCCACAGGTAGACGCGAATCGCGTCATAGCTGCCGATCAGCGGCTTCTCCGTTTTCAGCTGCCAGCCTTTCCCTTTCTCATAGCGCACCCAGTCCGGGGTAAAGCCTTTCGGCGCGGTCTCCAGCAGCAGACGCAGGTTCGTGTCGCGCAGGGTGGGCCACGGCGCGCCAAAACGCACAAAATAGGTGGCCAGCTGCGGCGGAAGATAGCTGGGGTTAAACCGCCAGCCGCTGTCGTCGGCAAAACCGACTTTTCCCGGCAGCAGCATCGTGCCAAGGCCCGGCACCGCCACCGTCTCTTCGTCAACAATCCGCGCCAGCAGCGCTTTCCCGGTCTCGGTGTACTGCGGCTGCTGCCACAGGCGCCCCGCCTCCAGCAGCGCCCAGGCTATCCACAGATCCGAGTCGGATGCCGAATTGCTGTCCAGCAGCGTCCACTGTTCGTCGTCCTTTTTCCCCCACAGCCAGCCCGGCAGATGCTGCCGCAGGTCGCCCTCCGCCAGGTTGTTCTGCGTCCAGGTCAGCAGCTTGTCGAACCCCGCGCGATCGTTGGCCGCCAGGGCAAAGAACAGGCCATAGCTCTGTCCTTCGGAAGTGGAAATTTTGCGCGCATCGCTGGGGTCGATCACCCGCCCCTCGGGGCTGACGTACGCTTTCTTAAACTGCTCCCAGGCGGGCCACTGGCAAGCGGCGCTCGCCTGGCCCGCCGCCAGTACCAGCGCGGAGAGCACCGCGCCGCAAAGTACTTTCATCATCGTTTATTCATCATCCAGGCTAAGGCGGCGGCGGCTGATAATGCGCAGCATGCGCCACAGCACCCACGCCAGCAGCACGATACTGACCGCGGCGAAGATCGCCAGCAGTATCGGGTGGTTAGAGAGCGCGAACCAGATGCGCTCGAACCAGGGCAGATGGCCGACATAGTAAACATCGCCCACCCGCAGGCTGTTGACGCCGGATTCACGGATCACCGCCACCGAGCCAAACATCGCCGCCCGCTTACCGCTGTCGTTGAGGGCGTTGGTCAGCAATTCATTACCGCGCGGGCTGTCGGCCAGCAGGGCCACCACGCTACGCTGATCGTTGTAGGGCGACTGGAAGCCAATCACCGCCGCCATCGGTCCGGAAGAGGTGATGTGGGTGCGGGTGTTGGGCGTGCGGGCCTCGTCATCGGGATAAATGCTCGCCAGGTCATAGTGGCGCATCGGCATTTTCACCCAGCTTTTGGTCGCCTCGACCAGCAGGTTGATTTTGGTATCGTCCTTGAGAGACGAGGGGATCGCGCCGATCAGCAGCAGATCCGCGTCTTTATTCTTGATCTGGTTGCCATCGTCGGTCATTTGCAGATTAATCGCTGCCAGGCCGGTCTGCGAACCGATGCCGCCCAGCGCCTGCAGCAGCGTCTCCACCTGGCCCTGGGTCGGCGCCTTCGGCACCACCACCAGGGTGTCGGCGAGGTCAGCCATTCGGCTGTAAGGGAAGCCCGCATTGGCGAAGACGCGCAGGTCCGGCAGCGCAATAAAGTGATAATACTTCGAGAAGTCGATGGTCGAATCGTCGCCGATCACCACATGGTTCTGCACCGGCTGGAAGGTAATACAGTTGTCGATGGAGCCGCCGGGCATCGGGTTCATGTACTGGAAGTCAAAGCGCAGCTGGTTCACCGCCCCAAGACGCAGCGCGGGGATGGTGACCTCCGATTTGCCGTCCAGCAGCCCCTGCAGCACCGGCAGGCGCAGGATCAGTTTGTTCACGTCCTGGGAGCTGTTAAGGCTGAACGACTGCAGGAACTGGTCGTTGAGGCTGATATCCATCCGCGAACTGTCCTTCACCGGCGGCATGGTGTAGCGATATTTCAGATCCATATCGATGCCGTTGGCCCGCAGCAGATAGAGATCCGGCGGCAGGTTAAGCGCCACGGTGATGGCATCCGGCACCAGCCCGCTGGATTGCAGCTGTTGCTCATAGGTTTTCAGCTCAGCAAAGGTGACCGAGCGGTCGGTGCGCACCCAGTTTGGCGCATCGTATGGCTGCCGCGGCTGCAGGGTTTTGATGCCGTCCACGGTGACGCTGCTGCCGCGGAACAGAATATTGCCCTGGGCAATCCCCTTCGCCGCCAGCAGCAGGTCTTTATCATCGCGGCCGAAAATCACCAGCAGCTTGACGTAAGGATCGTTCGGGTTGTCGATCATTTCGATGGTCGGCGCGTTGACCGGCGGATGATCGCGCAGGAAATCCGGACGCTTGTCGTTGGTCGCGAAGACAATGGCGTTACGATCCGGCAGTTCGTTGAAATAGACCGGGAACTGCTGGCCGCGCCAGCCGGCCTTGCTGCCGAACCATGAGGCGATAATCGCCGCCGCCTGCTGCTGGGCCACCGCCGGCGAACCCGGGAAAATCATCGGCAGCGTCAGCGGGCGGTTGTCGCGCGGATCGTAGAACGGCACCGGGAAGTGCGACAGATCGTTATGCACCTTCAGCGACTGGTAGGTGAGATCCAGATAGCTTTCGCGCCCGACGTCCAGCCACAGCGTGCTGCTGGCCGGGTTTTCGCAGACATCGCGATAGTGGCCGACAAACTCCAGCCGTATGCGGTTGAAGTCGGTGATATACAGCGGGTCAATCGGCAGCTGCGCGCGGATCTTTTTCCCCAGCTGCTCTTTGGTGACGGGCAGAACGCCCATCAGCTCATCGTTGAGATAGACTTTCAGCTGCGACTGCACGGGCAGCAGCGAGGGCGACGGGGTATATTCCAGATTGAGCAGCGCGTTGGCGACCAGCTCATCGCTGCGCATGCCGAATTCGACCGAGGCGTCAGGCCGTGAGCCGCGCAGCACAATGCTGCCCGGAGGCGGCGCGATGGTGGCAAAGGTCAGCTTCACCTCCCGCTGCGGGATATTCTCGGCGACCACCGCCGGAGCGGTCGGTTCGGCGAGGGTCGCCGTCGGCTCGCCAATCGTCACCGGCGCGGGCGGGGTGGCCGCCTGCGGCTGAACGCCAGGAGCCGGGTTCACCACGGCGGCCGGCGCCGCGTAAGAGGCCAGCGGATACCAGCTGCACATGCCCACCGCTACTGCACACATCCAGGAAAGTTTTCTTTTCATCGCATTATCATCATTGTTGAGCCATTGCCGGGTCTGCGGAGAGCGTCGGCGCGGCGCGTTCAGGGCGTCGGGGTACAAACGACACTATCCATGCCACCAGCGAGGTGAGCGCGCGGAAAATGACCTTCACCGACGGCGGCGAAAACTCCGCCAGGTGACGGTAACCACGGAATCCCAGCTTGAGGATATCCAGCAGGCTTTCCATCGGCTTATCTTCCGGGAAGCTATCCTGCCAAAGCGCCCACGTATCGGCGCGGGCAAACGTACACTGCACAAAATCGATATGCTGCTGGTTGGTCAACGGCAGCAGCTGCAATCCCACTTCGTTGCCGTTTACCCGCGCGACCCGCACCGGGAAGACATACTCCTGCTGTCCCCGTTTGAGCAGCAGCCTGGCGTTCTGCCCCTCCAGCACCTGCGCGTCGCTGTGAATTTTGATCCCCAGCCCGCCGTCGGAATAGTCGTGAACGGTGCAGGAGAACAGATGGCCGTCATCGCGGGCGATGGCCGCCGGCATGCTCATTTCGACACGATGCGACCGGCGGACCTGCTTGCTTTCGACCGAGACCGCCACCGCGCCGCCAAGAATAATCAGGTTGTAGAACACCCAGACAATACTCACCCAGACGGTGAGAATTTCGTTTTCCGGGCCGTACATAAAGCGCCAGATCCCCACCGCGACGCCGACCAGGTTGAGCAGCACGAGGTAGATATAGGGCCGGGAGATCACCCAGTCGACATACTCCTCTTCCACCAGCCCACCCTTCGCGGTGACGTTGAATTTGCCTTTATGCGGGTTAATCAACGCCACAAAGGTGGGCGGCGCGATATACCAGGCGAGCACCGTCTCGTAGATTTCACTCCAGAACGAATGGCGGTATTTGCCCTGAATCTTCGAGTTGGTCAGGCTGGCGTGGATCATATGCGGCAGCACGAACAGCGCGATCATCAGCGCCGGCGCATAAATGATATAGGCATGGAGCAGCAAAAAGGCCAGCGGCGCCGTGAGGAAGATGAGGCGCGGAATACCGGAGAGGAAGTGGAGCATGGCGTTGGCGTAGCAGACGCGCTGCGCCAGCTTCAGCCCCTTGCCAAACAGCGGGTTATCGAGACGGAAAATCTGCACCATGCCGCGCGCCCAGCGGATGCGCTGGCCAATGTGCGCCGACAAACTCTCCGTCGCCAGCCCCGCCGCCTGCGGAATACGCATATAGGCGGAGGTGTAGCCGCGTCGGTGCAGGCGCAGCGAGGTGTGGGCATCTTCGGTCACCGTTTCGACGGCAATGCCGCCAATCTCGTCCAGCGGGCCGCGGCGGATCACGGCGCAGGAGCCGCAGAAGAAGGTGGCGTCCCACATATCGTTCCCGTCCTGCACCAGGCCGTAGAACAGGGTGCCTTCGTTCGGCGTTTTGCGAAAACGGCCAAGGTTGCGCTCAAAGGGGTCTGGCGAGAAGAAATGGTGCGGGGTCTGCATCATCGCCAGCTCTTTCTCTTTCAGGAACCAGCCCATGGTCATCTGCAGAAACGAGCGCGTCGGCACGTGGTCGCAGTCAAAGATCGAGACAAATTCCCCTTTGGCGTATTTCAGCGCATTGTTGATGTTACCGGCCTTGGCGTGCTCATGGCTGGTACGGGCGATGTAGTGCACCCCGACATCTTTGGCAAACTGGCGAAACGCTTCCCGTCCGCCGTCGTCGAGGATCCAGATGTTGAGCTTGTCCTTCGGCCAGTCGATGCCCTGCGAGGCATAGATGGTGTTTTTCACCACGTTGAGATCTTCGTTGTAGGTGGGGACGAAGATATCCACCGTCGGCCACAGATCCATGTCCTCCGGCAGCGGCACCGGTTGGCGGTTCAACGGCCAGACCACCTGGAAGTAGCCCAGCACCAGCACCACCCAGGCGTAGGTTTCGGCGAACAGCAAAATAATCCCGCACACCAGGCTTACCGGGTCGTTCCAGTTCAGCGTCGAGGTGTAGCGCCACCAGATATAGCGGCACGAGACCGTCAGCGACAGCACGATCAGCATCAGCGCCGAGAAGCGGCCGGGGATGCGCCGCACCAGCAGCGCCACGCCCCACAGCAGCATCAGGAAGATAAATTGCGACAGCGGGTTAAAGGGCTGCGTAATACACATCAGCGCCAGCACCAGCGAGCAGCAGGTCACCACTCCGAGGATTGCCCGGCGCAGTTTAGGATTGAGGTGCGCCAGCTCTTTCTGTTTATCCAGATGGCGGGTGCGGGCGTTAACCTGCTCAGGCAGTTTCTCCATCCATTGCGCGTAGCGACCGTGCACCCCTTCCAGCGCCGCCAGCGAACGCCAGTTGACCTTTTTCTCCGGCTCCGGCACGCGGGTCGCCAGCAGCCACAGGGATTGCAACAGATAGCGCAGCGGATCCAGGAGCCGTGGCCGGTGCGGATTAATATGGGGGAAATAGGTGTCATGGTGCGCCAGAATCGCCTGCCAGCGCGGCGTCTCCAGCGGCATGAGCGCCCAGACCAGCGATGCCCACAGGCAGCCAAGCGACGCCGACAGCCAGGAGGCGCCATGCTGCCGGTAGTCGTCATAGCGCGCGCGCAGCCGTTCCCCCACCGGCGGGGCCAACAGCAGCGTGCTGAGGCGGATCATACCGGCCTCCCGCCGGCATAGTGGATCAGGCACCAGTTCGCCAGGGTCAGCACCTCTTCCGCCGCCAGAGAGTCCTGGCGATACTCCCCAAGGGGCTGTTTCGCCGCCAGGCACTCGGCCATCGCCTCGTCGCGGTGAATGGTCACCGGCAGGATCCGCGGCTGGCTCTCGAGCCACAGCTGGTAGAGATCTTCCTGCAGCTGGCTGCCGACCCGCAGATCGTTAATCAGAATATCGCTGTTGGCCGGAAAGGGCTGCTGGTGCAAACGGATATGGCTGTTGGCGTCGGGATGGACCACCACCAGCGAGCGGTCGCAGAGCGTCAGCAGCTCGCGGGTCAACGGCGAATAGCCCGCCGGCAGATCCAGCAGCAGCCAGCGGTACTGGCCCTGCAGCTGCTGTACCGCCTCCGTCATCGCGCCCAGGGTGGGCAGCAGCTGGTCGACGTTTTCTCTTTCGCCCGCGCTGAGCTGGCCAAACGGCAGCAGATCGATATGTTGCGTATAGCGCAGACCCGCATCGCGCCAGTCACGGCCGTCAAGCAGCGACCGGGCCCAGCCGTCCTGATGATGGATATCGGTGTTGAAAAAAAAGCGCAGCATATTATCCGGGCTGGCGTCGATCGCCAGCACGCTTTCACCGAGCAATTGCAGCGCCCAGGCGAGTGCAGCCGTAATGGACGTGACGCCAGTTCCCCCGCGCACGCCCTGTAATCCCAGAATAGCCATCTCCGGCTTCCTTATTTTTTCTCTGCAAACTCTGCCAGCAGCGGCCAGCGCTTCAGCGCTGCGTTCAGCTGTTCACGCCTCGAAATATCATGATAATCAATATCCGGCAGGGAAAATGCCCGGCTTAGCGCCAAAAAATCATTTTGAAAGGTGTACCCCAGCGTGGCGTCCGTGGGTACGACAGGATCTTTTGCTGGCATATCTCTGTCCGTTCGAAATTTATTATTAAACCAGAGGACGTATACAGCGCTTCCTTAAAAAGCAGGTGTACATGCTAAAACTGATGACCTTTAATTTCAATGTTAGGTTTACTCTGTCAGTTTCGCTAGTAAACTTATCCAGTGTGAATCAGGGCGCACGAGGGATGCCGTGGATAGTGTATTTACTTTGGGTATTTCATCATTATGGGATGAAGTGTGCCATATGCCGGTCGGCGGGGTATGGTGGCTCAACGTTGACCGTTATGCCGATGCCGTCAGTCTGGTTAATCAGACGCTGGCCGCGCAGGCGAAAAACAGCAAAGTTGCCGCGCTGGTCATGGGTGATAAACCTGATGATATCATTTCATTAGATTGCATTCATGGCCCGAATAATATCGCGCTGTTTACCCTGCCGAATCGCCCGGAGGCGCTGGAAGAAATACATCGTGATTTAGTCTGCTCCCTCGAGCCTGGCAATTATTTGTTTATTCTGCTATGCGCTGAAAATGCCTGGCAAAATATAAATAATGAAAAGTTATGCGCCTGGGTGGAAAAAACCAGTCGCTGGGCGCAATATCATCGCTGCACGTTCTTAGCGATCAATCCCGCCCAGGATATCGATCGGCAGCTCACCCCGTTATTACGCGCGTACCGATCCCTTTCCGGTCTGGCAAGTATTCGCTACCAGGGCGACCGCCATCTTTTTGATATTGCCTGGTGGGGAAGCGATAAAGGCATCAGCGCCCAGCAGCAGCTGATGGTGCAACACGACGACGCCGGCTGGCGATTAGCGCAGGATGCTGAAACCAGCGTGCAGCCGCGTAGCGACGAAAAAGCGATCCTCAGCCATGTGCGCGTCCTCGAAGGCGCCCCGCCGCTCTCGGAATACTGGACCCTGTTCGATACCAATGACGAGGTCTTCAACGCCGGGCGCACTGCGCAGGCGGCGACGATCCTCTTCTCCATTACCCAGAATACGCAAATTGAACAGCTGGGGCGCTATATTCATACCCTGCGTCGTCAGCGCGGCACCGCGCTGAAAATTATTGTCCGCGAACAAACCCCCAGCCTGCGCGCGACCGATGAGCGGCTGCTGCTCAGCAGCGGCGCCAGCCTGGTGATCCCCAACAGCGCGTCGCTTTCCCGCTGCCTGACGCTGATTGAAAGCGTACAGAACCAAAAGTTCTCCCGGCGTATCCCGGAAGATTTTGCCACCCTGCTCACCTGGAGCCAGCCGTTAAAGCTGCGGGGCTATCAGAAATGGGACGCCTTTTGCGAAGCGGTGCACAACGTGATGACCAATACCCTGCTGCCGGCCGACAGCAAAGGCGTGATGGTGGCCCTGCGCCCGGCGCCGGGGCTGCGCGTCGAGCAGGCGCTGACGTTATGCAAACCCAACCGGATGGGCGACATTATGACCATCGGCAATAACCGGCTGGTGCTGTTCTTGTCATTTTGCCGAATCAATGACCTCGACACCGCGCTAAATCATATTTTCCCGCTGCCGACCGGCGATATTTTTTCTAACCGTATGGTGTGGTTTGAAGACAAACAGATCCTCTCGGAAATCGTGATCATGCGCGGCGTCGAGCCGGCGCGCTGGAACACGCCGCTGCCCCTCTCGGTCGGTAAAAACGAAACCATCAACGCCACCCATGATGGACGCCACTGGCGACGCTATCCCGAACCACACCGGTTAACCACCCGTGAGGAGCAAGCCTGATGATGTCTATCGCCGATATTCTGCAACTGGTGGTGCTCTGCGCCCTGCTGTTTTTTCCGCTGGGCTACCTGACGCGCCACTATCAGCGCCGGATCCGCACGACGTTAAGATTGATGTTCTTTAAACCCCGTTACGTGAAACCGGCAGGGGTATTACGCCGGGGAACAACGGTTAAGCAAGGCAAAGCGAATAAATGACAAATAAAAAAACGACCGCGGCACCGCTTCCGCTCTGGCAGTACTGGCGCGGCCTTGGCGGCTGGAACTTATACTTTCTGGTCAAGTTTGCCCTGCTGTGGGCCGGGTATCTCAATTTCCACCCGATGCTGAACCTGGTGTTTCTCGCCTTTCTGCTGGTGCCGATCCCGCGTGAAAAGCTGCACCGCATCCGCCACTGGATCGCCATTCCGCTCGGCTTCGCGCTGTTCTGGCATGATACCTGGCTGCCCGGGCCGGAGACGCTTCTTAGCCAGGGCTCGCAAATCGCCGGCTTCAGCGCCAGCTATATCTGGGATCTGATTGTCCGCTTTATCAACTGGAGCATGGTCGGCGCCTTCTTTGTTTTACTGGTGCTATGGCTGTTTATCAGCCAGTGGCTGCGCGTTACCGTGTTTGTCTCCGCGATGGTCGTCTGGCAGGCGGTCAGCCCGTTGCTGCCGGCCTTTACCATTTGGCCTGCCGGTCAGCCCACCACCGCCGCCGCCACCGCGCCGGCCAACGTCGGGACCAACGCCGCCGCTGGCGCCGCGTCCAGCCCGGCCAGCCCGGCCAGCAGCGATATTCCGCCGCAGACCGAGCCGCCGACCTCGGCCAATCTCACCAACTGGCTGAACGGTTTCTATGCCGCCGAGCAGAAGCGCAAGACGCCGTTCCCGGACCAGCTGCCGGCGGATGCGCAGCCGTTTGACCTGCTGGTGATCAATATCTGCTCGCTCTCCTGGTCGGATATTGAAGCCGCCGGGCTGATGGACCACCCGCTGTGGAAGCATTTCGATATCGTCTTCAAAAACTTTAACTCCGCAACCTCCTACAGCGGACCGGCGGCGGTGCGCCTGCTGCGCGCCAGCTGCGGCCAGCTGTCGCATACCAACCTGTATCAGCCGTCCGGCGCCGATTGCTACCTGTTTGAAAACCTGGCGAAACTCGGCTTCAACCAGCAGCTGATGCTCGGCCACAACGGCCTGTTCGGCGACTTCCTGAAAGAGCTGCGTTCGCTGGGCGGCATGCAGAGCCCGCTGATGGACCAGAGCGGTCTGCCGGTCAGCCTGCAGGCGTTTGACGGCTCGCCGGTGTACGAGGATCTGGCGGTCCTCAACCGCTGGCTGAAGACCGAAGAGGCCAGCAGCAATCCGCGGAGCGCCACCTTCTATAACACCCTGCCGCTGCATGACGGCAACCACTTCCCGGGACAAAGCAAAACCGCGGACTACAAAGTGCGCGCGCAAAAGCTGTTTGACGACCTGGATAACTTCTTCACCGAGCTGGAAAAATCGGGGCGGAAGGTGATGGTGGTGGTGGTGCCGGAACACGGCGGCGCGCTGAAGGGCGATAAGATGCAGGTGTCTGGCCTGCGGGATATCCCGAGCCCGTCGATCACTAACGTCCCGACGGCGGTGAAATTCTTCGGCATGAAGGCGCCGCATGAAGGCGCGCCGATTATCATCGATCAGCCCAGCAGCTACCTGGCGGTGTCAGAGCTGGTGGTGCGCGCCCTCGACGGCAAAATGTTCAGCGAAGAGAGCGTCAACTGGCAGCAGTATGTCGCCAACCTGCCGCAGAGCGCGGCGGTGTCCGAAAACGCCAACGCCATCGTTATCCAGTATCAGGGCAAGCCGTATGTCCAGCTGAATGGCGGAAGCTGGGTGCCTTATCCGCAATAAGCGACAAGGCCGCCCATGCTGGCGGCCTGACATCGTGAGACGTTCCTTCTTTTCCCTCTCAGCCCGCAGGCATACGGGCTGAGAGGCCTGCAAAGCCATCACCACGCTAGCGCTGATCCTGTTTCGCCAGCCAGACCAGCAGCTTGAGGCTGGCGGAGTAATAATCATCCTTGTCGTCAATCTGCGGCGCTTCCTGCGGTTCGCCAAGCGTTAAATCACGCACCGCCAACAGGCCGCCGGCCATATTCCACGGGGCGACCTCGTTAGTGCTAACGTTGATCCACGCCGGGGTTTGCAGACGCGGGTAACTCTGCATCCAGGCTTTCCACGGCGCGAGCAAGGCGCTATGCGGATCGACCCACGAGATATACAGCGGGATACGGATCGCATCGAAACTCATCCGCGGCGGCCACTCTTTGGCCGGCAGCATCTTGCCATCCGCCCGCAGCGCCACCCAGTCGCTGGGCAGGTGCGATTTCCCCCAGCCCATCTGCCCCAGCAGCGCCTGCCCGTCACTCTGCAATGTCCGCCAGGCGATCAGGTGCGTCCGCTCCGCAAAGGCGCGCCAGGCCGGGAAGATGAAATAGGAGGGGTTAAGGTTCAGGTGGTCGTTGCGGTTGAACCCCTTCACCCCCGGGAGCATCACCTGGCGACCGGCGAAAGTCACCACCGTATATTTCAGCAGGGAGGCGGTGATGGCATCGGAGGCCGTCGCGTAGCGCTTGTCCTGCCACTGCTTTTGCGCGCGCAGCAGCGCCCAGGCGATCAGGGTATCGCCATCGGTGGCGTTGTTTTTATCGGCGATCGGGTCCGGCGCCACCGGGTTATAGCGCCAGTAAAACAGCCCGTTAGACTTGTCGCGCAGGGTGCTGTCCGTCCACTGCCACAGTTTGTCGAACGCCGGGCGATCGTTATTCGCCACCGCCAGGAGCATGGCGAAGCCCTGGCCTTCCGTATGCGACACATTGCCATTGGCGGTATCAATGATACGACCGTCCGGCATCATAAAACGGGCCTTATAGCGCTCCCATGCCGTATCCGCCCACGCCCGGGGCACCAGCATCACTGCCGTTGTCACTATCACCGCCACTAAAGCACGCAGGGGCATAAATTCACTCTTTATGGATGGTAGTAAAGAAACTGAACGTCAGAGACGGAGAACACCCGCTCACGCTGCAATATCACGTGAGCACTGCCTCCCTGACTCTGCAGCCAGCGAGAATATAACCCCTCGAGTATGGCACAGAACGCGTTGCACCAGCGCACGCGCCCCGCGTCGTCGCGGCTGACCGGCAACGCCTGATGGCGCAGGCGCAGGCCGTCCTCGCCGACGTCGATGGTCACCACCCCCCAGTGGAAATGGGTCAGCAGCCGGTTGATATTCGCCTCCAGCTCCCCCACGGTCTCCGACGCCGGCAGCGGATGGGTCTCCGCCAGCGAAGCGCCCATCTGACGCAGGAACGGCTGGCTCTCCAGCTCGCCGGCATTATTGAGCATACCTTCGACCATAATAATCAACAGATCGAACCATCCGGCAGGCGTCTGCTGCTGCTGAAACCAGGTC
Organism: Klebsiella sp. JN_Kp127; assembly: GCF_040062505.1. Lineage (NCBI taxonomy): Bacteria > Pseudomonadati > Pseudomonadota > Gammaproteobacteria > Enterobacterales > Enterobacteriaceae > Klebsiella > Klebsiella sp. JN_Kp127. The sequence continues at coordinate 83,541 of NZ_JBEAHS010000038.1, forward strand.
ATCACCACCGGGTTATTGTTCTCCGTCATCATCAATGATCTCCTAACATATAGCGAATATAGAGCCCGGCGGTGCTTTCGTTATAATCCCCGAAGGTGTCATAGCCAATCTGGCCCCCCAGCGTCATCTGTTTGTTGACCTTGTAATCCGCCCCGGCGCGCAGGGTATAGCCGATGCCGCTCTTCGAGGTCGCGGAATAGTAGGCTTCCTTGGCAAACCCGTTGCTTACCGCCGTCTCCAGGGTTTGCTGCCACTCCGAATTGGTCGGGAAATAGGCGCTCTTATCCTGGCTGTAAGACTGGTAGCCCACCGAGCCGCCGAGCTTCATGGTCCAGTTATCATATTTCTCCGTCAGACTGACCGGTAGCGACACGCTGACGTAGTTTTGCGGACTAAAGTAGCCCCCCTGGCCATAGGTGAAGTAGCTGAGGTTTTTGGAGTAATCCATATAGCTCATGCTCAACCCGGCCTGCAGCTGGCGGTATTCGTCATGATAGGGCCGCAGATAGACCCCGGCATTGGCATTGATGCTGGTGTTGCTGGCGACGTTCTGTCCGAGATAGCTGTATCCGCCGCCGCCAACGTAGAAGCCCGCATCGCCGTCGTCATAGCTCAGCTGCAGGGTGCCGCCGTTTTTCGTCACCTGCCCCCAGTTTTTCCCGGAATAGGCATCCTTCAGACCGACATAAGAAAGCAGGCTGTCGGTCAGCGAGCGGCGTTCGCCGGTGAGGATCAGCGACAGATAGTTGGTCAGCTTGGGCGACCATTTCACCCCGCCGACAACGGTATTAAGATCCTGGCCCAGCGGCGTGCTGCCGATATCGACCCGGTAATCGTCGCCGCTTAACGCCAGCGCCAGTTCGACGCCGTTGGCCTTCTGCGAATCGGTCGAGCCGCTGGTCTGGTCAACGTTCGGCTTGCGGCTGGACGAGGAGAGATAGCTGGCCACCTGCCCCGAATCATAGCTCCCGAGCTTGGCCAGGTTTTCCATCCCGCTGCTGGTGGTCGGATTGAAATCCGCCGCGTTCAGGGTGCCGAGGCCGCTTAACGCCTCCGCGCCCGGATTGCTGGCAAAATAGGCCGTCCGCTCCGCCTCGGTCATCGCGGCGATCGCCGCCTGTTCGCTGGTGGCGGTACTCACCATATTGGAGACCGCATTGGCCAGCGGGTTGGCGCCGTAGCGACGCCAGGCGTCGCCGCTGGCGGTCCCGGCGTTTAACGACACCGGGGTGACGGTAAAGTCAAAGCGCGAGTCGCCAAACGGCGAGGAGGACCAGGTCAGCGGCGTTCTGAGCTCCGTCAGCTTGCTGGTGCCCGATTCGCCGTCGCGTCCGCGCACGTCCATTCCCCCCTGCAGCCAGCTGCCGGTTTTCTCCTGCAGCGACTCCATCATGGTGTCCACCTGACGCAGCATCCGCGTCTGGGCGGTGTCCACCGGCAGGTCGGTGCGCTGGATCCCCGGCAGCGAGGAGCCGGGTGCGGCAGCCGACTGGGCTACCTGCCACGGCATATACTGGCCGTAGGCGGAGGCCGTCCGCGTCGGCGCCGACGTTTGCGACACGCCGATAAAGGGGTTATCCGCCGCCAGCACCCCGCCGACGGTCGGCGTTTCGCTGCTGTTGGTGCTTTGCATGCCCAGCAGTTTGCCGCGGGCGCTGCGCAGGTAGGTCATCGCCTGCTGATGATGACCCTGGGCCTCCGCCACTCTCGCCAGCAGCAGCAGGCGATCCGGGGAGTTATCCTGACGCAAGCCGCCGGCCAGCTGTTCAGCGCGATCGTTGTTCCCCGCCGACAGCGCCACGTCGATGGCCCCGGCGCGCGCATCCTGGTTCGGCGTATCGCGCGTCATCAGGTAGTCATAGACCACCCCGGCCTCTTTGTTCATTTTGCCGCTCTGGTACAGCCGCGCCATGGCGAACATCAGATCGGTGTTTTGCGGATCGCTTTGCATGGCGCGGATCAGCTTGTCATACGCCGCGGCGTAATTGCCCTGCTCGCGCAGGCGATCGGCCTCGTTGATCACATAGCCATTGCGAATACTCGCCAGCTGCGTCGGCGTACTGCTGGCCTGCAGCTGCGGATTGCTGATCAGGTTCTGCGCCTCGCCGGTCAGCCCGGCCTGGTTCAGGACGGCGATCTGATCGGCGTAATCGCCGGCGTTGCCGGACACCCCGCCGCTGATATTGTTGCGCACCAGCGATACCGCGGTGGTCAGGTCGCCGCTCTCGGCCAGCAGCCGCGCCAGCTTGCCGGCATCCGCCGGGGCTTTCGGCGGCGTAGAGGCCATCGCCCGCAGGGTATTGCTGGCGGCGATGGTATTGCCCTGCGCCAGGTAGTTTTCGGCCGTCACCAGCTGCAGGTTGTAGTTCACCCGCTGACGTAAATCGCGCATGTCGCTGGTCTGGCTGCCGCCGGGAATGCGCGACAGCAGCGTCTGCGCCTGCTGCCAGGCGCCGTTTTCGCTGGCGAACAGCGCGGCGGCATACAGCGCGCTGTTGCTGGCGCCGGGGCGATAGGCCGCCGACATCAGCGAAGAGGCCTCGCTGGCGTTACCCGATTTTTGCAGCAGTCGGGCCAGATCGAGACGCAGCCAGGGATCGTCCGGATAGCGGGCGACGCCCTGGCGCAGGGTGGCAATGGCGCCGGCTGGGTTACCGCTGCTGACCTGCGCCTGGGCCTGGCGGCGCAGGGCGTCGCCCGGGACGCCGGCCACCACTCGCGGCTGCAGTTTTTGCTGCAGACTCTGCGGCAGCGTCTGCAGCATCGCCTGCGCCTCGGCGGATTTATTCTGCTCGCGCAGCACGTAGTAGAGGTTTTCCCGCGCCGCCGCATTCTGCGGATCGTCGTTTAACAGTGAGCGCAGCGTTTGCTCGGCCTGGGGTAAATCTTTGTTATGCCGCAGCACATCGGCGCGAAACAGCTTCGCCGAGGCGCCCCGCGCCCCGCTCTGCTGCGCCAGCGGCGCGGAGAGCGCCAGCGCCTGGCTGATATTGCCCTGCTTATAGGCCTGCTGGGCCTGCGCCAGCTGGCCGTAGAACAGGGCATCGGCCGCCTGCTGACGGCGGGTCGCCGAGGCGTCGCCGCCGAGATCGGCCGCCCGGCTCAGATATTGTGACGCGGCCTGGTAGTCGCCGCTGCGCTGGGCGATATAGCCCATGCCCGCCAGCGCATCGGCATCCTGCGGGTTGGTCTGCAATACCTCTTCAAACTGCTGTTTCGCGGCAGCGGTATTGCCGCTGTTGAGATTGGCGTAGCCCTGACCGCGCGCCTGACCGCTGCGCCGTTCACGAAAGTAGTTCTGAACTTCGCTATCCTGCGGATGCCGCTGCATCCAGGTATCGTAATACTGCTCATCCCCGGCCTGCGGGCCCAGCCAGAGCAAGGCCTGACGCAAGCCGCTGTCCGCCTCTTTATTGCCGCTGGCCATCGGCTCGAGCAGGGCGATCCCTTCCCGACGGGTCTCTTCCCGCCAGGTTAACGCTTTGCCCAGCGCCACCCGCGGGGCGTTCTCCTGCGGATGCTGCGCCACGTACTGCCGCAGTTCGCTGATGGCCTGCGGATAAAGCGATTTGTCGCTGGCCATGGTCAGGTAATATTCCGCCGCCAGCCCGGCAGGCGGCGTATTGCCATTGAACATGCTGCGCCAGGTCGCCAGCGCCCCGGGGATATTGCCGCCGCGCGCCTGCTGGCGGGCCAGGCTGAGCTGGCCCTGCGGCACCTGCGACATCTTTTTGGCGTTGTCCAGATCCTGCAGGCCCGGGCTATCCGGCGCCGCTTTCGCCAGCCGCGCGCGCCACTGCGCCGCCGCCTGCATATCGCCGCCCTGCTGCGACCAGAGCGCCATCAGATACAGCGCCTGGGTGTTGTTGGCATCCACCGAGAGCACCTTCTGCAGGGACTCCATCGCCAGCTCGTCGTGGGATTTCTCATGCCAATAGTTGGCCTGGGCGAACAGCGCCTGCAGCGCCGCGTCGTTACCCGCCGCCAGCGCGCCGCCAGAGGCGCCGAGAGCCAGGGCGCCGGTGAGGCAGAATGTGGTGAGCCGCCGGGAGCTTTTCATCGTTATCGTTATCTTTCTTTTCATTGGTTATCCCCCGAACCCAGACGCTTACGGGCGTGACGTTTAAACATCGCGGTCAGCGCCAGTCCCATTATCGAGGTGGCAATCAGCCCCAGCAGGGCGAGGAAACCGGAGTGCTGGCTGGCATACCAGACCGCCATCATGTACCACGGCATCTGACCGCTGGGGAACGGCGTACTCACCTGGAAACTGCGCACCCCGTTATCGCTGGTGATCACCGCGGTATCGCCACGGATCCCGGCGTTGATGCGCGGCGAGTCCAGATCGTTTTTCAGTCGCGCCAGCTGATCATCATTGCTGGCCATCGCCACCACCACCAGCCGGGCGGGGTTCCACGGCGAACGATAGCTGATAAACCCGCGCCAGGCGCTGCTGGACGAGAAGTAGCGATCGGCGTCGAGGCTGGCGGAGGTCCAGTCGCCGGTGAGCCGGCGCTGCGCTTTTTGCCACAGATCGGGCTCGCGGACGCTCAGCACATTATCCACCGGGCGGTAGGGTGAATCGGCCAGCAGGCTCTGGTTGAAGGCCTGCTGATCGAGAGCGGTGACCGCCAGCACGTCACGTTCGCGCAGCGACTGCAAATCCCCGCCGCCGGTGGGCATCCCGAGAACGACGCGGTTATTCGCCAGCGCGGTGCCGGTCGCGTTCCCGGAGCGCGCGGCCAGATTCAGCAGGGTCGCCACCTGGGTCTCAGACGGTTCCGCCGGCAGCAGGAGCGTCGTTTGCGAATAGTCCGCCAGCCGCGAGAAGGGGAACGAGGCGCCGACGAAATAGGAGAGGTTTGGCAGCAGCGAGAAGTGTCGCGTCTTGCTCAAATCAATCCAGGAGTCGTCAGTGATGCGGCTCTTGATATTGTTATTCAGCAGCACCTGGCACGGAACATCGTCCTTCGGCACCACATTGAAGTACATCGACAGCTGGTTATCGCCGTAGATCAGGTAGGGGGCCAGCGGGATGGTAAAGCGCTCCTGGCGCGCATCCCCGCCGAGGTGGCGCCAGACTTTCTCCAGCGGCCCCTGCTTGTTCATCGGCAGGTTGTTGAGGAAGGTGCCATTGAGCGTGACGCTCAGCAGGGACTTATCCTCATTGATCCAGTTTTCCGACGGGAAGCGGTAGCCAACCTGCAGCGGGATCGTCTCGCCATCCCACAGATAGAGGTCCGGGGCGGCGCGGAAGGCGATACGTAAAGGTTCATGCCAGACGCCGCTGACGGTCGGGCTTTGATCCTTACGCAGCAGTTCGCTGAGCCTGACCGGACGATCGGTGGGGATCCAGCGCGGGGCATCATACGCTTTGCCAACCGGGATGGTCTGCGGCTCGACATCCAGCGTCGCGGTTTGCGGCGCAAAGTTACCGCGGGTTAACCGCCAGGCAGCCATGCGCAGCGCGGTATCGTTTTTGCCGACGATCAACAGCAGCTTATAGGCCGGATTGGCGGGATTGGCGATGATGCGCAGCAGCGGCTTATCGGTTTCCGGCAGCGTCATACCGCCCACCTGCTCGCCCGGATGGCCAATCACGATGCCATGGCGTTCCGGCAGGCGGTCGCGCAGCGCGCTGAAGGCGATGCCGCGATAGTCCGCCTGGATACCCAGCCAGGAGGAGACCAGCGCCGCGGCGCTGAAGACGTCGGCCGACGGCTTCGCTCCATAGGAAACGGCGATGTCCGCCGGCGTCATCTGCATGCTGTCGAAGAAGGGACGCGGGAAGTGGCTCAGGTCGTCGCTGATGTTCAATTGCTGGCTTTCCCAGCTGAAATGCGACGTGGGCAGCACCGTGACCCGCGACGAATCATGAATGTCACGCTGGCACTGCAGGGTATCGCCATCGTTGATCTTCACGCTCAGATTATTGCTGGAGACCATCAGCGCGGGCGGGATATCCAGCTGATAATGGGAGACATCCTCGCCATCGGCGCCCAGCGGCAGGGTGCCGAGCGGTTGACCATTGAGCATCAGCTGCAGGGTGGCGTTGCGGCTCGCCATTTCCGGCGATACGCGAACGGCAAGGCTGAGCTGCGAATGGATCACCACCTGATCGGAAGGCAGGGTAAAGCTGACGCCCCCCTGCCGCTGACCGCCGCTGAGGATAATGCCGTCCGGCATCCCCATCTGCGCCAGATTCAGGTCGCCTCCCCAGACCGGGGCGACAGGAATGACCTCCGGCGCGGCCGTAGCGCTCACCGGCGGGGGTAAGTCCGGCATCTCCGGCGCAGGGGCCGTCGCCGCCGCATCGCCGTCGGTGGCGGGGGCTGCCGGAGAGGCGCCCTCCTCCGGCGAGGCAGCCGGAGGTTCGTCGCCTGGCTCGCTGTCCGCCGCGCCGTTGAGCTGCGGGAAGCTCAGCGGGGCGGCGGCGCCCGGTTCTTCACTGTGCAGCGCAGGCGCAGAGAGCATCCCTGCCAGCAGCGCCAGCGTCGTTAATCGCTTCATAACGTGCCATCCTCCTGCGCCGTTTTCGCCACTGTTGCCCGATTGCGCTGGCTGCGACGGGTTTTCCACGTCAGCCAGAACAGTTCGAACACGCAGCGTAAAATGGTGAAGAAGGAGCGGAACGGGTTATCCTGCGGGCGCGGCGGATTAATCCAGGCATCCGCGCGGGCCAGCACCACGCGCACCAGTTCACGGCGGCGCGAAAGCGGAATATCTTCATCAAACTTGAGGCGCAGGAAGCGCTCGTCAGAGGTGACCAGCTGCGCCGGGATCGAAATAGCCCCGGACTGCAGGATCAGCTCAATCTCTTCGATATCATCCTCCAGATGGCGCGTATCCGGCGCCACCACGCGGCAACCGCCCATCGACAGATCCTCGGTATGGCTGCGGGAAACGATGCCGCTGGCGTAATGGATCACCACCGGAATATCGACATCGATACGAATGGTTTTCCGCACCTGCCGCGTTTCGCGCGCTACGGCAATCGCCGCCAGCAGGAAGATCAGACTGTAGATCCCCCATCCGACGTTGAGGGCGATAACGTTGGGGTCCGAGCCAAAGTAGTCATGGCCAATCGCCCGGACGATGCCGACGATCACCCCCAGCGCCAGCAGGCAGGCCACCACCAGATGCGGGCGCACCACGGTGAAATCGAAGTAGCCGACGTCCAGCAGGCCGCCCTTATCGGTGACGTTGAATTTGCCGCGCTTGGGGAAAATCATCGTCACCAGGGTCGGCAGCACCAGGTGGAAAGCCAGCACAATGTCGTAGATTTCCCCCCAGAAGCTGTAGCGATAGCGGCCGTTCATTCGCGAACCGACGTAGATGGCGAGAAAGAGGTGCGGCAGCGCATAAGAGACGATTAGGCTCGCTGATGAGTAAATAATATTGAGGTTAAACAGCAGGTAAGCCAGCGGGGCGGTGACAAACACCACCCTCGGAAGCGCGAACTGGTAGTAGAGCATGGCGCTGAGATAGCACAAGCGCTGCTGGAAGGTCAGCCCGCGGCCAAACAGCGGGTTATCAACGCGAAAAATCTGCGTCATCCCGCGCGCCCAGCGGGTACGCTGGATAACGTGCACCACCAGGCGCTCGGTGGCGAGGCCAGCCGCCAGCGGAATATCGAGAAAGGCCGATTTCCACCCAAGGCGCTGGAACTTGAGCGCCGTATGGGCGTCCTCGGTGACCGTTTCGACGGCGAAACCGCCGATCTGCGCCAGCGCCTCGCGGCGGATCACCGCGCAGGAGCCGCAGAAAAAGGTGGCGTTCCAGTTATCGTTGCCCTGCTGAATCGGGCCATAGAACAGCATCCCTTCGTTCGGGATATTGCGCCCGACGGAGAGGTTGCGCTCGAACGGATCCGGGGAATAGAAGTAGTGCGGCGTCTGCACCAGCGCCAGCATCGGATCTTTCAGAAAGCCGCCGACGGTGGCCTGCAGAAACACGCGCGTGGCGACGTGGTCGCAGTCGAAGACGCAGATAAGCTCTCCCTGGGTCAGGGTCAGCGCGTGGTTGAGGTTCCCCGCTTTGGCGTGCTTGTTGTCGTTGCGGGTAATATAGCCCACTCCGACGTCGGCGGCGAACACGGCAAACTCGCTGCGCTTACCGTCATCCAGAAGATAGATTTTCATTTTATCTTTTGGATAATCAATACATTGTGCCGCGAGGACGGTGTCACGCACCACCTCCAGCGGTTCGTTATAGCTCGGAATATAGATATCGACCGTCGGCCACTTGCTCATATCATCCGGCAGCGGAACAATGCCGCGCTTCAGCGGCCAGACCGTCTGCAGATAGTTAAGCAGCAGCATCACCCAGATATAGACTTCCGCCAGAAAGAGCCCCATCCCGAGAATGGTTTCAATGGCTGAGTTGAAGTGCAGGGTCTGCGTGAGGCGAAAATACATGTAACGGGTGGACATCAGCAGCGAAGTGACGACCATGATCACCGAGATGCTGCGCCGTTTGCTGAAACCCATCAGAAACAGAATACCAATGCTCAGCAGACCAAAGATGTACTGCTTCTGGCTGTCCATCGGCGTGATCACTACCAGCACGGCGACCGGAGAGAGCACCAGCGCCAGCAACCAAAAAAGAGATTTTTTCATTCAGCAGCCCTGCAATAAGTTAAAGCCCTGACATGCGTGGCTGGCTGTGCACCGTGCCATCGCCAATATGGATACCCAACAGCGAAGATATTTTTTTAGCAATAATTTCAATATCGAAGGCCGCTGCCGAGGAGGCGTTAAAGTCCAGAATCGACTTCTGCGACGCATTGGCCTCCACCACGCTTTCATCACGATGGACAATGCCAAGCAGTCGTTCGCCCAGTTTTTCTTCCATCAGGCTGGTGACGTCCCGGCTGACCTGGCGACGGCTATCGCTTTGGTTAATAACGAAATAGTGCCCATGCTTGTGATTCAGCGCCGCGCCGGTCAGGCGCTGTTTTTCCACGTGCGCCAGGGTCGACATCGAGGCGGTATCCGCCAGCAGCGGGATCAGATGCAGGTCCGCCAGACCCGTCAGCGCCTTTAGCGCCGGCGAAGGCCCTGGCGGCATATCGGCGATGGTGATCAGCCCGGGATAATTCAGCAGCGCGGAGAGACCGCGCTGGAGAAAATGGTCGTTGTGAGTCAGTTGCTCATCAAACGCCTGACGCTGCGCTTCGCTCACTTCGCCATACGGCAGGACGAAAATATTGCTGCCGGCGCTCAGCACGCACTGGCTCCAGTCGTGCATTTCCAGCGCCTTCGCCACGTAGCCGCGCTCATCGTTCAGCGGCACGCCAAAATGCAAACGCAGGGCGTTCTGGACGTCAAAATCCAGCGCCAGAACTTTGCTGCCGGTCCGCGCCAGCGCATAGGCTAAATTGGCCGCCAGGGTCGTTTTCCCTACGCCACCTTTCGGTGAACAGACGCAAATCAACGGCATGTTGCGATCCTTTCCAGAAGTGATTTCAAAGGCTGGTCTTTATTTTTCGTCACCGGCTCTGCGCTTTTCGCCGCGAACAGATGGGCATAGTTTTCGGCGGCAGGCGCGGGTCGGGGGGCCATTCTCGGCGGCGGAGCCATTGCCGGTTCAGGCGCCGGGATGGGAGGCGCAGGGGCCACCGCAGGCTCCTGCCTGACCGGCTCCGGCGCGGCTGCGGCGGTCTCCACGACCGGCTGCGGGGCCGCTGGCGCGGCAGACGCAACAGGATCAGAGGCTGGCGCCGCTGCGACGGCCGCCTCTACCTGGCGGAACAGATCCGCAGGCACCGACTGCGGCAACGGCGCGGAGACCGAGCCTCCCAGCGCCAGGGAAGAGGGTTTCTCTGCGCCGGGATTCAGCTGATTGAGGATCGCCCAGTCTCCATGCTCCCGCGTGGCGGCTTGCGATGAAAGATCCTGAAATTTGAGGTTTTGCGTCCGCGTTTTTTCCTGAAAGCGCTGCAGATCATCATAATGGTTCATTGATAACCTCATGATTTTAAAAATTTCATATTAAGTTTGTTGTTATTTTCTGGGTATATTTAAAATATCGTGACGTCTCTGGTATGGCAGAAAAAGCGCCGGTGGAGACGTACCAATACACACGATTGACAGGGTTATAATAGTTTAGATTTTGATTTTCGGTGTGATTCCACGGCAGAAGTATCGCTACACTAACATTTCCCTTTGAGAAGAATAGCCCCATTTTTTAGGTATGCGTACATCCTCAAGCCCCGCAACCACCGCGCTTCCCATTCGTTTTTATATAAAGGTATTTCGCGATGATAGAATCATAGCGTCAGATAAGCGAAAGAATAAACCTGAACCATTTTAATTTCTCTTTAATTCTATAAAAATGGACTGAAAGTCTTATTTTTTCGGATAATCGACGAAGAATGCTCCGAGAGCGTGGCATTCACTGCGATAAAAGGCGATATCGTCGGATTTCATCTCCGGCGGGAGAGAAGCTCCCGGTCATCGGACCGGGAGCGTGCCATCAGGCGTGGGGCTTTTGCGGATTCTCATCCTGGTCGACGGCAAAGCAGGCCACCAGCTGGCCGCCGTAATCCTTCAGCTGCGGCTGAAGCTGGGTGCAAGGGCCGAAGCGCCGGCGGCAGCGCGCGTTGAAGGCGCAGCCCGGCGGCGGATTCAGCGGGCTCGGCAGCTCGCCGGTCAGCTTAATCCGCTCGCGACGGTCGTCCGGGTTCAGACGCGGCGTCGCCGACAACAGCGCCTGGGTGTATGGATGACGCGGATTGTTAAAGATCTGCTCCTTGGTGCCCTTCTCCACGCAGCGGCCGAGATACATCACCATCACTTCATCAGCGATATGCTCGACGACCGACAGGTCGTGGGAGATAAACACGTAGGACAGTCCTAAATCCTGCTGCAGATCCATCATCAGGTTCAGCACCTGAGCGCGTACCGAAACGTCCAGCGCGGAGACCGGCTCATCGGCAATCACCACGTCCGGATCGAGCATCAGCCCGCGGGCAATGGCGATACGCTGGCGCTGACCGCCGGAGAACATATGCGGATAGCGATCGTAATGCTCTGTTTTCAGGCCCACTTTCGCCATCATCGCCAGCGCTTTTTCGCGGCGCTGCTCTTTGCTCAGGCTGCTGTTAATCAGCAGCGGCTCTTCCAGAATCTGCCCCACTTTTTTACGCGGGTTCAGAGAACCGTAGGGGTTCTGGAACACAATCTGGATTTTTTGCCGCCGCAGCTTCTGCGCCTGCGGGTCGTGCTTAAGCAGATCCTGCCCCTGATAATAGAGCTCGCCGCCGGTGGGAATTTCAATCATCGTCAGCAGACGACCGAGGGTCGATTTACCGCAGCCCGACTCCCCCACCACCGCCAGCGTTTTACCGCGCTCAAGGGTAAAGGAGACGCCGTCCAGCGCCTTCACCAGCCGTTCCGGGGCGAATAACCCCTTCTTCACCGGGTAGTGTTTTTTCAGATCAATGGCCTGCAACAGCGGTTGTGGCGTGGCGGCCTTTTGCGTACTCATAATCCAGGCCTCCCGGCATCATCGAGTGGGTAGTGACATTTAGACTGGCGGCCGCCAGTGAGATCCGCGAGCGCCGGCTCTTCACTACGACATTTATCCGTAGCATAGGGGCAGCGCGGGTTCAGCAGGCAGCCGTTGGGACGGTCATATTTCCCCGGCACCACGCCCGGCAGCGACGCCAGACGCGCTTTATCCTGGGCGAACTCCGGCAGCGCGCGCAGCAGCGCCTGGGTGTATGGATGGCGCGGCGCGCGGAAAATATCCTTCGCATCGCCAGTCTCCACCACCTGACCGGCATACATAACGATAATTTTATGCGCGGCCTCGGCCACCAGCGCCAGGTCGTGGGTGATCAGCACCAGCGCCATATTCTCCTGCTGCTGCAGATCCAGCAGCAGCTCGATGATCTGCGCCTGAATGGTCACGTCCAGCGCGGTGGTCGGTTCATCGGCAATCAGCAGTTTTGGCCGACAGGCGATGGCCATCGCGATCATCACGCGCTGGCTCATCCCGCCGGAAAGCTGATGCGGATAGACGTCCAGCCGCGACGCCGGATCGGGAATGCCCACCAGGTTCAGCAGGTCGATGGCCCGCTGGCGGCGGGTTTGCTTATTGCCGCCCTGATGGACTTTAATCGCTTCCATAATCTGGTAGCCGACGGTATAGCACGGATTGAGGCTGGTCATCGGATCCTGGAAGATCATCGCCACCTCCGCCCCCACCAGCTGGCGCCGCTCTTTTTCAGAGATGCGCTGCAGATCGCGGCCGTTAAACTCCAGTTTGTCCGCCATCACCCGGCCGGGGTAATCAATCAGGCCCATAATCGCCAGCGAGCTGACGGATTTACCGGATCCAGACTCCCCGACGATGCCGACCACTTCGCCCTGCTTCACGCTATAGCTGATGCGGTCCACGGCGCGGAACGGCGCGTTTTCATCGCCGAAATGCACCGATAATTTATCTACATTCAATAACGCCATCTCGAACCTCTTACTGCTTCAGTTTGGGATCGAGCGCGTCACGCAGACCGTCACCCATCAGGTTAAATGCCAGCACCGTCAGCAGGATAGCGACACCGGGAAAGGTGACGACCCACCAGGCGCTCTGCGCGAACTGCAATACGTCGGAGAGCATCGTGCCCCACTCCGGTGTCGGCGGCTGCGCACCCATGCCAAGGAAGCCAAGAGCGGCCATATCGAGAATGGCGTTAGAGAAGCCCAGAGACGCCTGAACAATCAGCGGCGCAAGGCAGTTAGGAAGAATGTTGATGAACATCTGACGCATCGCGCCGGCCCCCGCCACGCGGGAGGCGGTGACGTAATCGCGGTTCACCTCTACCAGCACCGCCGCGCGCGTCAGACGCACATAGTGCGGGAGCGCCACGAAGGTGAGCGCCAGCGAGGCGTTGACGATGGAGGGCCCGAAGATAGCCACCAGCACCAGCGCCAGCAGCAGACTCGGCAGCGCCAGCATAATATCGACGACGCGCATGATGATCGAGTCCACCACCCCGCCGAAATAGCCCGCCACCAGGCCGAGCACCACGCCGAGGATCAGCGACAGGACCACCACCAGGCAGCCCACCAGCAGCGACAGGCGCGCGCCATACATCAGGCGAGACAGAATATCGCGGCCCACGTCGTCAGTGCCGAGCAGATGCGCCAGGCTGCCGCCCTCCTGCCAGAACGGGGGCGCCAGCAGCGAATCACGGAACTGATCCGCCGGGTTATACGGGGCGAGGAAGTTGGCGAACACGGCGATAATGATCATCACCGCCACGTACACCAGACCAACCACCGCCCCTTTATTGCGCTTGAAATAGTGCCAGAACTCCTGCAGCGGGGTCATGGGCACCGGCGCAGCGATAACTTTATTTTCAGTAACTTGTGACATGATGGCCCCTTACTTCTTATGCCGGATACGCGGGTTCACCACGCCGTACAGCAGGTCGACCAGCAGGTTGACGAGGATAATCATCGTCGCCACCAGCAGCACCCCGCCCTGCACCACCGGATAATCGCGACGCTGCAGCGCGTCGATCAGCCAGCGGCCTAAACCAGGCCATGAGAAAATGGTTTCCGTCAGGATGGCGCCCGCCAGCAGCGTGCCCACCTGCAGGCCAATCACCGTGACCACCGGCAGCATCGCGTTACGCAGCGCGTGGATCACAATCACCCGCATCCGGGTCAGGCCTTTGGCGCGCGCGGTACGGATGTAGTCTTCGCCGAGCACTTCCAGCATCGACGACCGGGTCATACGCACGATCACCGCCAGCGGAATGGTGCCCAGCACGATGGCGGGCAGGATCATATGCATTAAGGCGTCAATAAAGTCGCCCTGCTCGCCCCAGATGGCGGTGTCGATCAGCATAAAGCCGGTCAGCGGCAGGGTATCGTCAAGGAACACCGTATCGCTGATGCGCCCGGAGACCGGCGTCAGGTTCAGCTGTACCGAAACCAGCATAATCAACATCATGCCCCACCAGAAGATAGGCATCGAGTAGCCGGTCAGCGCCAGGCCCACCGCGGTGTGGTCAAAGATGGAGCCGCGTTTTACCGCAGCCAGCACGCCCACCGGAATGCCGACGGCGACGGCGAAGATCATCGCGCAGACGCCCAGCTCAAGGGTGGCTTTAAAGCGCGGGACAAACTCCTGCCACACGGGAATGCGGCTTTTCAGCGAGATGCCTAAATCGCCGTGCAGCACGCCCCAGATATAGTGGGCATATTGCTGCCACAGCGGCTTATCAAGGCCCATTTCGGCCAGCAGCTGCGCGTGACGTTCGGGGGAAATACCACGTTCGCCCGCCATAATCATCACCGGATCGCCGGGGATCATATGGACGAAGGCAAAGGTGAGAAGGGTGATACCGATAAATGTCGGGATGACAAGTCCCAGACGTCGGAGAATAAACTGCAACATAACCCGGATTCTCTCTAGTGACGCCCCGCCTGGCGACAGGGCGTCTGTATTGCTCACAAAAGCATTCCCCGGAATAGCGGGAATACGCCCCCCACCTCTCCCACGCGGGGAGAGGGGGTCAGGCATCGTGCTTATTATTCGACAGAGACGTTATCGAAGTGGTGTTTACCCAGCGGATCCACCACATAGCCTTTGACTTCTTTACGCACTGGCTCGTAAACGGTGGAGTGAGCGATGATCAGCGCCGGAGCCTGGTCATGCATCACTACCTGAGCCTGTTTGTACAGTTCAATACGCTTGTTGTGGTCGTCGGTGGCGCGAGCCGGCTGAATCAGATCTTCAAACGGCTTATAGCACCAGCGCGAGTAGTTGGAGCCGTCTTTCGCCGCGGCGCAGCTGAACAGGGTCGCGAAGAAGTTATCCGGATCCCCGTTGTCGCCGGTCCAGCCCATCATGACGGTCTGGTGCTCGCCCGCTTTCGCGCGTTTCAGATACTCGCCCCACTCGTAGGTGACGATCTTGGCCTGGACGCCAATCTTGGCCCAGTCGGCCTGGATCATCTCCGCCATACGGCGGGCGTTCGGGTTATACGGACGCTGTACCGGCATCGCCCACAGGTCGATAGTGAAGCCTTTTTCCAGGCCCGCTTCTTTCAGCAGCTGCTTCGCCTTCTCCGGATCGTAGGTGTAGTCTTTGACGTCGTCGTTATAGCCCCACATGGTCGGCGGGATCAGGTTCTTCGCCGCCTGGCCTGCGCCCTGGTAAACCGCTTTGATGATCGCTTCTTTGTTAACCGCGTAGGTGAGCGCCTGACGAACTTTCACATCGTCCAGCGGTTTCTTCTCGGTGTTGAAGGAGAGATAACCGACGTTCAGACCCGGCTGTTCCAGCAGGGTAATGTTTTTATCTTCCTTCATGCGCGCGATGTCCGCCGGGTTAGGATACGGCATCACCTGGCACTCATTTTTCTGCAGCTTGGCGTAGCGCACGGAGGCATCCGGGGTGATGGAGAAGACCAGACGATCGATCTTCGGCTTGGTGCCCCAGTAGCCCGGGAAGGCTTTATACAGAATGCGGGAATCTTTCTGGTACTGCAGCAGCTGGAATGGACCGGTACCGATAGGATTGAGGTCTACTTTTTCCGGCGTGCCGGCTTTCAGCATGTTGTCGGCATACTCTTTAGAGAGAATGGAAGCGAAGTCCATGGCCAGGTCAGCGAGGAACGGCGCTTCCGGGCGGGTCAGGACGAACTGGACGGTTTTATCGTCCACTTTCTTCACTTCGCTAATCAGGTCTGGTAACCCCATCCCTTCAAAGTATTCATAGCTGCCGCCAGAAACTTTATGGTACGGGTTATTGGTATTCTTCTGACGATCGAAGGAGAACACCACGTCATCGGCGTTCAGGTCACGGGTTGGCTTAAAGTCTTTATTATCCTGCCACTTCACGCCCTGACGCAGGTGGAAAGTATAGGTTTTACCGTCCGCACTAACTTCCCATTTCTCAGCCAGTCCCGGAATAACTTCCGTCGTACCGGTTTTGAATTCGACCAGGCGGTTGTAGATGGGTACGGAACTGGCGTCATAGGTGGTGCCAGAGGTGAAGAGCTGTGGGTTAAAGCCTTCCGGCGAGCCTTCTGAACAATAAACCAGGGTTTTCGCTTGCACGCTGGCGGCGACGGTCATGGCGACCAGGCTCAGACCAAGCTTCAGCATCCCTGATTTCTTCAAGGAAATACTCATTATTCTGCTCCAAAACTGTGATGTTGTTTGCATATATCCGCCAGACCTTTATTTATTTTTATTCGTCATATTTCGAACCACGGATGCGTTGGCTGCGCTCGATTATCCCAGTCACATCGTTATCTATGTTCCTGGGGATTCGCAAACTTGCCGCCTTCCCGCAGCGCGAACTATTTAGAATATACCCGGTCCGGTCGGTGGTGCCCGAAGGCGTAGAGAGAGATGGGGATTCCTTTCGCAAAAACGACTGAGTTGCAGTACGGATTCTCCATGAAATGCCCCTCATGCCCTACAATCTGTCAACAGAATGGGGAAACGTCAATACAGCCAGCCGGGTTTTACATCCAGCGTGAGAAACGGCAGGCAAAGATTAAAAAAACTTCAAGACGCTATTTTCAGCAGAGAAATTTATGCTACAGGCGAATATGCAGAATAAAGACCTTATTAAGGTGCGACACCCAGTGGGAAACAATGCCAGCAAATGAGAAAAATTTCTTACTATGTGACCAATATGTGAGCGATTAATAGCGTGAACGTTAAAACGCACAGCGGAAAATGCTGCATTTAGCCATAAGCTTCGCGAAAAAAGATCTGTTCATCGATAAAAAAATGCAATGGAAGATGTCACAAAATAGCGAACAGCTGGCTGGAAATGGGGATAAAGACGTTTTTTGTGATTTTGATGGGGTTTTTGGCCAGTAGCGCGCTGATGATGCCCGGCGGCGCTGCGCTTGCGCGGGCCTACGGAACACAAGTCGAACCTCCTGCCCCCGGAGGTTCTCATCCTCCCTGGCCACAGATGCAAAAAAGCCTGCTCGTTGAGCAGGCTTTTCGAATTTGGTCGGTGATA
>NZ_JBEAHS010000039.1:0-98893 GCF_040062505.1 Klebsiella sp. JN_Kp127
TCCATGTCACTTTGAGTGCCCACACAGATTGTCTGATAAATTGTTAAAGAGCAGTGCCGCTTCGTTTTTCGCTGCGGCGCGGGGTGTGCATATTACGCTTTCCCGCTGCAGAGTCAAGCATTTATTTTCGCTTTTCTCTGCGAGGTTCTCACCGGAACCCCGCTGACCCGGCGGCTTGCTTGCCGTTGTTCCGTGTCAGTGGAGGCGCATTATAGGGAGTAATTCTGAGGTGACAAGGGGAAATGCAAAAAAACTTTTCAACCGTCTCTTTTTTCAACAATGCGGCGAGGAATGTCGCAAAAAACCGCCGTTTTGCTGTTTTAACCGACGAAACGGGGCGCCTGGTGGCATACTGTTAGTGTAGAGAAAAGAAAGGAACGGCATTTATGTCTTTAAGCGCACAGCAACTGGCGGCACAAAAGAACATCTCCTGGGTACTGGCCGAGAAGCTCGCCCAAAAGATACTGACTGGCGAATATCAGCCGGAAAGCATTCTTCCCGGCGAAATGGAGTTAGGGGAGCAGTTCGGCGTGAGTCGTACCGCCGTCCGCGAAGCGGTGAAGACGCTGACTGCAAAAGGCATGCTGCTGCCCCGCCCTCGCATTGGCACCCGGGTAATGCCGCGCAGCAGCTGGAACTTCCTGGATAAGGAACTACTCTCCTGGTGGCTCACGGAAGATAACTTCGAAGAGGTGGTGAGCCACTTTCTCGTCATGCGCAGCAGCCTGGAGCCACAGGCCTGTTTCCTCGCCGCCGCCCACGGCACCGCGGAGCAGAAAGCGCAGCTCAATACCCTTATGGAAGAGATGATTGCCCTGAAACGTCATTTTCAGCGCGATCGCTGGATAGACGTCGATATGGCCTGGCATGAACATATCTATGAAATGAGCGGCAATCCTTTCCTCAGCTCATTCGCTTCTTTATTTCATTCCGTCTACCACACCTACTTCACGTCGATTACGCAAAATGAAGTCGTGAAGCTCGATCTCCACCAGGCGATCGTCGATGCCATTCTCAATAGCGATGCGCCAGGTGCCTTGCTCGCCTGCCAGGCGCTGCTGAACGCCCCACACCACGTAAATCAATAACAAGGATTTGGCATGAGCGGAAAAAAAGGGCGCAGCATGGCTGGCCTGCCGTGGATCGCGGCGATGGCCTTCTTTATGCAGGCGCTGGATGCCACCATTCTTAACACCGCCCTCCCGGCTATCGCCCACAGCCTGAACCGTTCTCCCTTAGCGATGCAGTCGGCCATCATCAGCTATACGCTGACGGTGGCGATGTTGATCCCGGTCAGCGGCTGGCTGGCCGATCGCTTCGGCACGCGCCGGGTCTTTATCATCGCCGTTAGCCTGTTTACTCTCGGCTCCCTCGCCTGCGCGCTCTCGAGTTCATTAACGGAGCTGGTCATTTTTCGCGTTATTCAGGGGGTCGGCGGGGCGATGATGATGCCGGTGGCGAGGCTAGCCCTCCTGCGCGCCTATCCGCGCAGCGAACTGCTGCCGGTACTGAACTTTGTCACCATGCCGGGACTGGTAGGACCGATTCTGGGCCCGGTTCTCGGCGGGGTATTTGTGACCTGGGCCAGCTGGCATTGGATTTTCCTGATAAACATTCCCATCGGCGTGATCGGCATTCTGTATGCCCGTAAATATATGCCAAATTTCACAACGCCGCGCCGACGCTTCGATATAACCGGTTTTCTGTTATTTGGCTTAAGCCTGGTGTTATTTTCCAGCGGTATTGAACTGTTTGGCGAAAAAATCGTGGCGACATGGCTGGCGCTGGCGGTGATCGCCGTCAGTCTGATACTGCTCCTGGCCTATGTCCGTCACGCGCGCCGCCATCCTGCGCCGCTGATCTCGCTCTCTTTATTTAAGACCCATACGTTCTCGGTCGGCATTGCCGGCAACCTTGCCACGCGGTTGGGTACCGGCTGCGTACCTTTTCTGATGCCGCTCATGCTGCAGGTTGGCTTTGGCTATCCGGCCATTATCGCCGGCTGTATGATCGCCCCCACCGCTATCGGCTCGATTATTGCGAAATCTACCGTTACCCAGGTGCTGCGCTGGTTTGGCTATCGTAAGACCTTGGTGGGGATCACCGTGTTTATTGGCCTTATGATTGCCCAGTTCTCGCTGCAGTCGCCAGAAATGCCGCTGTGGATGCTGCTTCTGCCGCTGTTCGTGCTGGGGATGGCGATGTCCACGCAGTTTACCGCCATGAATACCATTACCCTGGCCGATTTGACGGATGACAATGCCAGCAGCGGCAATAGCCTGCTGGCAGTCACCCAGCAGCTTTCCATCAGTCTCGGAGTGGCCATCAGCGCTGCGGTGCTGCGCTTCTATGAAGGTTTTGACAGCGCCAGCACCGTAGAGCAGTTTCACTACACCTTTATTACCATGGGCGTGATAACCATCGTGTCGGCGCTGATGTTTATGCTGTTGAGAGCGAAGGATGGCCGCAACCTGATTAGCGAGCGGCACAAACGCTAAGCGGAGCCGCGGACCACCAGCTCCGGGGTTAACTGTACGCGCTGCTGTTTTTGCTGCGGGTCGGCCATGCGATGGATCAGCACGTCGATGGCCAGTTCCCCCAGCTCATCTTTCGGCTGGTGAATGGTGGTTAACGGCGGCGTCATATAGCGAGCCAGTTCAATATCATCGTAACCCACCAGCGCCATATCCTGCGGGATCTGCAACCCGGCCTGGTATAACGCCTGATAAGCGCCAACCGCCATGGCGTCGTTACCGACAAACACCGCCTGCGGCCGCTGCGGCAACGCCAGCAGCTGCTGCATCGCGCTAAATCCGCCGCCAAACTCAAAATCACTGGTCACCACGTATCCCTCGGCTACGGGCAGACCGCAGCGCGCCATCGCGGCATGGTAACCTTCAAGGCGCAGACGCGCCGGGGTTTTATCCAGCGGACCGGCAATGCAGGCAATGTGTGAATACCCTTGATCGATCAGGTACTGGGTCGCCATATCGCCACCGAGCAGCGAGTTATCCTGAATCAGATCGCTATCGCCATCAAACGGCGCCCAGTCCATCATGACCGTCGGAACCGACGGATAGCGCTGCATAATTTCCGGGGAGGGTTGGTGGGTCTCAGTGCACAGCAGCAGTAATCCATCGACGCGTTTTTGCATTAACGTCTCCAGATTACGATTCATTCGCTGCTCATCACCTTCCGTATTACAGAGTACGAGACTATAACCCCGCTCAAAGCAGCTGCGCTCCACGCCCCGCACCAGCTCGGAATAAAACGGATTGGTACTGGCGGTGATCAGCATGCCGATGGTGCGGGTTTGATTAAGCTTGAGGCTACGCGCCAGCGCCGAGGGGGCGTAGTTGAGGCTTTTGATCGCGGCGTCGACTTTGGCGGTAATCGCCTCGCTGACAAAGCGGTCCTTATTGATGACGTGTGACACCGTCGATGTGGAAACGCCCGCGACGCGGGCCACATCTTTCATCGTAGCCAAGCATTACCCCTGTTGCGCTAAAAATTCATCAATCTCTGTGCGCCACGGCACGGAAGGCTGCGCGCCTTTGCGAGTCACGGCAATCGCCGCCGCGGCATGCGCAAAGCGGATCGCCTCCGGCAGGGCGGTCCCTTCCAGCAGCGCGGTCACCAGCGCGCCGTTGAAAGTGTCGCCGGCCGCGATAGTATCAATAGCCTGCACGCGAAACCCTGGGATCCGGCGGCTTTCGCCTTCGGCACTGAGCCAGACGCCGCGACTGCCGAGGGTGATCATTACCGTACCAATGCCTTTGGCATGCAGCACGTCGGCGGCTTTTGCCGCATCCTCGTCACTCTCAACGCGAATCCCCGTCAGCTTTTCCGCTTCGGTTTCGTTGGGGGTAATGATATCCACCAGCGCCAGCAGTTCATCGGACAGTTCACGCGCTGGCGCGGGATTAAGCACCACGGTGGTCTGATGGTGATGGGCGATTTTCGCCGCCGCCAGCACGCTCTCCAGCGGCGACTCGAGCTGCATCAACAACGCCTGCGCGCTGGCGATCCGCTCTTTTTCCGCCTCTACCTGAGCGACGGATAAGGCCGCATTGGCGCCGGCATGAATACCGATGACATTCTCACCTTCGGCGTTAACGAAGATTAACGCCACGCCGGTTGCTTCCCCGGCGACCGCGCGCACAGGCGCCACATCGATTTTATCGCTCGCCAGCTGGCGACGGATGCGTTCACCGATGTCGTCATCGCCGGTGCAGGCGATAAACGCGATATCCGCCCCGCTGCGCCCGGCGGCCACCGCCTGGTTGGCCCCTTTACCACCGAACGCCAGCTGGTAGTGGTTGCCGGTGACGGTTTCACCCGGCGTCGGGAAAGCGTCAAGGTTGAGAATGTGATCGGCATTGATGCTGCCAAGGACGACAAGTTTGCCTGCAGTTTTCATCGTTTCTGTTCCCGGGAAAGCGCGCCACCGGGATCCGGTGGCGCATGCCCTGCTTTTCTTTTTTTATATTGTCCCTCGGACCGTTGCCAGTCCGAATCGCATATTACTGCTTAACGACCAGCTTCAGCTCAACCGGGTAGTTAGCTTCCACTTTTTCGCCCTTCAGTACCTTATCAGCAGTCTCAACGCCTTTCGCGCCGATCTGCTCCGGCAACTGTGCGACGGTCGCCGCCAGTTTGCCACTGTTTACTGCTTTTTCGCCATCCGGAGTGCCGTCAAATCCAACCACCATCACATCGGACTTGCCTGCGGTCTGCAGCGCGCGCAGAGCGCCGAGCGCCATTTCATCATTCTGCGCGAACACCGCCTGGACGTCAGGATGGGCGGTCAGCAGGTTCTGCATCACGTTCAGCCCTTTGGTACGGTCGAAATCGGCCGGCTGGCTGGCCAGAACGTTGAACTTGTGCGCCGCCACGGCCTGTTTGAAGCCTTCGCCGCGCTCGCGCGCCGCGGAAGTCCCGGCAATGCCCTGCAGCTCAATGACTTTCGCACTTTCACCCAGCTTTTTCGCAATGTAATCACCCGCCATTTTTCCGCCCTGCACGTTGTCAGAGGCGATGTGGCTCACGACATCGCCTTTTGTCGCCTGACGGTCGAGGGTGATGACCGGGATTTTCGCCTGGTTCGCCATCTTCACGGCATTGCCGACGGCATCAGAGTCGGTTGGGTTGATCAGCAACAGCTTCGCGCCGCGCACCGTTAAATCCTGAACGTTAGCCAGCTCTTTCGCCGGGTTGTTCTGGGAATCGAGCACCACCAGGTTGTAGCCCAGTTTGTCAGCTTCTTTTTGCGCGCCGTCTTTCAGCGACACGAAGAAGGGATTGTTGAGAGTAGAGATAACCAGAGCGATGGTGTCTTTGGCCATCGCGTTCGCGCTAACGGTCGCACTTAGCGCAACAGCAGAGACCAGGGTCGCCAGTTTTTTCATATTCATAGTTAAGATGTCCTGTAGAGTTCTCAGTTACTGCTTTTTGTTATCTACCAGTACCGCCAGCAAAATCACCACCGCTTTAACGATCATCTGGTAATAGGAAGAAACGCCTAAAAGGTTCAAACCATTATTCAGGAAGCCAAGGATCAGCGCGCCAATCAGCGTGCCGACAATGCGTCCTTTGCCGCCCGCCAGGCTGGTGCCGCCGAGCACGACTGCCGCAATGGCGTCCAGCTCATAGCCTGTCCCGGCCGTCGGCTGCGCGGAGGAGAGGCGCGCCACTTCGATAATCCCGGCCAGCGACGCCAGCATCCCGCACAACGCGTAGACGATAATTTTGACTTTATTGACGCTAATCCCGGACAGGCGCGTCGCCGCCTCATTACCGCCAAGGGCGTAGATATAACGACCCAGGCGAGTATGGTGCAGCATGTACCAGGCCGCCAGGAAGACAATCGCCATGATCCATACCGGCGTCGGGATCCCCAGCGGACGCCCGATACCAAACCAGCCGAACAGATCGGCATTATCGCTAAAGCCGGTATTGATCGGGCTGCCGTTGGTGTACACCATGGTCACGCCGCGCAGCAGCAGCATCATCACCAGGGTGGCGATGAAAGCCTGCACGCGGCCTTTCGCCACAATCACCCCGGTGACTGCGCCGATCGCCGCACCTAATGCGAGGGCAGCAGCGACCGCCACCAGCGCATTCACTTCAATGCCAACGATCGACGCCGCCACCGCGCCGGTGAGCGCCAGCAGGGAACCGACGGACAGGTCGATCCCCGAGGTCAGTATGACCAGCGTCATCCCTACCGCCATAATGGCGTTAACGGAGGTCTGCTGCAGAATATTGAACAGGTTATTGACGGTAAAAAAGTTGGGGCTCATGGTCGATACCACCGCGATCAGCACCAGCAGGGCAATCAGCGATTTTTGCTCCATCAGCCACGCTTTCGTGAAATAACGGCGACCAGAAACAGCCTGGGTTGTCATCTTTCTTACTCCTGATTCACACGGTTAAGCTTGCCCACAGCGGCAGCCATCAATACTTCCTGGGTGGCCTGCTCGCGTGTGAATTCACCGCCGAGATGCCCTTCATGCATCACTATGATGCGATCGCTCATGCCCAACACTTCCGGCATCTCGGAGGAGACCAGAATGATGCTCAGGCCATCGGCTTTGAACTGATTGATAAGCTGGTAGATCTCTTTCTTCGCCCCAACGTCGACGCCACGGGTCGGCTCATCGAGGATCAGGACCTTCGGCCGGGTCATCAGCCCGCGGGCGATGGCGACCTTTTGCTGGTTGCCGCCGGAGAGCAGGCCGATCGCCTGCTCCATGGATGGCGTTTTCACGTTAAACAGCCGGATGAAATCACTGACCGCCTGCTGTTCATCTTTATGCTTGAGACTCCCCCCCGTCCGGCTGAAGTAGCGCAGGGCGGTCAGGGACATGTTTTCTTTTACCGACATCCCGAGCACTAAGCCGTCACGCTTACGGTCTTCGGAGATATAGACAATGCCGTTCGCCAGACCATCCTGCGGCGAACGGGTCACCACTTCGTGACCGTCGAGCGTCACGGAGCCGCTGCTGCGCGGCAGCGCGCCATACAACACTTTCATCAGCTCGGTCCGCCCGGCGCCCATCAGCCCGGCGACGCCGAGGATTTCCCCCTGGCGCAGGGTAAAGGTCACGTTTTCCACGCCCGGGCCGCAGAGATTATCGACTTTCAGGCGCACCGCGCCCGGCGCCTTAGCCAGATGCGGATACTGATCTTCCAGCTTCCGACCAACCATCATTTCAATCAGACGGTCTTCATCCAGCGAGGAGACCTCGCGTTCGGCAATAAACTGCCCGTCGCGGAACACGGTCACGTCGTCGCAAATCTCGAAGATCTCTTTCATGCGGTGGGAGATGTAGACGATGCCGCGCCCCTGCGATTTCAGTTCGCGGATCACACGGAACAGCGATTCGGTTTCGGTATCGGTCAGCGCGTCGGTCGGTTCATCCATAATGATGACCTTCGACTCGAAGCTCAGCACTTTGGCGATCTCCACCATTTGCTGATCGCCAATCGACAGATCGCCCACCAGCTTCTGGCTGGTAAAACGGAGATTCAGCTTCGCCAGCAGCTTATCGGCTTCGGCATACATCCGCTTCCAGTCGATTTTGCCAAAGCGGTTAACGAATTCGCGGCCGAGGAAGATGTTCTCGGCGATCGTCAACTGCGGGATCAGGTTCAGCTCCTGATGGATAATGCCGATCCCGGCTTCCTGGGAAGATTTTGGGCCGCTAAAGGTGGTCTCTTTGCCCAACCACAATAAAGCGCCAGCATCACGGGTATAGATCCCGGTCAGCACTTTCATCATGGTGGATTTACCGGCGCCGTTCTCACCCACCAGCGCCATCACCCGGCCAGGGTAGACATTCAGCGAGGCGCCGGAGAGCGCCTTGACGCCAGGGAACGTTTTATCGATCCCTTTCAGTTGCAATAAGGCTTCCATGACGGCGATCTCAGAAGGTGACGCCGGCACAGAGAATGATATTCGCAAACGGGGAACACTCCCCGCTGCGAATTACCGCCTGACTGTCTGCGGTTTGTTTTTTGAACTGCTCATGACTGGTGTAACGAATTTCAATGGTGTTTCCCTGGTGCTGCTGCAGCTGCTCAAGATGGTTGAGCAACGTCGCGTGGAGCTGCGGATTATGCGTCTTAATTTCCTCCGCGATGACAGCCGCTTCAACCTGCATTTCCGTCGTCACCACTTCCAGAACCTGCATAAATGAAGGTACGCCCTGGGTCAACGCCATATCGATGCGCGCGCTGCTGCGGGGAACCGGTAATCCGGCATCGCAGACCACCAGCGTATCGGTGTGGCCCAGGCGGGAGATAACCGCGGAAATATCAGCGTTAAGTAGGGTGCCTTTTTTCATTTTTTCTCTTTTGCTCCACTAGCGAAACGTTTCGCTAAAATAATTATTATCAATGCGTGAGCATAAAACCATCACCAGAAGAGAGAAATGTGATCGCTATCGAAACGTTTCGCGAGACAGCGACAGGAGATAACAGCCGGAGTGAGAAACAAAAAGCCCTTCGCAACGGAAGGGCTTTTTGACATCAGATTTCGACCTGAGTACCGAGCTCGATAACCCGGTTTGGCGGGATTTCAAACTGATCCGGCGCGCGCAGGGCGTTACGCTGCAGCAGCAGATAAAGCTTGCCGCGCAGGCGCAGATACCACGGCCGTTTGCCAATAATCAGCGACTCATGGGACATAAAGAACGAGGTCTCCATCATCCGGCAGCTGAGTCCTTCCAGGCCACAGCGATGGAACACCTCTTCGACATTTGGCGTTTCCCGCCAGCCGTAGCTGGCCACCACCCGCCAGAACGAGGGCGAAAGCTGCTCAATCTGCACCCGGCGAACGTTATGCACGTAAGGCGCGTCTTCGGTGCGCAGGGTCAGGAGGATCACTCGCTCATGCAGCACCTTGTTGTGCTTCAGGTTATGCAGCAGGGCAAACGGGATCACGTTCAGGGCGCGGGACATATACACCGCAGTACCCGGCACGCGCACCGGCGGCGATTTCTCCAGCGAAGAGATCATCGCTTCCAGCGAGTTGCCGTGCTCGTGCATTCGACGCAGCAGGCGGAAACGCTCGCTCTTCCAGGTAGTCATCACCGTAAACATCACCAGACCCAGGGACAACGGCAGCCAGCCGCCGGAGACAATCTTATCGAGGTTCGCCGAGAACAGCGGAACATCAATGCACAGGAAGGCCACCAGCATCAGCCCAACGAACAGTTTATTCCAGTGCCAGTTTTTGCGCGCCACCGTTGCCGACAGGATGGAGGTCAGCACCATGGTCCCCGTGACCGCGATACCATATGCCGCCGCCAGGTTAGACGAATGTTCGAAGCTGACGATGACGATCACTACCGAGACATACAGCAGCCAGTTAATGAACGGGATATAGATCTGGCCGGACTCCATTTCCGAGGTGTGGATGATGCGCATCGGCGACAGATAGCCCAGACGCACCGCCTGACGGGTTAAGGAGAAGACCCCGGAGATCACCGCCTGCGAGGCGATAACCGTCGCCAGTGTGGCGATAATCAGCATCGGGATCAGCGCCCACTCCGGCGCCAGCAGGAAGAACGGGTTTTTAATCGCTTCCGGATGCTTAAGCAGCAATGCCCCCTGGCCAAAATAGTTCAGCACCAGCGAAGGCAGCACGACGGAGAACCAGGCGACACGGATCGGCAGTTTGCCGAAGTGCCCCATATCGGCGTACAGCGCTTCCACCCCGGTAATCGACAGCACCACCGCGCCAAGCGCAATAAAGGAAACCGTTTTGTACTGCAGGAAGAAGTGCACCGCCCAGTAGGGGTTTAGCGCCTGCAGAACTTCCGGGTTTGCGTAAATGCTTCGCGCGCCAAGCACCGCCAGCAGCAAGAACCAGATCAGCATAATCGGCGCAAACAGCTTGCCGACCATCCCGGTCCCGTGCTTCTGGATCATAAACAGCAGGGTAAGCACGATAATGGAGATCGGCACAATCCAGCTATCGAGCTGCGGAGCGATAATTTCTAACCCCTCTATCGCCGACATCACCGAAATCGCCGGGGTAATCACCACTTCGCCATAGAAGAAACTGCCGCCGATCAGGCCGAGGATCACCAGCACAGAGGTCATCCGCGCCGAGGTATTGCGTCCGGCCAGCGACATCAGTGTTAAGATCCCGCCTTCCCCGGCGTTATCCGCCCGCATCACGAAGGTGATGTATTTAATCGATACGGTAAAGATTAACAGCCAGAAAATCAGCGACAAAAAGCCAAATACGGCATCGCGCTCAACGCCAAAGCCAAACTGACCTGACAGGCATTCACGCAGGGTATACAGTGGACTGGTACCGATATCACCGTACACCACGCCGATGGCCGCCAGCGTTAACGCCGGCAACGATTGTTTATTATCAGTGCTCATAGACTAGTCTTTTCGTTTATAAAACAAATGTGTGCCTAGTCCCTTGGCCCACAAAAAGCGCACAGTATGCACGATTATTTGTGAAATCGTACCCCTAACAGACACCATATTAACCTGGCTCAAAAAAAATAAATCGATTCTTCAGGCTATTACCGCCCCTGCTCTAACATCTATACTCGTCCCAATAACGATACATGACAAAGCACGCAACTCAATTATGGCTCAAACACATTTACTGGCTGAAAGAATTTCCCGACTCAGCGCGGCACTCGAAAAAGGACTCTTTGAACGCAGCCACGCGATACGCCTGTGCCTGCTGGCGGCGCTCAGCGGCGAGAGCGTATTTTTGCTCGGTCCGCCGGGGATTGCCAAAAGCCTGATTGCCCGCCGCCTCAAGTTCGCCTTCCAGCAGGCGCGCGCTTTTGAATACCTGATGACCCGCTTTTCCACCCCGGAAGAGGTTTTTGGCCCGCTGTCCATTCAGGCGCTGAAAGATGAAGGCCGCTACGAGCGTTTAACCGCCGGCTACCTGCCGGAAGCAGAAATCGTGTTCCTCGATGAAATATGGAAAGCGGGTCCGGCTATCCTCAACACCCTGCTGACGGCGATTAACGAACGTCACTTCCGCAACGGCGCTCACGAAGAGAAAATCCCGATGCGCCTGCTGGTGGCCGCCTCGAACGAACTGCCCGAAGCCGACAGCAGCCTGGAAGCGCTGTATGACCGAATGCTGATCCGTCTGTGGCTCGATAAAGTACAGGATAAAGGTAATTTCCGTTCGATGCTGGTCAGCCAGCAGGATGAAAACAGCAATCCGGTGCCCAGCGCGCTGCAGGTTAGCGATGAAGAGTTTACGCAATGGCAGCAGCAGATCGGCAATATCAAACTGCCGGACGCGGTGTTTGAGCTGATATTCCAGCTGCGCCAGCAGCTGGATGCCCTGCCAAACGCGCCATACGTTTCGGATCGCCGCTGGAAAAAGGCTATTCGCCTGCTGCAGGCCAGCGCCTTCTTCAGCGGCCGCGACAGCATCGCGCCGATAGATCTTATCCTGCTGAAAGATTGTCTGTGGCACAACGTCGAGAGCATGAACCTGATGTCGCAGCAGTTGGAAACGCTGATGACCTGCCACGCCTGGCAGCAGCAGGCGATGCTGACGCGGCTCGGGGCGATTGTGCAGCGACGCATTCAGATCCAACAGCAGCAAAGTGACAAAACGGCGCTAAAGGTCACCCGCCTTGGCGGCATGTTTAGCCGCAAGCCGCACTATGAGCTGCCGGCGGAGATCCAGGGGACCACCCTGACCCTGCTGCTGCAGCAGCCGCTCAAACTCCACGATATGGAAGTGATCCACATTACTTTTGAGCGCGAGGCGTTAGCCAGCTGGCTGGAAAAGGGCGGCGAGATCCGCGGCAAGCTCAACGGGATCGGCTTTGCCCAACTGCTCAATATGGATGTCGACACCAGCCAGCATCTGGTTGTTCGCGACGTCAGCCTGCAGGGCTCACGCCTCTCGCTGCCCGGCAGCGCGTCGCAGGAAAACATGCCGGCGGAAATTCGCCAGCAGCTGGAGGCGCTGGACGATGAGTGGCACCAGCAACATAACCGCTTCAGCGAGCAGCAGAAGTGCCTGTTTATCCCGGTCGAGTGGCTGGGAAGAATCGAAGCCAGCCTGCAGGACGTCGGCGCGCAGATTAAACAGGCGAAGCAGCCATGACGCTCGATATGCTGAATGTCATGCTGGCAGTCAGCGAAGAGGGAATGATCGAGGAGATGCTGCTGGCGCTGCTGGCCTCTCCGCAGCTGGCGGTTTTCTTTGAGAAATTTCCCCGCCTGAAAAACATCATCGCGGCGGATATTCCGCGCTGGCGGGAAGCCGTTCGCGCCCGCTTAAAAGAGGTTAACGTCCCGCCGGATCTGGACGCCGAGGTGCAAACCTATCAGCAGGCTCAGCTGCTCTCTACCTCGCAGTTTATCGTCCAGCTGCCGCAGATCCTCGGCAAGCTACACCAGCTCCAGTCCCCTTTTGCCGCCCAGGCGCAGAAGCTGGTGGACGACAATCCGACCTTTACCCCGGCGCTGCATACGCTGTTTTTACAGCGCTGGCGCCTGAGCCTGGTGGTGCAAGCCACCAGCCTTAACCAGCAGCTGCTGGATGAGGAGCGCGATCAGTTGCTCAGCGAGGTCCAGGAACGAATGACGCTCAGCGGTCAGCTCGATCCGGTGCTGGCTGAGAATGACACCGCCGCCGGACGCCTGTGGGATATGAGCGCCGGCGAACTCAAACGTGGCGACTATCAGCTGATCGTGCGCTATGGCGATTTTCTTAACCAGCAGCCGGAGCTACTGCAGCTGGCGGAACAGCTGGGGCGCTCACGGGAAGCGAAATCCGTGCCGAAGAAAGACGCGCCGATGGAGACCTTCCGTAGCCTGGTGCGCGAGCCAGCGACGGTGCCGGAACAGGTCGACGGCCTCCAGCAGAGCGATGACATTCTGCGCCTGCTGCCGCCGGAGCTGGCGACGCTCGGCATCACGGAGCTGGAGTTTGAATTTTATCGCAAGCTGGTGGAGAAACAGCTCCTGACCTACCGGCTGCACGGCGACGCCTGGCGAGAAAAAATCACCGAACGCCCGGTGACGCGGCAAGATTTTGATGAACAGCCGCGCGGGCCCTTTATTGTCTGCGTCGATACGTCAGGATCGATGGGCGGTTTTAACGAGCAGTGCGCCAAAGCCTTTTGTCTGGCTCTGATGCGCGTCGCGCTGGCGGATAACCGCCGCTGCTTTATTATGCTGTTCTCCAGCGAAGTGGTGCACTACGAACTGACCTGCGAGGGCGGCCTGGAGCAGGCGATCCGCTTTCTGAGCCAGCGCTTTCGCGGCGGCACCGATCTGGCCAGCTGTTTTCGCGCCATTATTGAACGTCTGCAAAACCCACAGTGGGTGGATGCGGATGCCGTGGTGATCTCCGACTTTATTGCCCAGCGGTTGCCGGATGAGGTGATTGCTCAGGTGGGGGAGTTACAGCGAAAGCATCAGCACCGTTTTCACGCGGTGGCGATGTCGGTACACGGCAAACCCGGCATCATGCGCATCTTCGATCATATCTGGCGCTTTGATACCGGGTTGCGTAGCCGCCTGCTGCGACGCTGGCGGCGCTAATCGTTACAGCAGCGCGGAAACGCTTTCGCGAACCTGTGCCGGCCATACGCCGCACTGCACCTGGCCGATATGGTCGAGCTGCAGCAACAGCATCGTCAGCCGAGACTGGCCAATGCCGCCGCCGATAGTCTGCGGCATCTCGCCGCGCAGCAGCGCCTGGTGCCACTCCAGTTTCAGGCGATCTTCATCGCCGGTCAGCGCCAGCTGGCGTTTCAGCGCCGCGGCGTCAACGCGGATCCCCATTGAGGAGATCTCGAACGCATCTTCCAGCACGGGGTTCCACACCAGGATATCGCCGTTCAGTCCGGCAAAGCCTTCAGAAACCTCAGTGCTCCAGTCATCATAGTCCGGCGCACGTACATCATGGCGCTTGCCATCAGAGAGTTTGCCGCCGATGCCGATTAAGAAGACGGCGCCCAGCTCTTTAGCAATCGCTCGCTCGCGGCCCTTGGCATCAAGATCCGGATAGCGACTCAGCAGCGCCTGGCTGTGAACAAAGTGGATCTGTTCCGGCAGGAACGGCGTCAGGCCAAATTCCTGGCTGACCGCCAGCTCGGTGGCTTTGATCCCGGCGTAAATCGCTTCGACGGTCGCCTTCAGCGTGCCGACGTGGCGCTCTTCATCCCCCATCACCCGCTCCCAGTCCCACTGGTCGACATAGACGGAATGGATCGGCGTCAGACGGTCTTCATCGGGGCGAAGGGCCTTCATGTGCGTGTACAGCCCTTCGCCCGCGCTGAAGTCGTGTTGTCCCAGGGTTTGACGCTTCCACTTCGCCAGCGAATGCACCACTTCGAACTGGGCGTCGGGCAGTGTTTTCACTTTCACCTGAACCGCTTTCTCACAGCCGGACAAGTTATCCTGCGTCCCATCGCCCACGCGGCTTAAGATTGGCGCCTGGACTTCAATCAGGCCAAGCTTCTCTTCCAGCTGACGGGAAAAGTGGGATTTAACGAAACTGATCTGGCGTTGTTTTGCGATATATGCGGTTTTCATTTTTATGACTCCTGCGTCCTGTTGCCATTGATTAAGCAACAAAAAAGGCCACCAATACAATAATCAATCAATAAAAAGGCGCATCAACTTTTAATTCATCAAAATATGGCGCTAAAATAGTAAGAACCCTCAAACTTCATAAGAAAAAGATATGGAAAATTATCAGATCGACAATCTGGACCGCGGCATTCTCGATGCGCTAATGGCCAACGCCCGTACCGCCTATGCCGAACTGGCCAAACAGTTCAGCGTCAGCCCCGGCACTATTCATGTACGCGTCGAAAAGATGAAACAGGCGGGCATCATTACCGGCGCGCGCATTGACGTCAGCCCCAAACAGCTGGGCTACGACGTCGGCTGCTTCATCGGCATTATTCTCAAGAGCGCCAAAGACTATCCCTCCGCCCTCGCCCGCCTGGAAAGCCTGGAGGAGGTCACCGAGGCTTACTACACCACCGGCCACTACAGCATCTTTATTAAGGTGATGTGTAAATCCATCGATGCCCTGCAGCAGGTACTTATCAACAAGATCCAAACAATTGATGAAATTCAGTCCACCGAGACCCTGATCGTGCTGCAGAACCCGATCATGCGCACCATTAAGCCCTGATCGTTTTTTTTAATCCCACATTTTTCCACAGGTAGATCCCAGCTCGCTCACAGCGTACAATACGCCACTCTGAACAGTTGAGCGGGCGATCGGCGATCTATGGCAGACATTACACTTATCAGCGGCAGCACCCTGGGCAGTGCGGAATACGTAGCGGAGCATCTGGCGGAAAAGCTGGAAGAAGCAGGCTACAGCACTGAAATCCAGCACGGCCCGCTGGTGGACGATCTGCAGGCGCAGGGGATCTGGTTAGTTATCTCTTCCACCCATGGCGCCGGCGACATTCCCGACAACCTGGTTCCCTTCTATGACGCGCTGCTGGCGCAGCAGGCCGATCTTTCCGCCGTGCGCTTTGGCGCCATCGGGATCGGCAGCCGCGAATACGACACTTTTTGCGGCGCGATCGATAAATTAGAAGCGGCGCTGAAGGCCTGCGGGGCAAAACAGATCGGCGAGACCCTGAAGATCAACGTGCTGGAACATGAAATTCCCGAGGATCCGGCGGAAATTTGGCTGGGATCCTGGAAAAATTTGCTCTGAGATTTGTAAAGATCGTCCGTTCTTCTGTGGATAACCATGCTTAAAAGCTTGGATCAACCGGTAGTTATCCAAAGAATAACCGCAGTACGCTTTTTGAGCTGTGTATAACCCTTCATTCTGATCCCAGCTTATACGGACCAGGATCACCGATCATTCACAGATAGTGATCCTTCTTAAGCTTTTGATCTTACTTCGCGGATCCGACTTATCCACAAAGAGAGTCGATCCTAATAAGAGATCACAATAGAACAGATCTCTATATAAAGATCTTCTTTTTAATACTCAGGATCCCGGAGTCTTTCTCAAAAGACCAAAGCCGAGTAGAATCCACGGCCCGGGCTTCAATCCATTTTCAAACCGCGTTATGCGAGGCAGACCACCATGTTTTATCAGGATCCTTTTGACGTCATTATCATTGGCGGGGGTCACGCAGGCACTGAGGCCGCAATGGCCGCAGCGCGTATGGGTCAACAGACCCTGCTTTTGACACACAATATCGACACGCTGGGGCAGATGAGCTGCAACCCGGCGATTGGCGGCATTGGGAAAGGACACCTGGTAAAAGAAGTGGACGCGCTCGGCGGCCTGATGGCCAAAGCGATCGATCAGGCAGGCATCCAGTTTAGGATACTAAACGCCAGCAAAGGCCCCGCGGTACGCGCCACTCGCGCCCAGGCTGACCGCGTGCTGTACCGTCAGGCGGTACGCACTGCGCTGGAGTACCAGCCGAATTTGATGATCTTCCAGCAGGCAGTGGAAGATCTGATTGTCGAAAACGATCGCGTCGTAGGCGCAGTCACCCAGATGGGCCTCAAATTCCGTGCCAAAGCGGTGGTGCTGACCGTCGGAACCTTCCTTGACGGCAAAATCCATATTGGTCTGGATAACTACAGCGGCGGACGCGCCGGCGATCCGCCGTCGATCCCGCTGTCTCGTCGTCTGCGTGAACTGCCGCTGCGCGTAAGCCGACTGAAAACCGGGACCCCGCCGCGCATTGACGCGCGCACCATCGATTTCAGCGTGTTGGCTCAACAGCATGGCGATAACCCGATGCCGGTCTTCTCGTTTATGGGATCTGCCGATCAGCATCCGCGTCAGGTGCCGTGCTACATCACCCACACTAACGAGAAAACCCATGACGTGATCCGTAATAACCTCGATCGCAGCCCCATGTACGCCGGGGTGATCGAAGGGATCGGTCCACGCTACTGCCCGTCGATCGAAGACAAAGTCATGCGCTTTGCCGATCGCAACCAGCATCAGATCTTCCTCGAACCGGAAGGCCTGACCTCAAACGAAATTTATCCGAACGGCATCTCCACCAGCCTGCCGTTCGATGTGCAAATGCAAATCGTCCGCTCCATGCAGGGGATGGAAAATGCGCGGATCGTCCGTCCTGGCTACGCTATTGAGTACGACTTCTTCGACCCGCGCGATCTGAAACCGACGCTCGAGAGCAAATTCATTCAGGGTCTGTTCTTCGCCGGTCAGATCAACGGCACCACCGGTTATGAAGAAGCGGCGGCTCAGGGTCTGCTGGCCGGTCTTAACGCTGCTCGCTTCTCGGCGGAAAAAGAGGGCTGGGCGCCGCGTCGCGATCAGGCCTACCTCGGCGTGCTGGTGGATGACCTGTGTACTCTGGGTACCAAAGAACCGTACCGCATGTTTACCTCTCGTGCTGAATATCGTCTGATGCTGCGCGAAGACAACGCCGACCTGCGTCTGACTGAGCAGGGGCGTGAGCTGGGTCTGGTGGATGATGAACGCTGGGCGCGTTACAACGAGAAGCTGGAAAGCATTGAGCGCGAACGCCAGCGCCTGAAATCGACCTGGGTGAACCCGCAGGCTGAGAGCGCTACCGAAGTGAACGCTCACCTGACCGCGCCGCTGTCGCGCGAAGCCAGCGGTGAAGATCTGCTGCGTCGCCCGGAAATGACCTACGAGCAGCTGGTTCAGCTCTCGCCGTTCGCGCCGGGGCTGGAAGATCGGCAGGCGGCTGAGCAGGTTGAGATCCAGGTGAAGTATGAAGGCTATATCGCGCGCCAGCAGGATGAGATCGAGAAACAGCAGCGCAACGAGAATACCTTGTTACCGGCGACGCTCGACTACCGTCAGGTCACCGGACTGTCTAATGAAGTGATCGCTAAACTAAACGACCATAAACCGTCGTCGATAGGGCAGGCGTCACGTATTTCCGGGATCACCCCGGCGGCGATCTCTATTTTGCTGGTTTGGTTGAAAAAGCAGGGGATGCTGCGTCGCAGCGCCTGATTGCGGCAACCTGCCGCGCTGATTTCCCACTTGCATAATCAGCGTTCGCCTTTATCATTCCTGGCCCGGTAAGCGTTAGCGCCTCCGGGCTCATTATTTTTTGAAGGTACTTACCGTGCTCAACAAACTTTCTCGTCTGCTGGATGAAGCGGGTATTTCGCTCACCGATCACCAGAAAAATCAGCTGGTGGCTTACGTCGGGCTGCTCGATAAGTGGAACAAAGCCTATAACCTGACCTCCGTTCGCGATCCAAATGAGATGCTGGTGCGTCATATCCTCGACAGCATCATCGTCGCGCCTTATCTGCAGGGCTCGCGCTTTATCGATGTCGGTACGGGACCGGGGCTGCCGGGGATCCCGTTGGCTATCGTGCGCCCGGAGTCGCATTTCACCCTGCTGGACAGCCTTGGCAAACGCGTGCGCTTCCTGCGTCAGGTGCAGCATGAACTGAAGCTGGATAACATCACCCCGGTGCAGAGCCGCGTGGAAGCTTTCCCGGCCGAGCCGCCGTTTGATGGCGTGATAAGCCGCGCCTTCGCGTCGCTTAATGATATGGTGAGCTGGTGCCATCATTTGCCGGCCGCGAACGGTCACTTCTATGCGCTCAAAGGGTTAGCGCAAAAAGACGAAATGGAAAACCTGCCGGAAGGGTATGCCATAGCCGAGGTCATTGAGCTGCATGTTCCTCAGCTGGAAGGGGAGCGGCACCTGGTGGTGATTACGCCAAAAGCGAGTTAATTTTTATCAAAAAATGTGGAAAAAATGTGGCCCATGAATGTTACAAAAATAAAGGTCACCTCCTGATATTATCGGGCTGCATTTAACCATGTTTTTACTATGGTTTTTCTTGCGGTTAACTTAGCGTAAGTGATTCACTGACAAAATAGTCAACTTTGAAAATATCAGGGTGCTAAAAATCGACAACGATGATCAGCATCGTGATGTTAAATTTTTATTATAAATGTCAATAAAAGGTTTTTATTGTATGTGGGGTTGTTTTAGATAATGTCCTCACTTTTTATCTTGAATATCAAAAACATGAAAAATAGTGTTTTATGTCCTTGATTCATTAAAGGGCGCTCGAAATGTTTATTATGTGATCTAATGCACGCTTTAATTGCCGTGTTTCCACGTTATTTGCAGTTTTGTATGACCGCTCACAGAACGCTGAAATGCACGGAAAGTTGTCCGTTGGAAAATAATTAAACATTTATTCACTATTTTGCTACTTATTGTTTGAAATCACGGGGCGTCACCGTATAATTTGTCCGCTTTTTGATGCTTGACTCTTCGTCTTAAAGGACGTTTTATACGACACGCGACATACCTCAAAGGGAGCAGGAGTAAAAACGTGATGTCAGTGTCGCTCTTGAGTCGAAACGTTGCTCGCAAGCTTCTGTTTATTCAGTTACTGGCAGTAATGGCAAGTGGACTGCTGTTTAGCCTCAAAGACCCCTTCTGGGGCATTTCCGCGGTATGCGGCGGTTTGGCAGTGGTTTTGCCAAACCTGATGTTTATGATTTTTGCCTGGCGTCATCAGGCGCATACACCAGCAAAAGGCCGTGTGGCCTGGACCTTCGCCTTCGGTGAAGCCTTCAAGGTGTTGCTGACCTTCGCCCTCCTGGCGGTGGCGCTGGCTGTTTTAAAAGTGGTATTTTTGCCACTGATCGTGACGTGGGTTTTGGTGCTGGTGGTACAAGTTCTGGCGCCAGCTGTAATCAACAACAAAGGGTAAAAGGCATCATGGCTTCAGAAAATATGACGCCGCAGGAATACATAGGTCACCATCTGAACAACCTTCAGATTGATCTGCGTACTTTCTCGCTGGTGGATCCGCACAACCCCCCGGCCACCTTCTGGACGCTCAACATTGACTCCATGTTCTTCTCGGTGGTTCTCGGTCTGCTGTTCCTGGCCATGTTCCGTAGCGTTGCTAAGAAAGCGACCAGCGGCGTACCAGGGAAATTCCAGACCTTCATCGAAATGATCATCGGCTTCGTCCATGGCAGCGTCAAAGACATGTACCATGGCAAGAGCAAGGTTATCGCGCCGCTGGCGCTGACCGTGTTCGTCTGGGTCTTCCTGATGAACCTGATGGACCTGCTGCCAATCGACCTGCTTCCTTATATCGGCGAACACATTTTCGGCCTGCCTGCACTGCGCGTGGTTCCGTCTGCTGACGTGAACATCACCCTGTCGATGGCGCTTGGCGTGTTCATCCTGATTATTTTCTACAGCATCAAAATGAAAGGCGTAGGTGGGTTCGTTAAAGAACTGACCATGCAGCCGTTCAATCACTGGGCGTTCATTCCTGTCAACTTAATCCTTGAAGGGGTAAGCCTGCTGTCCAAACCGGTCTCTCTCGGTCTGCGACTGTTCGGCAACATGTATGCCGGTGAGCTGATTTTCATTCTGATTGCTGGTCTGTTGCCGTGGTGGTCACAGTGGGTTCTGAATGTGCCTTGGGCCATTTTCCACATCCTGATTATTACGCTGCAAGCCTTCATCTTCATGGTTCTGACGATTGTCTATCTGTCGATGGCGTCTGAAGAGCATTGATTTTTACCAACACTACTACGTTTTAACTGAAACAAACTGGAGACTGTCATGGAAAACCTGAATATGGATCTGCTGTACATGGCTGCCGCTGTGATGATGGGTCTGGCGGCAATCGGTGCTGCGATCGGTATCGGCATCCTCGGAGGTAAATTCCTGGAAGGCGCAGCGCGTCAGCCGGATCTGATCCCTCTGCTGCGTACTCAGTTCTTTATCGTTATGGGTCTGGTGGATGCTATCCCGATGATCGCTGTAGGTCTGGGTCTGTACGTGATGTTCGCCGTCGCGTAGTAAGTTGTTAGAAACCTAAGCCACAGAGTTAATTAAAGAGGTATTGTGCTGTGAACATGAACGCAACAATCCTCGGCCAGGCCATCGCGTTTGTTATCTTCGTATGGTTCTGCATGAAGTACGTATGGCCGCCTTTAATGGCTGCCATCGAAAAACGCCAGAAAGAGATTTCTGACGGTTTAGCTTCTGCAGAACGCGCTAAGAAAGATTTGGACCTTGCACAGGCCAACGCGACCGACCAGCTGAAAAAAGCGAAAGCGGAAGCCCAGGTAATCATTGAGCAGGCGAACAAGCGCCGCTCTCAGATTCTGGACGAAGCTAAAGCTGAAGCAGAACAGGAACGCACCAAAATCGTTGCACAAGCGCAGGCTGAAATTGATGCTGAGCGTAAACGTGCACGCGAGGAGCTGCGTAAGCAGGTCGCTATCCTGGCTGTTGCTGGCGCCGAGAAGATCATCGAACGTTCCGTGGATGAAGCTGCTAACAGCGACATCGTGGATAAACTTGTCGCTGAACTGTAAGGAGGGAGGGGCTGATGTCTGAATTTGTAACGGTAGCTCGCCCCTACGCCAAAGCAGCTTTTGACTTTGCCGTCGAACACAACAGTGTTGAACGCTGGCAGGATATGCTGGCGTTTGCCGCCGAAGTGACCAAAAACGACCAAATGGCAGAGCTTCTCTCCGGTGCTTTGGCGCCGGAAACGCTCTCAGAAGCGTTTATCGCTATCTGCGGCGAGCAACTTGACGAAAACGGCCAGAACCTGATTAAGGTGATGGCGGAAAATAATCGTCTGAAGGTGCTCCCGGACGTTCTTGAGCAATTCATTCACCTGCGCGCGGCCAGTGAGGCCATCGCAGAGGTAGAAGTCATATCTGCCAACCAACTGAGTGATGAACAGCTTGCCAGGATCGTCAGCGCGATGGAAAAACGTCTGTCACGCAAAGTTAAGCTGAATTGCAAAATCGATAAGTCTGTTATGGCAGGTATTATCATCCGTGCGGGTGATATGGTCATTGATGGCAGCGTACGCGGCCGTCTTGATCGCCTTGCAGACGTCTTGCAGTCTTAAGGGGACTGGAGCATGCAACTGAATTCCACCGAAATCAGCGAACTGATCAAGCAGCGCATTGCTCAGTTCAATGTTGTGAGCGAAGCTCATAACGAAGGTACTATTGTTTCTGTAAGTGACGGTGTTATCCGCATCCACGGCCTTGCCGAATGTATGCAGGGTGAGATGATCTCCCTGCCGGGTAACCGTTACGCTATCGCACTGAACCTGGAGCGCGACTCCGTTGGTGCGGTGGTGATGGGTCCGTACGCTGACCTCGCCGAAGGCATGAAGGTGAAATGTACTGGCCGTATCCTGGAAGTTCCGGTTGGCCGTGGCCTGCTGGGCCGCGTGGTTAACACCCTGGGCGCGCCAATTGATGGTAAAGGTCCGCTGGAAAACGACGGTTTCTCCGCCGTTGAAGCGATCGCGCCGGGCGTAATCGAACGTCAGTCCGTCGATCAGCCGGTACAGACCGGTTATAAATCCGTTGACGCCATGATCCCAATCGGTCGTGGTCAGCGTGAACTGATCATCGGCGACCGTCAGACCGGTAAAACTGCGCTGGCTATCGATGCCATCATCAACCAGCGTGATTCCGGCATCAAGTGCGTCTATGTTGCTATCGGCCAGAAAGCGTCCACCATCTCTAACGTGGTGCGTAAACTGGAAGAGCACGGCGCGCTGGCTAACACCATCGTGGTGGTAGCGACTGCATCCGAATCTGCTGCACTGCAATACCTGGCACCATACGCGGGTTGCGCAATGGGCGAATACTTCCGCGACCGCGGTGAAGATGCGCTGATCGTTTACGATGACCTGTCTAAACAGGCTGTTGCTTATCGTCAGATCTCCCTGCTGCTCCGTCGTCCGCCAGGACGTGAAGCGTTCCCGGGCGACGTATTCTACCTCCACTCTCGTCTGCTGGAGCGTGCTGCGCGTGTTAACGCCGAATACGTTGAAGCCTTCACCAAAGGTGAAGTGAAAGGGAAAACCGGTTCTCTGACCGCGCTGCCGATTATCGAAACCCAGGCGGGTGACGTTTCCGCGTTCGTTCCGACCAACGTAATCTCCATTACCGATGGTCAGATCTTCCTGGAAACCAACCTGTTCAACGCCGGTATTCGTCCTGCGGTTAACCCGGGTATCTCGGTATCACGTGTGGGTGGTGCAGCGCAGACCAAGATCATGAAGAAACTGTCCGGTGGTATCCGTACCGCGCTGGCGCAGTATCGTGAACTGGCGGCGTTCTCCCAGTTTGCATCCGACCTTGACGATGCAACCCGCAAACAGCTGGACCACGGTCAGAAAGTGACCGAACTGCTGAAACAGAAACAGTATGCGCCGATGTCCGTCGCGCAGCAGTCTCTGGTTCTGTTCGCAGCAGAACGTGGTTATCTGGCTGATGTAGAACTGGCGAAAATCGGTAGCTTCGAAGCCGCTCTGCTGGCTTACGTCGACCGTGATCACGCTCCGCTGATGCAAGAGATTAACCAGTCCGGTGGCTATAACGACGAAATCGAAGGCAAGCTGAAAGGCATCCTCGATTCCTTCAAAGCAACCCAGTCCTGGTAACGTCTGGCGGTCTGTCTTAGGGCAGGCCGCAAGGCATTGAGGAGAAGCTCATGGCCGGCGCAAAAGAGATACGTAGTAAGATCGCAAGCGTCCAGAACACGCAAAAGATCACTAAAGCGATGGAGATGGTCGCCGCTTCCAAAATGCGTAAATCGCAGGAGCGCATGGCGGCCAGCCGTCCTTACGCAGATACTATGCGCAAAGTGATTGGTCACCTTGCGAACGGTAATCTGGAATATAAGCACCCTTACCTGGAAGAACGCGACGTTAAGCGCGTGGGCTACCTGGTGGTGTCGACCGACCGTGGTTTGTGCGGCGGCTTGAACATTAACCTGTTCAAGAAACTGCTGGCGGAAATGAAAGCATGGTCCGATAAAGGCGTTCAGTGCGACCTCGCAATGATCGGCTCTAAGGGCGTCTCTTTCTTTAACTCCGTTGGCGGCAACGTCGTTGCACAGGTGACCGGTATGGGGGATAACCCATCCCTGTCCGAACTGATCGGCCCGGTAAAAGTGATGTTGCAGGCCTATGATGAAGGCCGTCTGGACAAGCTGTACGTTGTCAGCAACAAATTTATTAACACCATGTCTCAGGTTCCGACGATCACTCAGCTGCTGCCGTTACCGGCATCAGAAGACGCTGATCTGAAACGTAAATCCTGGGATTACCTGTATGAGCCCGATCCGAAAGCGCTGCTGGATACCCTCCTGCGCCGCTACGTCGAGTCTCAGGTTTATCAGGGCGTGGTTGAAAACCTGGCCAGCGAGCAGGCCGCCCGTATGGTGGCGATGAAAGCCGCGACCGATAATGGCGGCAGCCTGATTAAAGAGCTGCAGTTGGTATACAACAAAGCTCGTCAGGCCAGCATTACTCAGGAACTCACCGAGATCGTCTCGGGGGCCGCCGCGGTTTAACCAGGTTATTTCGTAGAGGATTTAAGATGGCTACTGGAAAGATTGTCCAGGTAATCGGCGCCGTGGTCGACGTCGAGTTCCCTCAGGATGCCGTACCACGCGTGTACGAAGCCCTTGAGGTACAGAATGGTAATGAAGTTCTGGTGCTGGAAGTTCAGCAGCAGCTGGGCGGCGGTATCGTGCGTACCATCGCCATGGGTTCTTCCGATGGTCTGCGCCGCGGTCTGGATGTAAAAGACCTCGAGCACCCGATCGAAGTCCCGGTTGGTAAAGCTACGCTGGGTCGTATCATGAACGTACTGGGTCAACCGGTCGACATGAAAGGCGACATCGGCGAAGAAGAGCGTTGGGCTATCCACCGCGCAGCACCGTCTTATGAAGAGCTGTCCAGCTCTCAGGAACTGCTGGAAACCGGCATCAAAGTTATCGACCTGATGTGTCCGTTCGCCAAGGGCGGTAAAGTCGGTCTGTTCGGTGGCGCGGGTGTAGGTAAAACCGTAAACATGATGGAGCTGATCCGTAACATCGCGATCGAGCACTCCGGTTACTCCGTGTTTGCGGGCGTAGGTGAACGTACTCGTGAGGGTAACGACTTCTACCACGAAATGACCGACTCCAACGTTATCGACAAAGTATCCCTGGTGTATGGCCAGATGAACGAGCCGCCGGGAAACCGTCTGCGCGTTGCGCTGACCGGCCTGACCATGGCTGAGAAGTTCCGTGACGAAGGTCGTGACGTACTGCTGTTCGTCGATAACATCTATCGTTACACCCTGGCCGGTACGGAAGTATCCGCACTGCTGGGTCGTATGCCTTCAGCGGTAGGTTACCAGCCGACCCTGGCGGAAGAGATGGGCGTTCTGCAGGAACGTATCACCTCCACCAAAACCGGCTCTATCACTTCCGTACAGGCGGTATACGTACCGGCGGATGACTTAACTGACCCATCCCCAGCCACTACCTTTGCTCACTTAGATGCAACCGTAGTACTGAGCCGTCAGATCGCATCCCTGGGTATCTACCCGGCCGTTGACCCGCTGGACTC
The DNA here is from genome assembly GCF_040062505.1 of Klebsiella sp. JN_Kp127. NCBI lineage: Bacteria > Pseudomonadati > Pseudomonadota > Gammaproteobacteria > Enterobacterales > Enterobacteriaceae > Klebsiella > Klebsiella sp. JN_Kp127. The sequence continues at coordinate 25,411 of NZ_JBEAHS010000039.1, forward strand.
CACCAGCCGTCAGCTGGATCCGCTGGTTGTTGGTCAGGAGCACTACGACACCGCTCGTGGCGTTCAGTCCATTCTGCAGCGTTATCAGGAACTGAAAGACATTATCGCCATCCTGGGTATGGATGAACTGTCTGAAGAAGATAAACTGGTGGTAGCTCGCGCGCGTAAGATCCAGCGCTTCCTGTCCCAGCCGTTCTTCGTGGCAGAAGTATTTACCGGTTCTCCAGGCAAATACGTCTCCCTGAAAGACACCATCCGTGGCTTTAAAGGCATCATGGAAGGCGAATACGATCACCTGCCGGAGCAGGCGTTCTACATGGTCGGTTCTATCGACGAAGCCGTGGAAAAAGCCAAAAAACTTTAACGCCTTAATCGGAGGGTGATATGGCAATGACTTACCACCTGGACGTCGTCAGCGCAGAGAAACAAATGTTCTCTGGTCTGGTCGAGAAAATCCAGGTAACGGGTAGCGAAGGTGAACTGGGTATTTACCCGGGGCACGCGCCGCTGCTCACCGCCATTAAGCCTGGTATGATTCGCATCGTTAAGCAGCACGGTCACGAAGAATTTATCTACCTGTCAGGCGGCATTCTTGAAGTGCAGCCGGGTAGCACGACCGTCCTGGCGGATACCGCAATTCGTGGCCAGGATCTCGACGAAGCGCGAGCCCTGGAAGCGAAACGTAAGGCTGAAGAGCACATTAAGAGCTCTCATGGTGACGTGGATTACGCTCAGGCGTCCGCGGAACTGGCCAAAGCGATCGCTAAACTGCGCGTTATCGAGTTGACCAAAAAAGCGATGTAACACCGGCTTGAACGTAAAAAGCCAGTCTGGTTTCCAGGCTGGCTTTTTTTATGGCCAGCTGCTGACGAGCGGATGAGATGAAGTGAAAACAGAGTTCACCCTTAATTGTTATTGATTAGTTAAATGATGAAGCGTAGACTCTGTTTTATGTGATGTATGTCACATAAAATAGCGTTATCAAATTGCACCTGCGTCAGGAATTCATCATGAAACTGTTCCATAAAATCATCGCTAAATTTAGCGTCTTGAGCTTCTAAGCTCCGCGCTATCTCCCCCGCTGACACGACGTATCGCCCATCAAAACGACAACACTGGCGATGTGAAACCGGGCAAAGAAGGTCACCTGACGGTGGCCTTTCGTTTTTAATCACTACATCAATCACTTTGCCGCCCTCCCCCCGCCAGCGACTGGCGACGATTATCCTGGTTCTTCCCGCTGTGGGTGCTGAAAACCGCTTTCCGCAGTGGCTTTATTCAGGTGACGAAAAAACAGCAAAAGCAGTGAGATAGTCAATGATTATCCTCCCTACCCTCCTTTTTCAGCGTTAAACTGATTTGCAGTGGTTAAAAATAGCGTCATAAAATGGTGTATAGCCGTGAGCCTGGACGTTTTCTCCACGTCTCGTTTTATGATGAAAAATATGTAGAAATTTCAACGTGAAAGGCTTTTACTTTTCGTTCTAACTACCGTCAGGATGAGTATGTCAAATAGTGCGATGAGCGTGGTTATCCTTGCCGCAGGCAAAGGGACCCGCATGTATTCCGATCTTCCTAAGGTGCTGCATACCCTGGCCGGGAAGCCAATGGTGCAGCATGTCATTGATGCCGCTAACGATTTAGGCGCATGTGCGGTACACCTGGTGTACGGCCACGGCGGCGATCTGCTGCGTCAGACGCTGCATGAAGACAACCTGAACTGGGTGCTGCAGGCCGAGCAGCTAGGAACCGGGCACGCCATGCAGCAGGCGGCGCCGTTCTTCAATGATGATGAAGACATCCTGATGCTCTACGGCGACGTGCCGCTGATCTCCGTCGAGACGCTACAGCGCCTGCGCGCCGCGAAACCGCAGGGCGGGATTGGTCTGCTGACGGTGAAGCTGGATGATCCAACCGGCTATGGCCGCATTACCCGTGAGAATGGCCAGGTGACAGGCATCGTTGAGCACAAAGATGCCAGCGAGACGCAGCGCCAGATTCAGGAAATTAACACCGGGATCCTGATCGCCGGCGGAGCAGATCTCAAGCGCTGGCTGGCGAAGCTCACCAATAACAACGCCCAGGGCGAATACTACATCACCGATATCATCGCCATGGCGCATCAGGAAGGTCACGAGATCGTTGCCGTGCATCCCCAGCGCCTGAGCGAAGTCGAAGGCGTCAACAATCGCCTGCAGCTTGCGCGCCTGGAGCGCGTCTACCAGGCTGAGCAAGCGGAAAAGCTGCTGCTGGCGGGGGTGATGTTGCGCGATCCGGCGCGTTTCGATCTGCGCGGTACGCTGCAGCACGGGCGCGATGTGGAGATCGATACTAACGTTATTCTGCAAGGCCGCGTCGTGCTGGGCGATCGCGTGAAAATCGGCGCCGGCTGTGTGATTAAAAACAGCACTATCGGCGATGATTGCGAAATCAGCCCCTACAGCGTGGTGGAAGATGCCCGGCTGCAGGCGGCCTGCACCATCGGCCCATTTGCCCGTCTGCGCCCGGGCGCCGAACTGCTGGAAGGCGCCCACGTTGGCAACTTCGTGGAAATGAAAAAGGCGCGTCTCGGCAAAGGCTCCAAGGCGGGTCATCTGACCTATCTGGGCGATGCGGAGATCGGTGATAACGTCAATATCGGCGCGGGCACCATCACCTGCAACTATGATGGCGCGAATAAACATAAAACGATTATTGGCGATGATGTTTTTGTCGGCTCGGATACCCAGCTGGTGGCCCCGGTCACGGTAGGCAACGGCGTCACGATCGCCGCCGGCACCACCGTCACACGCAATATCGCCGATAACGAACTGGTGTTGAGCCGCGTACCGCAGGTCCACAAACAGGGCTGGCAGCGTCCGGTGAAGAAAAAATAAACAGGATTGTCGCCGGGGGTGAAAAACGCCCGGCGAACCAGGATGAGAGGGTCAATATAGATCCCCGTCCGCAGGCAGTACCATAACAATAACCCCACTCTCTACAAGGCTCGGGGCGCCCGGAAAACGGGCAAATACAGGTCAGCGACAACGCATGGCATATCGCCATTATCAGGAAATTTAACTATGTGTGGAATTGTTGGCGCAGTCGCGCAGCGTGATATTGCTGAAATCCTTCTCGAAGGTTTACGTCGTCTGGAATACCGTGGCTATGACTCTGCCGGTCTGGCGGTAGTCGACAGCGAGGGTCATATGACCCGCGTGCGTCGCTTGGGTAAGGTACAGATGCTGGCTCAGGCGGTCGAAGAGCAACCGTTACACGGTGGTACCGGGATCGCCCATACTCGTTGGGCGACGCACGGCGAACCGTCTGAGAGCAATGCGCATCCGCATGTTTCTGAACACATTGTGGTGGTCCATAACGGGATCATTGAAAACCACGAGCCGCTGCGCGCACTGCTGCAGTCTCGCGGCTATGTCTTCGTCACTGAGACCGATACCGAAGTTATCGCCCATCTGGTGCACTGGGAGCTGGAACAAGGTGGTACCTTACGTGAAGCCGTGCTGCGCGCCATCCCGCAGCTGCGCGGCGCCTACGGCACCGTCATCATGGATACCCGCGACCCGGGAACTCTGCTGGCGGCCCGCTCCGGTAGCCCACTGGTTATCGGTCTGGGCATGGGTGAAAACTTTATCGCCTCCGACCAGCTGGCGCTGCTGCCGGTTACCCGCCGCTTCATCTTCCTCGAAGAGGGCGATATTGCGGAAGTGACTCGTCGCTCGGTGGTGATTTTCGATAAATCCGCTGCGCAAGTGAAGCGGCAGGAGATCGAATCCAATCTGCAGTATGACGCCGGCGATAAAGGTATCTATCGCCACTATATGCAGAAAGAGATTTTCGAACAGCCGAACGCGATTAAGAACACCCTGACCGGGCGTATCAGCCACGGCGAAGTCGATCTCAGCGAGCTGGGGCCGAACGCCAATGAAATGCTGGCTCAGGTCGAACATATTCAGATTGTTGCCTGCGGGACCTCCTATAACTCCGGGATGGTCTCCCGCTACTGGTTTGAAGCGTTAGCCGGCGTGCCGTGCGATGTGGAAATCGCCTCCGAATTCCGCTATCGCAAGTCCGCGGTGCGTCGTAACAGCCTGATGATCACCCTTTCCCAGTCCGGTGAAACTGCCGATACGCTGGCGGCGCTGCGATTGTCGAAAGAGCTGGGCTATCTCGGCTCGCTGGCCATCTGCAACGTGCCGGGCTCGTCGCTGGTGCGCGAATCCGATCTGGCGCTGATGACCAAAGCCGGAACGGAAATTGGCGTGGCCTCGACCAAGGCCTTTACCACTCAGCTGACGGTGCTGCTGATGCTGGTGGCGAAACTGGCGCGATTGAAAGGTCAGGATGCGTCCATTGAGCATGATATCGTCCACGGCCTGCAGGCGCTGCCGAGTCGTATCGAGCAGATGCTCTCTCAGGACAAGCGTATTGAGCAGCTGGCAGAGCGTTTCTCTGATAAGCACCATGCGCTGTTCCTCGGCCGCGGCGATCAGTATCCGATCGCCATGGAAGGGGCGCTGAAGCTGAAAGAGATCTCCTACATTCACGCGGAAGCCTACGCGGCGGGCGAGCTGAAGCACGGCCCGCTGGCGCTGATTGATGCGGAAATGCCGGTGATCGTGGTGGCGCCGAACAACGAGCTGCTGGAAAAACTGAAATCCAACATCGAAGAAGTTCGCGCCCGCGGCGGTGAGCTGTACGTCTTCGCCGACGGTGACGCCGGCTTCAACGGCAGCGACAACATGCACATCATTGAGATGCCGCATGTCGAAGAGACCATCGCCCCCATCTTCTACACCGTGCCGCTGCAGCTGCTGGCTTATCACGTTGCGCTGATCAAAGGCACAGACGTTGATCAGCCGCGTAACCTGGCGAAATCGGTCACGGTTGAGTAACGTATTACCTCTTTTGCAAAGGGCTGCCGGCGGTGGCCCTTTTTTATTTTCACCTGCTGTTTTTCGCCGATCTTGTGCGCAATATGTGGGATGGCGATAGACGACAACCGATCGTTTTGCACTGCGATTTGGTTGTCATAAAAAGAAAATTATTCCGTCATTGTATGGTCATGCTTGCAGATAACTATTTGAGTTATAAGCGTATTATTTGACGCAAAATCCCGTCTCCCGGCCTGTCATAAAACTGTCATAATTCGTACATTTTACTGTCACCTCTTTGACCTATTTTGCTCACCATAGCCTCGAAACAATGATTTACGAATCCCAGCAGGAGACATTATGAACGTTATGCGTACCACCGTCGCAACAGTTGTCGCCGCGACCTTATCGATGAGCGCTTTCTCTGCTTTCGCAGCAGCAAGCCTGACTGGCGCAGGTGCAACTTTTCCTGCGCCGGTGTATGCCAAATGGGCTGACACCTATCAGAAAGAAACCGGCAATAAAGTGAACTACCAGGGTATTGGTTCCTCTGGTGGCGTTAAGCAGATTATTGCCAACACCGTTGATTTCGGTGCTTCTGATGCTCCGCTGGCTGATGACAAACTGACCCAGGAAGGTCTGTTCCAGTTCCCGACCGTGATCGGCGGCGTGGTGCTGGCGGTTAACCTGCCTGGCGTGAAATCCGGCGAGCTGGTGCTGGATGGCAAAACCCTCGGCGATATCTATCTGGGTAAAATTAAAAAATGGGATGACGAAGCGATCGCTAAACTCAACCCGGGTCTGAAGCTGCCGTCGCAGAATATCGCCGTGGTTCGCCGCGCCGATGGTTCCGGTACCTCCTTCGTCTTCACCAGCTACCTGTCCAAAGTGAATGAAGAGTGGAAATCGAAAATCGGCGCAGGCTCTACCGTTAACTGGCCAACCGGTCTTGGCGGTAAAGGCAACGACGGTATCGCCGCCTTTGTTCAGCGTCTGCCGGGCTCGATTGGTTACGTCGAATACGCTTACGCCAAACAAAACAACCTGGCGTACACCAAACTGGTCTCTGCCGATGGCAAACCGGTTAGCCCGACTGAAGACAACTTCGCTAACGCCGCAAAAGGCGTTGACTGGAGCAAGTCTTTCGCTCAGGACCTGACTAACCAGAAGGGTGAAAATGCATGGCCGATCACCTCAACCACCTTCATCCTGGTGCATAAGGCGACTAACAAGCCTGAGCAGACCGCTGAAGTGCTGAAGTTCTTCGACTGGGCGTATAAAAACGGCGGGAAAGAAGCGAATGCGCTGGATTACGCATCGCTGCCGGAAAGCGTGGTTGAGCAGGTTCGTGCAGCATGGAAAACCAACGTCAAAGACAGCAGCGGTAAAGCGCTGTACTAACAGTAGATTTTTGACGAAGATGGCGGGGGCGTTCAGCGCTGCCCGCCCTACGGTTCAGACTGTAGGCCCGGAAGCGAACGCCACCGGGCATTTATTCGAACAAGCTTTAATACGTAAAGAGTAATCTATGGCTGCAACCAAGCCTGCATTTACCCCTCCGGGGAAAAAGGGTGACATGATTTTCAGTGCGCTGGTAAAACTGGCTGCGCTGATTGTGCTATTGATGCTGGGCGGCATCATCGTTTCCCTGATCATCTCTTCCTGGCCGAGCATTCAAAAGTTTGGCTTTGCCTTTTTGTGGACCAAAGAGTGGGATGCGCCCAACGAAATCTTCGGCGCGCTGGTGCCGATTTACGGGACCCTGGTGACTTCTTTTATCGCGCTGCTGATCGCCGTACCGGTGAGCTTCGGCATCGCGCTGTTTCTGACGGAACTGTCCCCCGCCTGGCTCAAGCGTCCGCTGGGCATTGCGATTGAGCTGCTGGCCGCGATCCCGAGTATCGTGTACGGCATGTGGGGCCTGTTTATTTTCGCCCCGCTGTTTGCGACTTACTTCCAGGAGCCTGTCGGTAACGTCCTGTCGACTATTCCGTTCGTCGGCGCGCTGTTTGCTGGCCCGGCGTTTGGTATCGGTATTCTCGCCGCTGGCGTTATTCTGGCCATCATGATCATCCCTTATATCGCCGCGGTAATGCGTGATGTTTTCGAACAGACGCCGGTGATGATGAAAGAGTCGGCCTATGGCATCGGCTGCACCACCTGGGAAGTGATCTGGCGCATCGTTTTACCGTTCACCAAGAACGGGGTGATCGGCGGCGTGATGCTCGGTCTGGGCCGCGCGCTGGGTGAAACCATGGCGGTCACCTTTATCATCGGTAACACCTACCAGCTCGACAGCATATCGCTGTATATGCCGGGGAACAGCATTACCTCCGCGCTGGCCAACGAATTCGCCGAAGCCGAAACCGGTCTGCACGTGGCGGCGCTGATGGAACTGGGTCTGATCCTGTTCGTTATCACCTTTATCGTTCTGGCGGCGTCGAAGTTTATGATTATGCGCCTCGCGAAGAATGAGGGGGCACGCTAATGGCGACCATTGAAATGCAAAGCACCGCCGAGCTGGCGGAGTCTCGCCGCAAGATGCAGGCTAAACGCCGCATGAAGAACCGCATCGCCCTGGCGCTGTCGATGGCCACCATGGCGTTTGGTTTGTTCTGGCTTATCTGGATCCTGATGGCGACGATAACCCGCGGCTTCGACGGCATGAGCCTGGCGCTGTTTACCGAAATGACGCCGCCGCCGAATACCGCGGGCGGCGGTCTGGCCAACGCCCTCGCCGGCAGCGGCCTGCTGATCCTGTGGGCAACCATCTTTGGTACGCCGCTGGGAATCCTCGCTGGAATTTATCTGGCGGAGTATGGCCGCAAGTCGGTGCTGGCGGAAATTATCCGTTTTATTAACGATATTCTGCTTTCCGCGCCGTCTATCGTGGTTGGTCTGTTCGTCTACACCATCGTGGTGGCGCAGATGCAGCACTTCTCCGGCTGGGCGGGGGTGATCGCCCTGGCGCTGCTGCAGGTGCCTATCGTTATTCGTACCACCGAAAACATGCTGAAACTGGTGCCGGATAGCCTGCGTGAAGCGGCCTATGCGCTGGGTACGCCGAAGTGGAAGATGATCTCGGCGATCACCCTGAAAGCGTCCGTCTCGGGGATTATGACCGGGATCCTGCTGGCTATCGCCCGTATCGCCGGGGAAACGGCGCCCCTGCTGTTTACCGCGCTGTCCAACCAGTTCTGGAGCACCGACATGATGCAGCCGATTGCCAACCTGCCGGTGACCATTTTCAAATTTGCCATGAGTCCGTTTGCGGAGTGGCAGCAACTGGCATGGGCCGGGGTATTGATTATCACCCTGTGCGTCTTGCTGCTGAACATCCTGGCGCGCGTTATCTTCGCCAAGAAGAAACACGGTTAATTTTTGCGGCGCAGCGACAGCTGCGCTGAATGAGGAAGAGATTGAGATGAGTATGGTGAATACAGCCCCGGGTAAGATTTCAGTTCGCAACCTGAACTTCTACTACGGTAAATTCCATGCCCTGAAGAACATCAACCTGGATATCACCAAAAACCAGGTGACGGCGTTTATCGGTCCGTCAGGCTGTGGTAAATCCACCCTGCTGCGTACGTTCAACAAAATGTTTGAACTGTATCCGGAGCAGCGCGCGGAAGGCGAGATCCTGCTGGATGGCGACAACATTCTGACCAACACCCAGGATATCGCCCTGCTGCGTGCCAAGGTTGGCATGGTATTCCAGAAGCCAACGCCGTTTCCGATGTCCATTTACGACAACATCGCTTTCGGCGTGCGCCTGTTTGAAAAGCTGTCCCGTGCCGATATGGATGAGCGCGTGCAGTGGGCGTTGACCAAAGCCGCATTATGGAATGAAACCAAAGATAAACTGCACCAGAGTGGGTATTCTCTCTCCGGCGGTCAGCAGCAGCGCCTGTGCATCGCCCGCGGTATCGCGATCCGCCCGGAAGTCCTGCTGCTTGATGAACCTTGCTCAGCGCTGGATCCGATCTCTACCGGGCGTATCGAGGAGCTGATCACCGAGCTGAAGCAGGATTACACCGTCGTTATCGTGACTCACAACATGCAGCAGGCTGCGCGTTGCTCCGACCATACGGCATTTATGTATCTTGGCGAGCTGATTGAGTTCAGCAACACGGATGACCTGTTCACCAAGCCCGCGAAGAAACAAACTGAAGATTATATTACTGGCCGCTACGGTTGATTTGCCCTTGTGCTTTCAGGCTCTCACCAGTTGGGCAATCAGGAGACACCATGGACAACCTAAATCTTAACAAACATATTTCCGGCCAGTTCAACGCTGAACTGGAGTATATCCGCACCCAGGTGATGACCATGGGTGGGCTGGTGGAGCAACAGCTTTCTGATGCGATCACCGCCATGCATAACCAGGACAGCGATCTGGCGAAACGCGTGATTGACGGCGACAAGCAGGTCAACATGATGGAAGTGGCGATCGATGAAGCCTGCGTGCGCATCATCGCCAAGCGCCAGCCGACCGCCAGCGACCTGCGCCTGGTGATGGCGATCATCAAGACCATCGCTGAGCTGGAACGCATTGGCGACGTGGCGGATAAAATCTGCCGTACCGCGCTGGAGAAGTTTTCCCAGCAGCACCAGCCGCTGCTGGTGAGCCTCGAATCGCTGGGCCGCCATACGGTGCAGATGCTGCATGACGTGCTGGATGCCTTCGCGCGTATGGATCTCGACGAGGCGGTACGTATCTATCGCGAAGACAAGAAAGTCGACCAGGAGTATGAAGGCATCGTGCGTCAGCTGATGACCTACATGATGGAAGACTCGCGCACTATCCCCAGCGTTCTGACGGCGCTGTTCTGCGCGCGCTCCATCGAACGTATCGGCGACCGCTGCCAGAATATTTGCGAATATATTTTCTACTTCGTCAAAGGCCAGGATTTCCGTCATGTGGGCGGCGATGAACTGGATAAACTGCTCGCCGGAAAAGATCCGAAAGAGTAATAATCATTTTGTCTAATTCTGATAAATGGATTTATCAGAATTAGATATGCTTCCTCCAGCGGCAGCGATATTGCTGCGATTATCGTCACAATTAACAGGCTGCCCGTTTGAGTTCTTCATTTTATCGCGTAACAATCAGTATCCACTGACTGAGCGCGCAAGCTCAGAATGTTTTAAACGGATTGTTACTGCGACAGCAGGCAAAACCTGATATTGCCCCCCCACGGCGGCGATATCAGGTTTTTTTATGCGCGCTAAGAATGAATTAATAAGGGTTGCTACCGCGATGCGCGGGCAAAACCTGAAGAGGATTATCTGTTTAGGCAGATCGTCTTCTTCGGGTTTTTTTGCTTTTTTCTCACCGCAAAAATAACAGCCCTCGCGCCCTTAAGCGGTATGGATACAGCTATTAAAACCCGCGCGATGCTTGTCGCTGTCGTATTTATTTATGCCAACACTTATATAAGGGAATATTATGTTTAGAAAAACCAGGATCGCTTCGGCGATGGTATTGCTGGCGCCGCTTTGTTATTCAACCACGCTGTTCGCGAGCCAGTTGACGGTAGAGCAACGGCTTGAGTTGCTGGAAAAAGCGCTTAGCGATACGCAAAAAGAGCTCAAAAAATATCAGGACCAGGAGAGAAAAAGAGACCAGATTTGGGCCACATGGTCTTCGCCTGCAGAGAGCCAGACGCGCACCGTCGCGGCGGCGGCAGGACCGAAAGCAGCAGTGAAACCGGATGCGGTACTGGTCAAAAATCAACAACCTGCCACAGACGGCGCGCCAGCCTACAGCGCGATGACGCTGAAAGACTTTAGCAAGTTCGTCAAAGATGAAATTGGCTTTAGCTATAACGGCTACTTCCGCTCGGGCTGGGGAACCGCCTCGCATGGCTCGCCAAAGTCGTGGGCCATTGGCTCGCTTGGCCGTCTGGGCAATGAATATTCCGGCTGGTTCGATCTGCAGCTGAAGCAGCGGGTGTTTCAGGAAGGCGATAAACGCGTCGACGCCATCGTGATGCTCGACGGGAACGTTGGCCAGCAGTATTCCACTGGCTGGTTTGGTGACAATGCCGGCGGCGAAAACTACATCCAGTTCTCGGATATGTACGTTAACACCAAAGGATTCCTGCCGTTTGCCCCGGAAGCCGATTTCTGGGTCGGCAAACACGGTGCGCCAAAAATCGAGATCCAGATGCTGGACTGGAAAACGCAGAGAACCGATGCGGCGGCTGGCGTGGGGCTGGAAAACTGGCAGGTAGGCGCCGGGAAATTCGATATCGCGCTGGTCCGGGAGGATGTTGATGACTACGATCGTTCTTTAAGCAATAAGCAGCAAATTAACACCAATACCCTCGATATCCGTTACAAAGAGATCCCGTTGTGGGATAAAGCCAGTCTGATGGTCAGCGGACACTATGTCGCCGCCAACCAAAGTTCTTCTGAGAAATATAAAGAGGGCAATGAAGGCTATTATCCATGGAAAGATACCTGGATGGCCGGCACCTCGTTAACGCAAAAATTTGCTCACGGCGGCTTTAACGAATTTTCTTTGTTGCTGGCGAATAACTCCATTGCCAGCAGCTTCTCGCGCTATGCCGGATCCAGCCCCTATACCACCTTTAACGGCCGCTATTATGGCGACCATACCAATGGCACCGCCGTGCGCTTAACCTCGCAAGGGGAAACCTATTTACGCGATGACATTATTATGGCGAATGCCATCGTTTACTCCTTTGGCAACGACGTTTACAGCTACGAGACCGGGGCCCACTCCGATTTTGAATCCATCCGAACGGTCCTGCGGCCGGCCTATATCTGGAATAAATATAACCAGACCGGCGTCGAACTGGGGTACTTCAGGCAGCAAAACAAAGATGTGACCGGCAAGAAATATAACGAGTCCGGCTATAAGACCACGCTGTTCCATACCTTCAAAGTTAATACCAGTATGCTGACCTCGCGCCCGGAAATTCGCTTCTATGCCACCTATATTAAAGCGAAGGATATCGACCTGGATAAGGCCGCGAATAACACCACCCACATTTTTGAAGACGGTAAAAACGATCAGTTTGCCGTAGGGGCGCAGGCGGAAATCTGGTGGTGAGACGATAACAGAACGGACACAACGTAAGAGGAATAACGATGAAACGACATGCCATTTATTTCGCCCTCGCGCTGGCGGGCGCGGCGTTCACCATTCAGGCGGCACCGTTGCCAGCGGTGCCCGAGCCCTCCCTGCCGGTGAGCCACTTTATCACTCAGGTTAACGCGGATAAGAGTATCACTTACCGCCTGTTTGCCCCTGATGCCCGGCGGGTTTCGGTGGTGACAGGCGCCACGCCGGACACCTTTGTCTCGCACGACATGACCAAAGCGGACCACGGGGTCTGGACATGGAAAAGCGAGCCAATGAAACCCAATCTCTATGAATACTATTTTGATGTGGACGGCTTCCGCTCGGTGGATACCGGCAGCCGCTATCAGAAGCCGCAGCGTCAGGTGAACACCAGCCTGATTCTGGTTCCCGGCAGTATTCTGGACGATCGCCCGGTCGCGCACGGCGATCTGCGCACCCTTACCTATCACTCGAAGGCGCTCAATGCGGAACGGCGGCTCTATGTCTGGACGCCGCCGAACTATAGCGGCAGCGGCGAGCCGCTGCCGGTGCTCTATTTCTATCATGGTTTTGGCGACAGCGGGCTGTCGGCCATCGATCAGGGGCGTATTCCGCAAATCATGGATAACCTGCTGGCGGAGGGCAAGATCAAGCCTATGCTGGTGGTGGTCCCGGATACCGAAACCGACACCCCGGAAGCCATCGCGGAAAACTTCCCCCCGCAGGAGCGACGCAAAACCTTCTATCCGCTGAATGCGCAGGCGGCGGATAAGGAGCTGATGCAGGACATCATTCCGCTGATCGATGCCCGGTTTAACGTGCGTAAAGATGCCGACGGTCGGGCGCTGGCTGGCCTCTCTCAGGGCGGGTATCAGGCGCTGGTTTCCGGGATGAATCATCTGGAGAGCTTTGGCTGGCTCGCCACGTTTAGCGGCGTCACGACCACCACGGTGCCGAATGCCGGTGTGGAAGCGCAACTGAAACATCCTGAGGCGATCAATCAACAGCTGCGTAACTTTACCGTGGTCGTCGGGGAAAAAGATTCCGTGACCGGCAAAGACATCGCGGGTCTGAAAAGCGAACTGGAAAAACAGAAGATCAACTTTGACTATCACGCCTATCCCGGCCTGAACCATGAAATGGACGTCTGGCGCCCGGCCTACGCGGAGTTTGTGCAAAAACTGTTTAAATAGCCGGTGGGGGCGTCTAGCCCCCGCTTTCCGCGAGTGAAGAAAGACAAGATGAAAGTGATTGTGTCCGAAGATGATGAAGAGATAGCCGGTCGCCAGCCGTCCTGTTCTGGGCTAGAACATAGCGCTACCTGCCAACCGTCGCCCGGCTGGGCGACGCCGGGGGCTAGCGAGTGATATCCCAACCGCGCGCTTTCCACAATACCGGAAGCGCAGCCAGATCGGTAAAGGTCGTCACGTTGGGATGATCGATGGGCGGGTTGTGCGGATCGGCGCAGAAGTAGAACACCTCCATGCCGGCGGCTATTCCCGATTGTGCACCTGCCCTGGAATCATCAACCAGAATACAGTTCTCGACGTTAACGCTCATCGCCTTTGCGGCATGGAACATCAGCGCCGGATCGGGTTTCCAGCGCTGAATATCGTAGCCGCTGTATAACCGGTCAGCGAAATGGTGCAGCAGGCCGGTGCGGCCGAGAGAGTGTTGCATCTTACTGACCGGGCCATTGGAAACCACGCACATCGGGACGCTTACCGCATCCAGCAGCGCCTGGGCTCCGGCAATCACCTCCAGTTCGCTATCAAACAGGCGGGCGACTTCCGCACGGTAAATCGGCTCCAGAGTGGCCTTTTGCAGGTTAACGCTATGCTCGGCGTTGATGGTGTCGATTATTTCGTACAGCTTTACGCCTTTGAAGCGCTTAAAAATCTCTGCCAGCTCCAGCGTAATGCCAAATTCCTGGAACATATGCACGTAGGCGCGGGAGCAAATCACCTCGCTGTCGACCAGCGTGCCGTCACAGTCAAAAAATACTGCTTCTGGTTGAGTCATAGCCACTCCATATTAACAAGTTTAACGTTTTCGTCATGTCCAATGCCGCGACGCAATCGTTGCCGTATAAGCAAAATAAATGAAAAAAATTACCATACAACCGCGCCTGGTGCTGTAATTTGGTATAGGATAGCGTCGAATTTTCCCTCCTTACGTTCGGAAACCGATAATGAGTCAACAACAAACCAGCCAGTCTTCTGGCCAGGGTCTGCTGGAGCGCGTATTTAAACTGCGCGAGCACGGCACCACGGTGCGCACGGAAGCCATCGCCGGTTTCACCACGTTCCTGACGATGGTGTATATCGTTTTTGTTAACCCACAAATTCTTGGCGTAGCGGGCATGGATACCAGCGCCGTGTTTGTGACCACCTGTCTGATTGCCGCTTTCGGCAGTATCCTGATGGGGCTGTTCGCGAACCTGCCGGTCGCCCTGGCGCCGGCGATGGGCCTGAACGCCTTTTTCGCCTTTGTGGTGGTGCAGGCGATGGGCCTGCCGTGGCAGGTCGGGATGGGCGCGATTTTCTGGGGCGCCGTCGGCCTGCTGCTGCTGACGATCTTCCGCGTACGCTACTGGATGATCGCCAATATTCCGCTGAGCCTGCGCGTGGGCATCACCAGCGGTATCGGTCTGTTTATCGGTATGATGGGCCTGAAGAACGCCGGGGTTATCGTCGCAAACCCGGAAACGCTGGTCAGCATTGGTCATCTGACCTCCCACAGCGTGCTGCTGGGCGTGCTGGGCTTCTTTATCATCGCGATTCTGGCGTCGCGCAACATTCATGCCGCGGTTCTGGTCTCTATCGTGGTGACCACCCTGCTGGGCTGGATGCTGGGTGATGTACACTACACCGGTATCGTCTCGGCGCCGCCGAGCGTGACTTCGGTGATCGGTCATGTCGATCTGGCGGGCTCCCTGAATCTGGGCCTGGCCGGGGTGATCTTCTCCTTTATGCTGGTCAACCTGTTTGACTCCTCCGGGACGCTGATCGGCGTGACGGATAAAGCGGGTCTGGCGGACGCCAATGGTAAATTCCCGCGCATGAAGCAGGCGCTGTTTGTCGATAGCGTCTCGTCGGTGGCAGGCTCCTTCATCGGCACCTCGTCGGTAACAGCGTATATCGAATCCTCCTCCGGCGTTTCCGTGGGCGGGCGCACCGGCCTGACCGCCGTGGTCGTCGGTATCCTGTTCCTGCTGGTTATCTTCCTCTCTCCGCTGGCGGGGATGGTTCCGGCCTATGCGGCAGCCGGCGCGCTGATTTACGTCGGTGTGCTGATGACCTCAAGCCTGGCGCGCGTGAAGTGGGATGACCTGACGGAAGCGGTACCGGCGTTTATCACCGCGGTGATGATGCCGTTTAGCTTCTCGATCACCGAAGGCATTGCCCTGGGCTTTATCTCCTACTGCGTGATGAAAATTGGCACCGGCCGTCTGCGCGACCTCAGCCCTTGCGTCATTATCGTCTCGCTGCTGTTTGTGCTGAAGATTGTCTTTATCGATGCACATTAATCCGCACGTATGATGAAAAAGCCCGGCATCGCTGCCGGGCTTTTTTTATGCTTTAACCCGCTGAATATAGTCGCCAAAGGCAGTCAGCTGGCCGCGCAGATGGTCGAGGGTGCTCTGATCGACCACTTCACCCGACTGCGGATCCACTTTGTTCTGGATCACGCCACCCATAAATTCCGGTTTATTCATCACCATCGCATCGAGGAACACCAGAATCTGCCGCAGATGATACTGGCAGCGCGCGCCGCCGATGGCGCCCATAGAGCTGGTTTGAATCAGCACCGGCTTGCCGGACAGCGGCTGCTCGGGCAGACGTGAAAGCCAGTCGATGGCGTTTTTCAGGCCGCCAGGCACGGAATAGTTATACTCGGGGGTGACAATCACCACGCCATCCGCCTCGCGGATCTGCTGCGCAATCTCCTGCACGCTCTGCGGGAATCCCTCTTCCTCCTGAATATCAGCATCGTACAGCGGAATATCGCCGATCGACGGCAGCGCGGAGATGTGCATACCCGCCGGCGCGATGCCGGGCAGGGTACGCGCGACCATTCCATTAAACGACCCTTTACGCAGGCTGCCGAGTAACGTAACCACTTTCAAGGTATCTGACATGATTGCTCCTTTGGATCATGATGCCGGCAAGACCGGTCAATTGAGGGATAAGGTTTTTTCCGTGGGCAGACTGGTAAAGCGCATCAGGCGGGCTGAGGGTTCGCGTGCGCGGCGCTGAGCGTCCGCCAGGCTGTGCCAGTCGCCTCCCTTAGCATCATACTCCCAGACCTTCAGCGGGCCGATATTCGGGGTAGCGGCAATCGACCACACCAGCAGCGATTCGGCGTCACAGACGGCTTCGATCGGCAGGCTGCCGGCGGTACGCAGGCGGCCGGAGCCAGGCAGCAGCTGCAGCTGCGTTGATGTCTCACCGGTCAGCTTCAGCACGCTGCGGCGCAGCGCCACCAGCTGGCTGCGCGCTTCGTCCGGGTCATGCTGAATGTTAATCCACAGATTCTCATTGTTACTGAAATTTTGCCGGTCGGCGTCGTGGCTGCGAACGGCGCGCTGCAGCTCCATGTCGAGGCCGCAATCCCCCTCGGTGGTCAGCGCCACGCCAACGATATTGCCAGTATAAGAGATAGAGAAGCGGGGAAGGTGACGATCGCTAAAAACCGGTCTGCCATTGGCTTCGTTAACGATTTCAGGCAGCTCGCTGATGCCGTAAAGCATAAACAGCAGTTCGGCGAGCAGCGACCGCGAAGCGCGAAAGCGGGCTTGCCGGTATTCAGGGAGCCGACGTGCGGATTGATGACAGGCCGCTGACAAACGTGTCGATAGCGGCTCCCCGGTACTGAGTATCCCTCGTGCAAAATGCGTTGCCATACGTCGCTCCGTGAGTAATGGTCTGAATAAAACGGCGGGCGCTATTATCGCCTGGTATTAACAGGTTTTAATGCCGAAATCCCCCCTTGAAAAGGGAATTTGTTTGAATTTTACAAATTCTTGCGCAAATAAGGTGCTATGGGCACGAAACAAGGCTTACAGCGTACCGGAATAGAGCGCTTTCAGCGTATCTCTAAGCCAGACAAGCTTTGGGTTGTAGCTGTTGCGTTTATGCCATAGCAAGGTGAAGGGGACGCGAAGCTTTTCCAGATGCTGCGGCTCCAGCGGCAGCGGTCGGGAGACCAGCGGTAGCTGGTGCTGCTGATTATAGTGCTGGCAGTAGCGCGGCGCGGTGGCCAGCATGGTGTGCTGCGGCTGGGCCGCCATAAAGAGGGATTGCTCAAACCCCGGCACGGTCAGCGCCACGTTACGTTTATGCCCCAGCTCCTGCAGCACGTCGTCCAGCGCCCAGGTATCGCGTTGTTCCCAGCAGATGGTGATATGCGGATAGCGTAAGAATGCCGCCAGATCCCACTCATCCCTGAGCGCCGGATGATCGGCGCGCAGCCAGACCTGCGGCAGGTCGGTGAACAGCACATCAAAATCGATATACCACGGCAGCAGGCTTAGCAGCTCCCGCGACTGCGGATGGCTTTCGCGCCCGCAGAAGCCGATATCCACCTCGCCGCGAATGATGGCGTCCAGGGAGTCGTAGTCCCAGTTGCGCAAACGAATCAATGCCTGCGGATAGCGCTGATAGATGCGCTGGGAGAGGGTGTTAAACAGGATCATCAGCAGCGGCGTTTCCGCCGCCAGCTCGAACTTGAGGCCGCTCGGCATGGTGTGGTGCGGTTTATCGAGGATCTGGTTGCCCATCTGCATCCAGTCCGCCAGATCCTGCTCCATGCTGCTGACCAGCGGCGTGGGCGCCAGGCCCAGCGGCGTTTTGACAAACAGCGGATCGTCAAACCAGGCGCGCAGTTTGGCCAGCGACTTGCTCACCGCCGAGGGCGAAACGTTCATCCGCTTCGCCGTACGGGTAACGCTGAGCTCCTGGGTCAGGAGCTGCAGGCAGAGGAGTAAATTAAGATCGAGACTCGAAAGCGGCTTCTTCATCGTGTTGCGCAACCCGCGGCGGGGTGGCGACCAGTAGCAGAACAAGACTCACTATGCTACAGGCAATGAGTATCCCGATCAGCATATTCATTGCGCTGAGTCCGATGATAGCGGCGAGCCATATCCACAGCGACGAACCGCACACCTGCGCGATGCCGAGGACCGAGCTGGCGACACCGGCGCGCAGCGTGAATGGCCCCAGGGCCTGGCTCATCGCGACGCCGAAGCCGACGGAGAAGCCGGCGCAAATCATGCCCAGCCCGACCAGGGTGACGGCCTGGTGGGTGGCGAGGCTCAGCGCCACGCCTGCCGCCAGGAACAGCAGCTGCGAGGTTATCATCAGGGTGCGCGGTTTAAACAGCGACAGGGCGAACGGCGTCGAGAAGGAGACCGCCATGCTAACCATCGCCATCAGCGCCATCGTCATGGAATAGGTGCCGCGATCGAACCCCATTTCCTCCATCATCAGTACCGGCGAGACGTTCACGTAGGTGAGGATCGCCGTTACGCTGAGGGTGGTGATGAGAATGCGGCTGAGGAAAAAGCGATTCAACAGCGATTCGTCCGCGCCATGCTGCGGCATAGCCGTCTGCGGAGGCGCCGTCGGACGCGTCTCGCGCAGGATAAATACCGCCAGTAAACCCACCGTTACCCCCATGCCGATCATGGTGTAGAACAGACTCTGCCACGGGTATTTCAGCATGATCAGGTGGCCGAGCACCGGCGCCAGAACGGGGATGATGCAGGTAATGCCGTTGAGCAACGACAGCACTTTGGCCCGCCGACGGTCGTCCAGCGTATCGCGCAGAATAGCGAAAGCCACCACGTAGCAGCAGCCGGCGCCGATCCCCTGGATAAAGCGTCCGGTAAGGAAGTGGCTGCTGGTGTGCGCCTGCGCGCAGAGCAGGGAGGCGATAACAAAGATCGCCGCGCCCACAATGGCGACAGGCTTGCGCCCCGAGCGGTCGGCGATACGGCCAGCAAACAGCATCGCGGAGGCCATTCCGGCCAGATAGACCGAGAAGGCGATATGTAATTGCGCCTCGCTGGCTCCCAGATCCTGAGCAATACGCGGCAGGCCGACGAGATACATATCGATGCCGGAGGGATAGAGCAGAACCAGGGCAAAGCTGCAGAGAAGAAAGCGTGTCATGAGATCCTCGCGATGTGAATGGCGTTCAGCATAGTGAGATACGCTCCGCAAGACGAGTTGCCATTTGGACAACGCTATTTTCCTGGCAGGAAACGCGAACTAGCGGCCCCGGCGTCGCCAGACGCGGGCCATCCCTTCGCTTTCCGGCCGAACGCTTTCGAAGCCAAACTTCGCGTACAGCTCCGGAACATCCGCCACCAGCGTAACGTAGGCGCCGTCAAAGGCGTTCGCATCCAGCCAGGCGACCAGTTTCTCCATCACCAGCCGGCCAAGGCCCTTCCCCTGGTGAGCCGGATCGACGGCGACGTCGACAATGTCGAAATTAATCGCGCCGTCGCCGACGATGCGCCCCATGGCGATCGGCGTCTCCTGCCAGAGGATATGTACGCCATAACAGCTTTGCGGCAGCCCGGCTCTGGCGCCTTCTACGGGGCGCGGCGACATGCCCGCTACCACCCGCAGGTGGCAAAACGCTTCGGCGGAGGGCACCTTCTCGATCACGGTATATTCAACGGTCATGCTTTAGTCTCGTGGTTAGGGGGAGATAAAAGTAGAGAACGTTGCGCCGCAAAGGGCAAGAAAAAACCCGCATTAACGCGGCGCTAATGCGGGTGAGTGAACGTTTACGGACTAAACGTTATTTGCCGATACAGAAGCTGGAGAAGATGCGGCCCAGCAGGTCGTCGGAGGTGAACTCCCCGGTGATCTCGCTCAGCGCCTGCTGCGCGAGACGCAGCTCTTCCGCCAGCAGCTCGCCGGCCCAGGCGCCCAGCAGCTGGGCTTTGCCCTGCTGCAGATGGTTCGCCGCCTCTTCCAGCGCCTGCAGATGGCGACGGCGGGCGAGGAAGCCGCCTTCCATATTGGTATCGAAGCCCATGCTCTGCTTGAGGTGATTACGCAGCACCTCGACGCCTTCGCCGGTGCGTGCCGACAGGCGGATCAGTGAGTGGCCATTTACTTCGCTGATACCCAGCGCTTCGCCGGTAACATCGGCTTTATTGCGCACCACGGTAATCGGCAGTTTAGCGGGCAGGCGCTCGATAAAATCTGGCCAGATCTCCGCCGGGTCAACGGCGCTGGTGGTGGTGCCATCGACCATAAAAAGCACCCGGTCAGCCTGCGCAATCTCCTGCCAGGCGCGCTCGATGCCGATACGCTCCACTTCGTCATTGGCGTCGCGCAGGCCCGCGGTATCAATGATATGCAGGGGCATGCCGTCGATATGGATATGCTCGCGCAGCACATCGCGGGTGGTGCCCGCAATGTCGGTGACGATCGCCGCTTCGCGGCCCGCCAGGGCGTTCAGCAGGCTTGATTTACCGGCATTTGGCCGCCCGGCGATCACCACTTTCATCCCTTCGCGCAGCAGACTGCCCTGACGGGCTTCGGCGCGGACGGCGTCGAGGTCGACCATCACCTCGTTCAGCTGGGCTTCAATTTTGCCGTCGGAGAGGAAATCAATTTCTTCATCCGGAAAATCAATCGCCGCTTCCACGTAGATGCGCAGGTGAGTGAGCGCTTCCACAAGGTGGTTCACCCGCGCGGAGAACGCCCCCTGCAGCGAGTTCAGCGCCGAGCGCGCCGCCTGTTCTGAGCTGGCGTCGATAAGATCGGCGATGGCCTCTGCCTGCGCCAGGTCGAGCTTGTCGTTAAGGAACGCGCGCTCGGAGAATTCGCCCGGTCTGGCGATGCGCAGGCCCGGCAGGGTCAGAATACGTTTGAGCAGCAGGTCGAGAATGACCGGGCCGCCGTGGCCCTGTAGCTCAAGCACATCTTCCCCGGTAAAGGAGTTCGGCCCGGGGAACCACAGCGCAATCCCCTGATCCAGCGGCGTACCGTCAACGTCGTTGAACGGCAGGTAGTCGGCATAGCGCGGCTTCGGCAGCTTGCCGAGTACCGCCTGCGCGACGTCGCGCGCTTTGAGGCCGGAGATACGCAGGATGCCCACACCCCCGCGTCCCGGTGGGGTTGCCTGGGCGACGATAGTGTCGTTATGGCTCATGGTGACTCTCTATGTAGATGTAAAAAAGGCGGTCCATTGACCGCCTTCTCTGGCATTAACGTTACCGTAACTACTCTAAATTATCCAGGTCGCAGATGCGTTGGCTTGAAGAATGAAGAGTATCAGGATTTCTTCTTCTCGCGGCTATGCAGGCCACGCTTCTCCAGACCACGGTAAATCAGCTGCTGCTGGATAATGGTCACCAGGTTGCTGACGATGTAGTACACCACCAGGCCAGACGGGAACCACAGGAAGAACACCGTGAAGATGACCGGCATAAAGGTCATGATCTTCTGCTGCATCGGGTCGGTCACGGTGGTCGGCGACATCTTCTGGATGAAGAACATCGTCGCGCCCATGATGATCGGCAGGATGTAGTACGGGTCTTGCGCAGACAGATCGTGGATCCACAGGATAAACGGCGCATGACGCAGTTCTACCGAGGCGCTCAGCATGTAGTACAGCGCAAGGAAGATCGGCATCTGGATAATCAGCGGGAAGCAGCCGCCCAGCGGGTTCACTTTTTCCGCTTTATACAGCGCCATCATCTCCTGGCTTTGACGTTGTTTATCGTCGCCCAGACGCTCGCGCATGGCCTGAATTTTCGGCTGCAGCATACGCATCTTCGCCATGGAGGTGTACTGCGCTTTGGTCAGCGGGTACATGATGCCACGAACGATAAAGGTGATGACGATAATCGAGAAGCCCCAGTTGCCGAGGAAGCCGTGAATGAATTTCAGCAGCTTGAACAGCGGTTGGGAGATGAACCACAGCCAGCCGTAGTCGACGGTCAGATCCAGGTGCGGCGCGACGGCAGCCATTTTGTCCTGAATCGCCGGGCCGACCCACAGCGTGCTCTGCAGTTTGTCGGTTTGACCAGGCTGCACCAGTACCGGCTGAGATTTATAGCCGATAGCGACAATGCCGTTGCCGAGGTTGGCGGTGTAGAAGTTATTCGTCCCGTTATTCTGCGGCACCCACGCGGTGGTGAAGTACTGCTGCAGCATGGCAACCCAACCGTTTTTGGTGCTGACGTTCAGGTTTTCATTGTCCAGGATGGTATCGAATTTGTATTTTTCGTATTTCGAATCCGCGGTGGAGAACGCTGCGCCACGGAAAGTATGCATCGTGGACAGGCCGCCGGTCTGCGTATCGCGACTGGACGGCAGCGCGGCGGTCTGCTTCAGCTGACCGAAGGTCGAGACTTCCAGCGGTTTCTCGCTGGCGTTCTGCACGCTATAACCCACGTTCACCGCATAATCACCGCGTTTCAGGGTGAAGGTCTTGGTGAAGACGTTGCCGGCTTTGTCGGTATAGGTCAGCGGAATAACGATTTCGTTCTGGCCATCAGCCAGTACATACGCATCTTTATCAGCGTTATACAGCGGACGCGGGCCGTTAGCCGGGTTATCCGGGCCGTCACGACCGGTTAAGCCGCTCTGCGCCTGGTAGATAAACTGTGGCGTAGTTTCCAGTAACTGGAACGGTTCAGTCGATTTCAGCGCTTTCGGGTAAGCCGGAAGCAGCGCTTGCTCAACATCACCACCGCGGGTGTTGATGGTCAGATCAAGCACATCAGTTTTAACCGTAATCAGTTTCCCCTGGCCACTGGCCGGTACGCCCTGGTCGGCGGCGCTACCCGCTGCTGTGGTCGTAGTCTGCGTGGTCTGCTGCTGGGGTTGCGGATTTTTGTCCTGCTCCCAGGCTTGCCAGATCATGAAAGACACGAACAACAAAGCGATGATAAGAAGATTGCGTTGCGAATCCATCGTTAGTGTTCTCTGGTATCAAATGGTCCAGGCGGGACGGGATCGTCACCACCAGGGTGTAAAGGGTGGCATTTTAATACGCGTTTCATCGTCAACCAACTGCCTTTTATCACTCCAAACCTGCGTAAGGCCTCAATTCCGTATTGAGAACAGGTTGGGGTGAAACGGCAATGCGGCCCGAGTAGCGGACTAATCAGGCGCTGATAAACTCGAATCAGGCCGATCAGGACCCGCGAGCCAGGCGACAATGGCGGCGCCATAATTTTTCCAACGCTTCCGAGAGAGCACGGTTATCGAGGTCGGCAACCCCTCTTTTCGCCACCACCACGAAATCCATTGGCGGGAGTTCATGTTGACGCAAACGAAAACTTTCACGCGTCAGACGTTTAATCCGATTGCGTTCATGTGCGCGTTTCACGTTTTTCTTGGCGACGGTGAGACCGATGCGGGGATGCCCCAGCGAATTCAGGCGGCCGAGGATGGTGATTTGCGGCGTGCCAGCCCGTTGTGGCTGCTGGAAGACGAAAGTGAAATGACTGGGAGTTAACAAGCGTAACTCCCTGGGAAATGCGAGCTTAACCACGCAGGGTTAGCTTTATTACTTGGAAACGGTCAGACGAGCGCGGCCTTTAGCACGACGACGTGCCAGAACCTGACGACCATTTTTAGTAGCCATACGAGCACGGAAGCCGTGAGAACGGTTGCGCTTCAGTACAGACGGTTGAAAAGTGCGTTTCATGGCGATTTCTACCTAAACTTGAATAAATTCACTGACTTTTGCGTAGACCCGAACGAACTTCGAACGACTTACGCCTCAGCGTGGGTGATTAAAGAGGCCGGATTGTAATAATTGTACACTCCGGAGTCAATTCTCTTTCCTTATTTCTCGCACCTCGTCGCACAAAAAATAAGCTGAGACGCGTGACGAAAACGGGCATTACGCGCCGGGTGGGGGATTATACGGCCTGGCCAGTAAAGCGCAAGGATCCTGAAGGATCTTTGTTAGATCGTTTCCGCCCAAAAGCGGCATAGCTCATTAATTTTTCCAATATGCGGCGGAAATCGTGCTTCACTCTTCCCAGGATCGATTACACTTACCCGGTTTCGATCCTTCCTGTGGATAAATCGGGAAGAATCTGTTGAGAAACACAAGATCTCTTTCTCAGTTTAGGCTATGATCCCCGGTCCCGATCGCGATCCCCGGATCCGCAGCGGGAAATAACCGCAGATAGCGGTTCGCACGTCACCCCTTTTGTGCAGGGGCTTTTCGGCTAATGCAGGGTCTTGTCGACGTGTGCCAACAATCACGATTGTTTCAGTTTTTCTTTGATATCGATTTTATGTTCGAGTGGAGTCCGCCGTGTCACTTTCGCTTTGGCAGCAGTGTCTTGCCCGATTGCAGGATGAGTTACCAGCCACAGAATTCAGCATGTGGATCCGCCCATTGCAGGCGGAACTGAGCGATAACACGCTGGCACTGTATGCGCCAAACCGTTTTGTGCTCGACTGGGTAAGGGACAAATACCTCAATAATATCAATGGACTCCTCAATGATTTTTGCGGTGCGGACGCCCCGCAGCTGCGTTTTGAGGTGGGAGCTAAGCCCGCCAGCTCGCTGCAGAAAGGGGCGGTAAGCCCGGCCGCAGCGACTATCCCGGCGGCGCAGGTGCAGACCGCGCGCGTGGCGCCGACGATCGTGCGCCCTGGCTGGGATAATGTCCCGGCGCCGGCGGAGCCGACCTACCGTTCTAACGTTAACGTGAAACACACGTTTGATAACTTCGTCGAAGGTAAATCTAACCAGCTGGCCCGCGCGGCGGCGCGTCAGGTGGCGGATAACCCGGGCGGCGCCTATAACCCCCTGTTCCTCTACGGCGGAACGGGTCTGGGTAAAACCCACCTGCTGCACGCGGTGGGGAACGGTATCGTGGCGCGTAAACCGAACGCCAAAGTGGTCTATATGCACTCGGAGCGTTTCGTTCAGGACATGGTTAAAGCGCTGCAGAACAACGCCATCGAAGAGTTTAAGCGCTACTACCGATCCGTTGACGCCCTGCTGATCGATGACATTCAGTTCTTCGCTAATAAAGAGCGATCCCAGGAAGAGTTTTTCCACACCTTCAATGCCTTGCTGGAAGGTAATCAGCAAATCATTTTGACCTCGGATCGTTATCCCAAAGAGATCAACGGCGTTGAAGATCGTCTGAAATCCCGCTTCGGCTGGGGGCTGACGGTGGCGATCGAGCCGCCGGAGCTGGAAACCCGCGTCGCGATCCTGATGAAAAAAGCCGATGAGAACGACATCCGCCTGCCGGGCGAAGTGGCGTTCTTTATTGCCAAGCGCCTGCGCTCAAACGTGCGTGAACTGGAGGGGGCGCTGAACCGCGTTATCGCCAACGCCAACTTCACCGGCCGGGCGATCACTATCGATTTCGTGCGCGAAGCGCTGCGCGATCTGCTGGCGCTGCAGGAAAAACTGGTCACCATCGACAATATTCAAAAGACGGTGGCGGAGTACTACAAGATTAAGGTAGCGGACCTGCTGTCCAAACGCCGCTCCCGTTCGGTGGCGCGTCCTCGCCAGATGGCGATGGCGCTGGCCAAAGAGCTGACCAACCACAGCCTGCCGGAAATCGGCGATGCGTTTGGCGGCCGCGACCATACCACCGTGCTGCACGCCTGCCGCAAGATTGAGCAGCTGCGTGAAGAAAGCCACGACATTAAAGAAGATTTTTCCAATTTAATCAGAACATTATCCTCGTGACGCTATGAAATTTACCGTAGAACGTGAACATTTATTAAAACCGCTGCAACAGGTGAGCGGTCCGTTAGGTGGTCGTCCGACGCTGCCCATTCTCGGTAACCTGCTGCTTCAGGTCGCGGACGGCGCGCTGTCGCTGACCGGTACCGATCTTGAAATGGAGATGGTGGCGCGCGTGGCGCTGGTTCAGCCGCACGAAGCGGGCGCCACCACCGTTCCGGCGCGTAAATTCTTTGATATCTGCCGCGGCCTGCCGGAAGGCGCGGAGATCGCGGTGCAGCTGGAAGGCGATCGCATGCTGGTGCGTTCCGGCCGCAGCCGCTTCTCGCTGTCGACCCTGCCCGCTGCCGACTTCCCGAATCTTGACGACTGGCAGAGCGAGGTGGAATTTACCCTGCCGCAGGCGACCATGAAGCGTCTGATCGAAGCGACGCAGTTCTCGATGGCGCACCAGGATGTTCGTTACTACTTAAACGGTATGCTGTTCGAAACCGAAGGCAGCGAACTGCGCACCGTCGCAACCGACGGCCACCGGCTGGCGGTCTGTTCGATGCCGCTGGAAGCGTCGCTGCCGAACCATTCGGTGATCGTGCCGCGTAAAGGGGTGATTGAGCTGATGCGGATGCTCGACGGCGGTGATACGCCGCTGCGCGTGCAGATCGGCAGCAATAATATCCGCGCCCATGTCGGCGATTTTATCTTCACTTCGAAGCTGGTTGATGGCCGTTTCCCGGATTATCGCCGCGTACTGCCGAAAAATCCGGATAAACACCTCGAAGCGGGCTGCGATATTCTGAAGCAGGCCTTTGCCCGCGCGGCGATTCTCTCCAATGAGAAATTCCGCGGCGTGCGGCTATACGTTAGCGAAAATCAGCTGAAAATCACCGCCAATAACCCGGAGCAGGAAGAAGCGGAAGAGATTCTGGACGTGACCTACGCCGGCACGGAGATGGAGATTGGCTTCAACGTTAGCTACGTGCTGGATGTGCTGAACGCGCTGAAGTGCGAGAATGTGCGCATTCTGCTGACGGATTCGGTGTCGAGCGTGCAGATTGAGGATGCGGCTTCACAAAGCGCAGCCTATGTTGTCATGCCTATGCGCTTATAGAAAATATCGGGCTATCTTACTTGCCATTTTCAACCTGGGCTGTGCTCGTCCCTGTCACGTACTTCGTGTACGCTCCAGGGTCTGCGCGCAGTCCGCGTTGAAACTGGCTGCGCCGATTACGCCCTGGCCCGAAGAAACCCAGATATGTCACTGACGCGCTTACTTATCAAAGATTTCCGCAATATTGAACATGCGGATCTCGCTTTATCTCCCGGCTTTAACTTCCTGGTTGGCGCGAACGGCAGCGGCAAAACCAGCGTGCTGGAAGCCATCTACACGCTCGGCCATGGCCGGGCGTTTCGCAGTTTGCAAATTGGCCGGGTGATCCGCCACGAGCAGGAGGCCTTTGTTCTGCATGGCCGTCTGCAGGGCGAAGAGCGGGAAACCGCCATCGGCCTGACCAAAGACAAACAGGGCGACAGCAAGGTGCGTATCGACGGCACCGACGGCCACAAAGTGGCGGAGCTGGCGCACCTGATGCCGATGCAGCTGATTACGCCGGAGGGGTTTACTTTACTCAACGGCGGCCCCAAATACAGAAGAGCATTCCTTGACTGGGGATGCTTTCATAACGAAGCCGGATTCTTCACCGCCTGGAGCAACCTGAAGCGCCTGGTCAAGCAGCGCAACGCCGCGCTGCGTCAGGTCAGCCGTTATGCCCAGCTGCGGCCATGGGATCTGGAGTTAATCCCGCTGGCGGAGCAGATCAGCCGCTGGCGTGCCGAATACAGCGCCGCTATCGTCGAAGACATGGCGGATACCTGTCAGCAATTTTTACCGGAATTCTCGCTCTCTTTCTCCTTCCAGCGCGGCTGGGAAAAAGAGACCGACTACGCTGAAGTGCTGGAGCGGAATTTCGAGCGTGACAGAATGTTAACCTATACCGCCCACGGCCCGCATAAAGCGGATTTCCGTATTCGCGCCGACGGGGCGCCGGTGGAAGATACCTTGTCGCGCGGGCAGCTTAAGCTGCTGATGTGCGCCCTGCGTCTGGCGCAGGGCGAGTTCCTCACCCGCGTCAGCGGGCGGCGCTGCCTGTACCTGATAGATGATTTTGCCTCGGAACTCGATGATGCCCGCCGCGGTCTGTTATCCAGTCGCCTGAAAGCGACGCAGTCGCAGGTTTTCGTCAGCGCCATCAGCGCTGAGCACGTTATGGACATGTCGGACAAAAATTCGAAGATGTTCCGCGTGGAAAAAGGTAAAATAACGGATTAACCCAAGATTAAATGAGCGAGAAACGTTGATGTCGAATTCTTATGACTCCTCCAGTATCAAAGTCCTGAAAGGGCTGGATGCGGTGCGTAAGCGCCCGGGTATGTATATCGGCGACACGGATGACGGCACCGGTCTGCACCACATGGTATTCGAGGTTGTGGATAACGCTATCGACGAAGCGCTCGCGGGTTACTGCAAAGATATCGTGGTGACCATCCACAGCGATAACTCCGTCTCCGTCCAGGATGACGGCCGCGGCATCCCGACCGGCATTCACCCGGAAGAGGGCGTCTCCGCAGCGGAAGTTATCATGACCGTCCTGCACGCTGGCGGTAAATTCGATGATAACTCCTATAAAGTCTCCGGCGGTCTGCACGGCGTAGGCGTCTCGGTGGTTAACGCCCTGTCGCAGAAGCTGGAGCTGGTTATCCAGCGCGATAACAAAGTGCACAAGCAGATGTATGAGCACGGTGTGCCGCAGGCGCCGCTGGCCGTGACCGGCGAGACCGACAAAACCGGCACCATGGTGCGTTTCTGGCCGAGCCTGGAAACCTTCACCAACGTCACCGAGTTTGAATACGATATCCTGGCGAAACGCCTGCGCGAACTGTCGTTCCTGAACTCCGGAGTCTCTATCCGCCTGCGCGATAAGCGCGACGGCAAAGAAGATCATTTCCACTACGAAGGCGGCATCAAGGCGTTCGTTGAGTATCTCAACAAGAACAAAACGCCGATCCACCCGAATATCTTCTATTTCTCTACTGAAAAAGACGGTATCGGCGTGGAAGTGGCCCTGCAGTGGAACGACGGCTTCCAGGAAAATATTTACTGCTTTACCAACAACATTCCGCAGCGTGACGGGGGGACTCACCTTGCCGGCTTCCGCGCGGCGATGACCCGTACCCTCAACGCCTACATGGACAAAGAGGGCTACAGCAAAAAAGCGAAAGTCAGCGCCACCGGCGACGACGCCCGTGAAGGCCTGATTGCCGTGGTATCGGTGAAAGTGCCGGATCCGAAGTTCTCCTCGCAGACCAAAGACAAGCTGGTCT
The DNA here is from genome assembly GCF_040062505.1 of Klebsiella sp. JN_Kp127. NCBI lineage: Bacteria > Pseudomonadati > Pseudomonadota > Gammaproteobacteria > Enterobacterales > Enterobacteriaceae > Klebsiella > Klebsiella sp. JN_Kp127. Next base: position 54,460 of record NZ_JBEAHS010000039.1, read on the forward strand.
CCTCCGAGGTGAAATCGGCGGTTGAGCAGCAGATGAACGAACTGCTGAGCGAATACCTGCTGGAAAATCCGTCCGATGCGAAAATCGTGGTCGGCAAAATTATTGACGCCGCGCGCGCGCGCGAAGCCGCGCGTCGTGCCCGTGAGATGACCCGCCGTAAAGGCGCGCTGGATCTGGCTGGCCTGCCGGGCAAACTGGCGGACTGCCAGGAACGCGACCCTGCGCTCTCCGAACTGTACCTGGTGGAAGGGGACTCCGCGGGCGGCTCTGCGAAGCAGGGGCGTAACCGCAAGAATCAGGCGATCCTACCGCTGAAGGGCAAAATCCTCAACGTTGAGAAAGCCCGCTTCGACAAGATGCTCTCTTCCCAGGAAGTGGCCACGCTGATCACCGCTCTGGGCTGCGGCATCGGCCGCGATGAGTACAACCCGGACAAACTGCGCTATCACAGCATCATCATCATGACCGATGCGGACGTCGACGGCTCGCACATTCGTACCCTGCTGTTGACCTTCTTCTATCGTCAGATGCCGGAGATCGTCGAGCGCGGCCATGTCTATATTGCTCAGCCGCCGCTGTACAAAGTGAAGAAAGGCAAGCAGGAACAGTATATTAAAGACGACGAAGCGATGGATCAGTATCAGATTGCCATCGCCCTCGACGGCGCCACCCTGCATACCAACGCCAATGCACCAGCGCTGGCGGGCGAACCGCTGGAAAAACTGGTTGCTGAGTTTAACGCCACCCAGAAAATGATTGGCCGCATGGAGCGCCGCTTCCCGAAAGCGCTGCTGAAAGAGCTTATCTATCAGCCGACCCTGACCGAGGCCGATCTGGCGGACGAACAGAAGGTGACCCGCTGGGTGAACACACTGGTCTCCGAGCTGAATGAGAAAGAGCAGCACGGCAGCCAGTGGAAATTTGATCTCCATGAGAACAAAGAGCTGCAGCATTTTGAACCGGTTATTCGCGTTCGTACCCACGGCGTGGATACCGACTATCCGCTGGATAATGAGTTCATTATGGGGCCGGAATATCGCCGTATCTGTACCCTGGGCGAGAAACTGCGCGGCCTGATGGAAGAAGATGCTTACATCGAGCGCGGCGAACGCCGTCAGCCGGTAGCCAGCTTTGAGCAGGCTCTGGACTGGCTGGTGAAAGAGTCCCGTCGCGGCCTCTCTATCCAGCGCTATAAAGGTCTGGGCGAGATGAACCCGGATCAGCTGTGGGAGACCACCATGGATCCGGACAGCCGCCGTATGCTGCGCGTGACCGTCAAGGACGCGATTGCCGCCGACCAGCTGTTCACTACCCTGATGGGTGATGCCGTTGAACCGCGTCGCGCGTTTATCGAAGAGAACGCCCTGAAAGCGGCGAATATCGATATCTAAGCCGTGTGTTCCCCCGGCGCGAGTTTGACCGGGGTAACGGAATGTCTGAGCCCGGTCGCATAGCGCGACCGGGCTTTTCTTTGCCAGTAAAAGGGGAATCCTCTGCTGCGGTTCCATCCCCCTTTCTGGCCGACACTTTTACTGTTTTTTGAGCGGAATCGCGTTAGCATGAGGGAAGACTCATCTTACCCGGGGATCCTATGGCTATTAAACTGATTGCAATTGATATGGATGGCACGCTGCTGCTGCCCGATCACACTATCTCTCCCGCCGTTAAAAACGCCATTGCCGCCGCCCGTGAAAAAGGGGTGAACGTGGTGCTGACCACCGGCCGCCCTTACGCGGGTGTCCACAGCTATCTGAAAGAGCTGCATATGGAGCAGCCGGGTGATTACTGCATCACCTACAATGGCGCGCTGGTGCAGAAAGCCGGGGACGGCAGCACCGTCGCACAAACCGCGCTGAGCTATGACGACTATCGCTTCCTCGAACAGCTCTCCCGCGAAGTCGGCTCCCACTTCCACGCGCTCGATCGCAATACGCTGTATACCGCGAATCGCGATATCAGCTACTACACCGTGCATGAATCCTATGTGGCGACCATCCCGCTGGTGTTCTGCGAAGCGGAAAAGATGGACCCTGAGATCCAGCTGCTGAAGGTAATGATGATCGATGAGCCGGCGATCCTCGACAAGGCCATCGCCCGTATCCCGGCGGAAGTGAAAGAAAAGTACACCGTGCTGAAAAGCGCGCCTTACTTCCTCGAAATACTGGATAAACGCGTCAATAAAGGCACCGGCGTGAAGTCGCTGGCCGATGCGCTGGGTATCAAACCGGAAGAGATTATGGCGATAGGGGATCAGGAAAATGATATCGCGATGATTGAATTTGCCGGCGTCGGCGTGGCGATGGATAACGCCATTCCGGCGGTCAAAGAAGCGGCGAACTTCATTACCAAATCGAACCTCGATGATGGCGTCGCCTTCGCTATTGAAAAATACGTTTTAGCGTAAGCTTCCTTCAGGTCCGGCGTTCGTCGGGCCTGTCTTCTCTTTTTTCATGAACAGATGTTAATCCGCATTTAAATCCCTTATTCCGCACAGGGGATTCTATAAGCTACCCGCCCTCTTTTTTTGCAATTCAGAACTAACATCAGATTTTTCATGAATAAACGCCATTATTTGATGTTGGTTACGCTGCCATTCGCCTCTGTTCAGATCTGCGCGGCCGCGGAACCAACAACGCCGCTTGAGCCGGCGTACGCCTATCACGGCGCCGAGCCCGCGGATCTGCCGGCGCCAGAAAGTCGCCAGCCTGCGGCGACAGCATCGTCCTCGCTACTCCCTTTGCTAGGCGACGAGGCCAGAAAGCGTGGCTACGTCCTGCCGCTGCCGTTTGGCGTCAGCATTAACTATATGGATATGCGGCAGAATATTAATGTCGACAGCATTAGCTTCACCGGCCTGTCGCTGGACGGCCGCAATATCGATTGCGGTAAGGATCCTGTTTGCAAACGCGCCGTGAAGCACATTTTCGGAAATGGGCCGGTCTCGCTGGACAACGCCTTCCAGATTGGCGTCGGTAATACGCGGGAAAGCAGCAAAACCGAGACGCTCAAGCTGGATGCCTGGCTGCTGCCGTTTATGAATGTTTATGGTCTCGTCGGACACACCGAGGGGCACTCCATTTCGCAGATTGCCGTCGGGCTGAAGGGGCCGAACGGCAAAGTGGTGCCGATGCCGGGGATGCAGGACCTCGACTTTCGCCTCGATTTTAAAGGCACCACCTATGGGATGGGCACCACGCTGGTGGGCGGCATCGGCAACTGGTTTACCGTACTGGACGCTAACTACACCCAGACGCGCTTTGATATCCTCGACGGCAGCATCGATGCGTTTACCTTTTCGCCGCGCGTAGGCTATCGTTTCAATACGCCATCGGTCGATGCGCTACATCTCCCGGCCGGAAAGTTGAATCTATGGGTCGGCAGCATGTATCAGGACGTGCAGCAAGAGTTTAAGGGTAGCCTTAACGATCTCTCGATGCCGTCGCCGATGCTGCAAAACATGGTCAACCTGGCCAACCAGGACAATCATGGCCGCTTTGATGTGAAACAGCATCTGCAGTCGCCGTGGAACGTGCTGGTGGGAGCGCAGTATGAGCTGACGCAGAATTTTAATATCACCACGGAGTTTGGTTTTGCCGAGCGTAACAGCTTCTTTATCTCCGGCGAGTATCGCTTTTGAGCCGACCGCTTAACCCTGTTCTGTTGCTTCTGACATGGGCGCTATGCGCGCCGGTCCAGGCGCAGGCCATCAGCCGCGAGCAAATCGACGGCTGGCTGCAGCATCTCGGCGCCAGCGATGAATTCGACGCCAGCAAAGGCATTGACTGGGGCGTGATGCCCGGTCCGTTCTATACGCCGGAGTTGGGGCTGGGCATCGGCACTGCCGTCGTCGGTCTCTACCGTCCCGATCCGCAGGATACCACCAGCCAGAATTCCACGCTGACGCTCAGCGGCTACGCCAGCTCCACCGGCGCCTTCGGCCTTAGCGTGAAAAACTACGCTTTTTTTGACCACGACCGATGGCGAATTTTTGTTGATGGATCGATGGCCAACACCCCGACGTATTTCTGGGGACAAGGCTTTCATGCCGGCGATAAAGACAACGAAAAAGAGAAATATACCGCCCAGGTGCTGACCCTGCGCCCGACGGTCTACCGGCAGCTTATCGACAATGTTTATCTCGGCGCCGGATGGTCGCTGGCGGCGCAGAATGCCGATGAGATGGACCATAACGATCTGCCGAAAATTGAAAATACCCCGCAGGGGCCGTCGGTATTCAGCTCGGGCGCCAGCGTCGCGCTCAACTGGGACGATCGCGACTTCGTCCCCAATCCGCGCCGGGGTCAGTATGCCAACTTCCGTTACACCCACTATGCGTCCGGCTTAGGCAGCGATACCCGCTTTGACGAATTTCAGCTGCACTATAGCCATTATCATGCCCTCAGCGAGAAGAGCGTCCTCGCCTGGGAGGCCGATGGCGCTTTCACCCAGGGCGATGTGCCGTGGAGCATGATGCCCCTGCTGGGCAGCGATGAGCGGATGCGCGGCTACTATCAGGGGCGTTATCGCGACAAAAACGTCGTTAGCAGCCAACTGGAATACCGCCGGCAGCTCACCTGGCGACACGGGATTGTGGCCTGGGCCGGGGCGGGAACCATGGGGCCATCCATGGATTCCCTGAATGACGGACGCTGGCTGCCTTCGGCGGGCGTCGGCTACCGCTTTGAATTCAAACCTCGCGTTAACGTTCGCCTCGACTACGGTATCGGCAAAGGCAGCAGCGGCTTTTACTTCCAGGTCGGCGAAGCGTTTTAACGCGTCCTCCCCTTCTTTTTCTCTCTTATCGCCTCTTGCCAGGGCTGCTGCGTTTTAATTTCCATGGATTGTTCTTTTTGTGATCCAAATTGTAGTACAACACAATAATATTGTACTACAGTACGCTCATGTTGATAACGTACAGCATCACGTTAGTAGTACAAACATGAGGCGAAATTCAGCAGCGACGGTAAAGTAGAGCAGTACACATAGAGCACAAGGACTCTCCATGACTCTCAATAAGACCGATCGCATTGTGATCTCGCTGGGCAGACAAATCGTCAGCGGTAAATACGTTCCCGGTTCGGCGCTTCCGGCCGAAGCGGAACTCTGTGAGGAGTTTGAAACCTCGCGCAACATCATCCGCGAAGTGTTTCGTTCCCTGATGGCGAAGCGGCTGATTGAAATGAAGCGCTATCGCGGCGCGTTTGTCGCCTCCAGAAACCAGTGGAACTACCTCGATACCGAGGTGCTGCAGTGGGTACTGGAAAATGACTATGACCCGCGTCTTATCAGCGCCATGAGTGAAGTGCGCAACCTGGTTGAACCCGCCATCGCACGTTGGGCGGCGGAACGCGCCACCTCAAGCGATCTGGCGGAAATCGAGTCGGCGCTGAATGACATGATTGCTAATAACCAAAACCGGGATGCCTTTAACGAAGCGGATATTCGCTACCACGAGGCGGTGCTGCAGTCAGTACATAATCCGGTTTTGCAGCAGCTTAGCGTGGCGATCAGTTCGCTGCAGCGGGCGGTATTTGAACGGACCTGGATGGGCGATGAAGGCAACATGCCGAAAACGCTCCAGGAACATAAAGCGCTATTTGACGCCATTCGGCATCAGGATAGCGACGCGGCAGAGCAGGCGGCGTTGACGATGATCGCCAGCTCGACACGAAGGCTCAAGGAAATCACATGACGGCTCGCTACATCGCAATAGATTGGGGATCGACGAATTTACGCGCCTGGCTGTACCAGGGCGAAGAATGCCTGGAAAGCAGGCAATCTGAAGCAGGCGTAACGCGCCTGAATGGTCGATCTCCCGCTGCGGTGTTAGCGGAAATCACACAATACTGGCGCGATGGCGCCACACCGGTGGTGATGGCAGGTATGGTCGGTAGCAACGTGGGCTGGAAAATTGCCCCTTATTTGCCGCTTCCTGCCGCTTTCTCGGATATTGGCCAGCAGTTAACTGCCGTTGGCGACAATATCTGGATAATTCCCGGCCTTTGCGTTTCCCGTGACGATAACCATAACGTCATGCGCGGGGAAGAAACGCAACTGCTGGGCGCACGCGCCTTAGCCCCTTCGTCTGTCTATGTGATGCCAGGAACCCACTGCAAATGGGTACTGGCCGATCGCCTGCAAATTCACGATTTTCGTACCGTTTTGACCGGTGAGTTGCATCATCTGTTGCTTCAGCACTCGCTGGTGGGCGCCGGCTTGCCGCCGCAGGAAACGTCCGCCGACGCATTCGCGGCCGGTCTGCAGCGCGGTATCAACAACCCCGCCGTCCTGCCGCAGCTGTTTGAAGTGCGCGCTTCGCACGTGCTGGGCGCGTTGCCTCGCGAGCAGGTTAGCGAATTTCTTTCCGGCCTGCTGATTGGCGCTGAAGTGGCCACCCTCAGCGCCACGTTCGCCGGAGAGCAGGCGATTACCCTCGTCGCCGGGTCATCGTTAACGTCCCGCTATCAGCAGGCATTCCGCGCCATTGGCCGCGAAGTCACTGCGGTTGCGGGCGATACGGCATTTCAGACAGGAATAAGGAGCATCGCTTATGCAGTGGCAAACTAACCTTCCGCTTATCGCTATTCTGCGCGGTATTACGCCAGACGAGGCGCTGGCTCACGTTGGCGCCGTTATCGACGCCGGTTTCGACGCGGTCGAAATCCCGCTGAACTCGCCGCAGTGGGAGAAAAGTATTCCGCAGGTCGTCGACGCTTACGGCGAGCAGGCGCTTATCGGCGCGGGCACCGTGCTGCAACCGGAGCAGGTCGATCGGCTGGCGGCCATGGGCTGTCGGCTGATTGTGACGCCAAACATTCAACCGGAAGTGATCCGGCGAGCGGTGGGTTACGGCATGACCGTATGTCCAGGCTGCGCCACCGCCAGCGAAGCTTTCAGCGCGCTCGATGCCGGCGCGCAGGCGCTGAAAATTTTCCCGTCATCGGCTTTTGGCCCGGATTACATCAAAGCGTTGAAAGCCGTGCTGCCGCCGGAAATTCCGGTCTTTGCCGTCGGCGGCGTGACGCCGGAAAACCTGGCGCAGTGGATTAAAGCCGGCTGTGTGGGGGCTGGGCTGGGGAGCGATCTCTATCGTGCCGGCCAGTCGGTTGAACGTACCGCGCAGCAGGCAGCCGCATTCGTAAAAGCGTATCGAGAGGCAGTGAAATGAAAATAACCAATATCACCACGTACCGTTTACCTCCGCGTTGGATGTTCCTGAAGATTGAAACCGATGAAGGCATCGTCGGCTGGGGAGAACCGGTGATTGAAGGGCGCGCCCGAACGGTGGAAGCCGCCGTTCATGAATTTGGCGATTATCTGATTGGTCAGGATCCGGCGCGGATTAATGACCTGTGGCAGGTGATGTACCGCGGCGGCTTTTATCGCGGCGGTCCGATTATGATGAGCGCCATCGCCGGTATTGACCAGGCGTTATGGGATATTAAAGGTAAGGTCCTGAATGCCCCGGTCTGGCAACTGATGGGCGGGCTGGTGCGCGACAAAATTAAAGCCTACAGCTGGGTGGGCGGCGACCGCCCCGCCGAAGTGATTGACGGGATTAAGAAGCTGCGCGGCATTGGTTTCGATACCTTTAAATTAAACGGCTGCGAAGAGATGGGCATCATTGATAATTCCCGCGCGGTTGATGCGGCGGTGAATACCGTGGCGCAAATCCGCGAAGCGTTTGGCAATGAAATTGAGTTTGGCCTCGATTTTCATGGTCGGGTAAGCGCGCCGATGGCCAAAGTATTAATTAAAGAGCTGGAACCGTATCGCCCATTATTTATTGAGGAGCCGGTATTAGCCGAGCAGGCGGAATATTATCCGCGGCTGGCGGCGCAAACCCATATCCCTATTGCCGCCGGCGAACGTATGTTTTCGCGTTTTGAATTTAAACGGGTCCTTGAAGCGGGCGGGGTGGCTATTTTACAACCCGATCTGTCGCACGCAGGCGGTATTACCGAATGCTATAAAATTGCCGGCATGGCGGAAGCCTATGACGTTGGGCTGGCGCCGCACTGTCCGCTGGGGCCGATCGCACTGGCAGCCTGTCTGCACGTTGATTTCGTTTCGCATAACGCGGTCTTCCAGGAGCAGAGCATGGGGATCCACTACAACAAAGGCGCCGAACTGCTTGATTTTGTGAAAAACAAAGAAGATTTCAATATGGAAGGCGGCTTCTTTAAACCACTGATGAAGCCGGGGCTGGGCGTGGAAATTGATGAGGCCCGCGTGATTGAGTTAAGTAAAAACGCGCCGGACTGGCGAAACCCGTTGTGGCGGTATGAGGATGGCTCTGTCGCCGAATGGTAAATGCGCGTCATACTTCGCGCTGGTGATGCGTTGGCTGCATTTTCTTACCCTGGTCACATACGATTGTATGCTCCCAGGGATGCGAAAATTTGCCGCCTTTCCCCAGCACAAATTATTTAGCGCATCGCAACATAGTTATTAATACAAAACAAAAACACCCTCTGTAAATTACCGGGCATGGTGAGCGGCTTCTCTATGCCCAAAATCTGGAGACAGATTGCGATGGATATTTCAGTTACCGCTGTAAAAACCGGGCGTCGCCGTTATCTGACGCTCATCATGATCTTTATTACCGTGGTTATTTGTTATGTTGACCGCGCCAACCTCGCCGTCGCCTCGGCGCATATTCAGGAGGAGTTTGGTATTAGCAAAGCGGAAATGGGCTACGTATTTTCCGCCTTTGCCTGGCTGTATACCCTCTGCCAGATCCCGGGCGGTTGGTTCCTTGACCGCGTGGGGTCCCGGCTTACCTACTTTATCGCCATCTTTGGCTGGTCTGTAGCCACGTTGCTACAAGGCTTCGCCACCGGCTTAATGTCGCTCATAGGCCTGCGCGCTATCACCGGGATCTTCGAAGCACCTGCCTTTCCAACCAATAACCGCATGGTGACCAGTTGGTTCCCGGAGCATGAACGCGCCTCCGCCGTCGGGTTTTATACCTCGGGGCAATTTGTTGGCCTGGCTTTCTTAACGCCGCTGCTGATTTGGATCCAGGAGCTATTGAGCTGGCACTGGGTGTTTATTGTTACCGGCGGTATCGGCATTATCTGGTCGCTGATCTGGTTCAAGGTTTATCAACCGCCGCGGCTGACCAAAAGCATCAGCAAAGCCGAACTCGACTATATTCGCGACGGCGGCGGCCTGGTGGATGGCGATGCGCCGGTGAAGAAAGAGGCGCGTCAACCGTTATCGAAAGCGGACTGGAAGCTGGTCTTTCATCGCAAGCTGGTCGGTGTTTACCTTGGGCAGTTTGCGGTAACCTCGACGCTGTGGTTCTTCCTGACCTGGTTCCCGAACTACTTAACCCAGGAAAAAGGCATTACCGCGCTGAAGGCCGGTTTTATGACCACGGTGCCCTTCCTCGCTGCGTTTTTTGGCGTCCTGCTCTCTGGTTGGCTGGCGGATAAACTGGTGAAAAAAGGCTATTCGCTGGGCGTGGCGCGTAAAACGCCGATCATCTGCGGACTGCTGATCTCCACCTGCATCATGGGGGCGAACTACACCAACGACCCGGTATGGATTATGGCGCTGATGGCGCTGGCATTCTTCGGTAACGGTTTTGCCTCCATTACCTGGTCGCTGGTCTCATCCCTGGCGCCGATGCGCCTGATCGGTCTAACCGGAGGCGTGTTTAACTTTGTTGGCGGCCTGGGGGGCATCACCGTACCGCTCGTGATTGGCTATCTGGCGCAGGATTACGGCTTTGGCCCGGCGTTGGTCTATATCTCCGTGGTGGCGCTGATAGGCGCGCTGTCTTATATCCTGCTGGTCGGCGATGTGAAACGTGTAGGCTAAATTTTTGCGATACGCTACCCTGATGCGTAAGTCTCGCATCAGGGTATCGTTATGAAACAAGTCACTTTTGCTCCCCGGCATCATCAGCTTACCAATGTTAATACCTGGACCCCCGACAGCCAGTGGCTGGTGTTCGACGTCCGCCCGTCCGGTGCGTCGTTCACCGGCGAGACCATTGAGCGAGTGAACGTAAACAGCGGCGCGGTGGAGACCATTTATCGTGCCACGCAAGGCGCGCACGTGGGCGTGGTGACCGTGCATCCAACCCAGGAGCGCTACGTGTTCATTCACGGCCCCGAGCGGCCGGATGCGCAATGGCAGTATGATTTTCATCACCGCCGCGGGGTGGTGGCCTTTCAGGATACCGTCGAGAATCTGGACGCCATGGACATCACTGCCCCTTACACCCCCGGGGCGCTGCGCGGCGGCAGCCACGTCCATGTCTATAGCCCCAACGGCCAGCTGGTCAGTTTTACCTACAACGATCATGTGCTGCACGAGCGCGACCCGGCGCTGGATCTGCGCAACGTCGGCGTGGCCGCGCCGTATGGACCCGTGACGCCGCCGGGCCACCATCCGCGCGAATACGGCGGCAGCCACTGGTGCGTGCTGGTGAGCCGCACGACGTCGACTCCCGCACCGGGCAGCGATGAGATTAATCGCGCCTATGAAGAGGGCTGGGTCGGGAACCATGCGCTGGCGTTTATTGGCGATACGCTGGCGGAAAACGGCGACAAAGTCCCGGAGCTGTTTATTGTCGATCTGCCGCAGGATGAAGCCAGCTGGAAGCAGCCCGGCGGGGAGCCGCTGGCCGGTACCGCAACCACGATGCCCGCGCCGCCGGCGGGCGTCAGTCAGCGTCGTTTGACCTTCACCCACCATCGCCGTTATCCGGGGCTGGTGAATATTCCACGTCACTGGGTGCGCGCCAATCCACAGGCTACGAGCATCGCCTTCCTGATGCGCGACGACGCCGGTGTGGTGCAGCTGTGGCTGATTTCCCCACAGGGGGGCGAGCCGTGGCAGTTGACGCATCACACGTCGGGTATCCAGTCAGCGTTTAACTGGCATCCGTCGGGAGAGTGGCTGGGCTTTGTACTGGAGGGGCGGATTGCCTGCTGTCATGCCGGCACAGGCGATATCACCTTTTTAACCGAGGCGCATGCTCATGCGCCCTCGGCGGACGCGATCGTCTTTTCGCCAGACGGTAAACAGATTGCCTGGATGGAGGAGGTGGACGGTTATCGCCAGCTGTGGGTCACGCAGACCGGGCGATAACTTACTGGGCAGGCATCGGCGCTGGCGGGATCACCGAGTTGGTCGCCAGCGTGGCCTTCTCGCTCTTTTCGACCCGAGATTTGATTGAGCTGTCGGTGCGGAACATATCCCACGGCAGCAGCAGGGTATCCATGACGGCGGTGAACGGCATGTCCAGCGCCACCAGCGATTTCACACCCCAGTTGGTATTGTTGTCCCCCAGCGTTTGCGCACTGGATCGCGTGCCCGGATAGGTTCCCTCTTTGCCACCGGTATGTGACATTACGCTGGAGCAACCGCTCAGGCTTATTATCCCGCTGAACAGGACCAGCTTTAACAGTCGTCTGCTTTTCATTGTTCTTCCATCGTCGTTTCGGGCGTTGAGATAACCTTTTAGCGGTTATATCGGGCCATCCCGTGAATGCATAGCGTTATTGCGCCGCACTGTGGCGGGCATCGCACTTTGCTTTTTGTGCTCCTCCCCCCAGTCTAAGCAATCATCGGCAAACTGCAAAAAAAAAACGCCCTCAATCCCTTGAAAAGCACGGGGAGAAACCCATTTTATAGGTGTAACCCACTGAGAATACGCCTGAGGGGTATTCCGGATTACCGCGGCCTGTCCACGATGGAAGGTCATTTGATTCTCGCTGATTTTCAGGAGCTATTTATTATGCGTAACTTCGATCTCTCCCCGCTTTATCGTTCAGCCATTGGTTTCGACCGCCTGTTTAACCTGCTGGAAAACAATCAAAGCCAGAGCAATGGCGGCTACCCTCCGTATAACGTCGAGCTGGTAGACGAAAACCACTATCGCATCGCTATCGCGGTGGCTGGCTTTGCTGAAAGCGAGCTGGAGATCACCGCCCAGGACAATCTGCTGATCGTCAAAGGCGCCCACGCTGCCGAGCAGAAAGAGCGTACCTACCTGTATCAGGGGATCGCCGAGCGTAACTTCGAGCGCAAATTCCAGCTGGCGGAAAACATTCATGTCCGCGGCGCCAACCTGGTAAACGGTCTGCTGTATATCGATCTGGAACGGGTGATCCCGGAAGCGAACAAGCCGCGCCGTATCGAAATCAACTAATTGTCCCTCTCAGGCCGCGTGGCGGCCTGATGTAACAACCTGCTCGCCGTCAGGGAGCATATGCGAATTCGCGCAATTCGCAGATATTCACTCGCTTCACAGAAGGAGAAAACAGTATGCGTAACTACGATTTATCCCCCCTGCTGCGTCAATGGATCGGTTTTGACAAACTGGCCAGCGCCCTGCAAACCGCCGGTGAAAGCCAGAGCTTCCCGCCCTATAACATCGAAAAAAGCGACGATAACCACTACCGCATTACCCTTGCGCTGGCCGGTTTCCGTCAGGAAGATCTGGATATTCAGCTGGAAGGCACCCGCCTGGTGGTAAAAGGCACGCCGCAGCAGCCGGAAAAAGAGACCACCTGGCTGCACCAGGGGCTGGTGAGCCAGGCCTTCAGCCTGAGCTTCACCCTCGCCGACAACATGGAGGTCTCTGGCGCGACCTTCACCAACGGTCTGTTGCATATCGATCTGACCCGCCATGAGCCTGAGCAGATCGCCCCGCAGCGCATCGCCATCAGCGAACGACCGGCGTTAAATAGCTAATAAAGCAACCTATTGATAAAGCCCCGATTTTCGGGGCTTTTTTGTGCCGGTCTGTTTGCTGGTATTGTGCGCCAGGCTGCATACAACCCGTGTGGCAGCGGTCATAATCCCTGTTAATAATAATGTTATTCACAGGGACGATACCATGAGTGAGATAGCATTGACGGTCAGCGTACTGGCGCTGGTGGCGGTGATTGGGCTGTGGATCGGCAATGTCAAAATCCGCGGCGTCGGCTTTGGTATTGGCGGCGTGTTGTTTGGCGGCATTATCGTCGGCCACTTTGTCGATCAGGCGGGAGTCGCCCTCAGCAGCCCGATGCTGCATTTTATTCAGGAATTCGGCTTGATCCTGTTTGTCTACACCATCGGTATCCAGGTGGGGCCGGGCTTTTTCGCCTCGCTGCGGGTCTCAGGCCTGCGGCTCAATCTTTTCGCTATCCTGATCGTGATTCTCGGCGGCCTGGTCACGGCGGTGCTGCATAAACTGTTCAATATTCCACTCCCGGTGGTGCTTGGCATCTTCTCCGGCGCGGTGACCAACACGCCGGCGCTGGGGGCCGGGCAGCAAATCCTGCGCGATCTCGGGGTGCCGTTCGAGGTGGTCGATCAGATGGGGATGAGCTATGCGATGGCGTATCCGTTCGGCATCTGCGGCATTCTGCTGACCATGTGGCTGGTGCGCCTGTTCTTTCGCATCAATGTCGAGAAAGAGGCCCAGCAATTTGAGGAGAGTAGCGGCAACGGCCATGCCCATTTGCACACCATCAATGTGCGGGTGGAGAACCCCAACCTCAATCAGATGGCGATTCAGGATGTGCCTATGCTCAACAGCGACAATATCGTCTGTTCGCGACTGAAGCGCGGTGAGCTGCTAATGGTGCCTGCGCCGGGCACCCTTATCCAGGCCGGCGATCTGCTGCACCTGGTGGGGCGGCCGGAGGATCTGCATAATGCGCAACTGGTGATCGGCCAGGAGGTGGCCACCTCGCTGTCGACGCGCGGCACCGACCTGAAGGTAGAGCGTGTGGTGGTGACTAACGAGAAAGTGCTGGGGAAGAAAATACGCGATCTGCACGTCAAACAGCGCTATGACGTAGTGATCTCCCGGCTTAATCGCGCTGGCGTCGAGCTGGTGGCCAGCAGCAGCGCCAGCCTGCAGTTTGGCGATATTCTCAACCTGGTCGGCCGTCCGGAGGCGATTGACGCCGTGGCCGCCGAGCTGGGTAACGCCCAGCAGAAGCTGCAGCAGGTTCAGATGCTGCCGGTATTTATCGGCATCGGCCTCGGGGTACTGCTGGGATCTATCCCGTTGTTTATTCCCGGCTTCCCCGCCGCCCTGAAGCTCGGGCTGGCCGGGGGGCCGCTGATTATGGCGCTGATTCTCGGGCGCATCGGGAGCATCGGCAAGCTGTACTGGTTTATGCCGCCGAGCGCCAACCTGGCGCTGCGCGAGCTGGGGATCGTGCTGTTTCTGGCGGTGGTCGGGCTGAAATCGGGGGGCGACTTTGTGGCGACCCTGACCCAGGGCGATGGCCTGAGCTGGATCGGTTACGGCATTTTCATCACCGCCATCCCGCTGCTGACGGTAGGCATTCTCGCGCGCATGCTGGCGAAAATGAACTATCTGACGCTGTGCGGCATGCTGGCCGGCTCGATGACCGACCCGCCGGCGCTGGCCTTCGCCAACAATCTGCACGCCACCAGCGGCGCGGCGGCGCTCTCTTACGCTACCGTCTATCCGCTGGTGATGTTCCTGCGGATTATCACCCCGCAGCTACTCGCCGTGCTGTTCTGGGGGCTGAGCTAGCGGGCTGTGCGCCTGGACGCGGCGCAGATGGTAGTCCACCTGATACTCGCTGGCGTTGCGGAACATGACCGAATAGTTAAGAAACTCGCCGCTGTCGCTGTAGGAAAGGGAGGTAATCCGCAGCAGCGGCGTCTGCTCCGGAACGTTCATTGAGCGCGCCAGCTGCCTGTCCGCCAGCACCGGCGTCAGGGTCTCATAGTTCCCGCTGATGATGATCCCGCACTCCTTCTCAATATAATCAAATTTCGATCCCTCCAGATGGCTCAGCGACAGGTTACGGAACAGCTTCACCGGCATATAGCTATCCTCCAGCATCAGCGGCTTGCCGTCGACGAAGCGCACCCGCCGCGAGAAGTAGATCCGTTCATCAATTTTAATTCGCAGCAGGCTGGCGATGGCCGGCGGGGCAGGCATCACTTCGAAGGCCAGCACCTGGCTTACCACCTCTTTACCCTGCTTGCGCAGCACTTCCGCCAGGCCGGTGAGATTGCTGGTTTCATGATGGACGTCTTTACGCGCCACGTAGGTCCCCGAGCCGTGGCGACGGACCACCAACCCCCAGTCCACCAGCAGGTCGATGGCTTTGCGGATGGTCATGCGCGCCACCCCGAACTCCTCGGCCAGTTTTTTCTCTCCCGGCAGCGGGCTGCCGATGGAGAAGTCGGCAGAATTCAGCCGCAGCCGCAGGCGGTCAGCAATCGATTTGTAGATCACCAGTAGTCCTCTTGTACAGGAAAGAGCGAGGTTATTTTCTTCACCTGTTATTAAAAAATAAGTTTTAAGACAGCAGGTTATTATCCATTCATTAGATCGATTTCATCCTTTGGCTTATCGATGTCTAACTTTTGTTAACGAAGTAGACAACTTTGGCCAAATTAAAACCATGAAAGCGATCACGAATCGCAACGGCGCGGCATGTTGTTGGACGGGCAAATTCCTATTCTCGAGTGAGGCCGGTAATCAAGAAAAAGAAGGCCATTCACCCTACGAGTTGTTACATGAGGATTTCCCAATGCTCAGTCAAATACAACGCTTTGGCGGCGCCATGTTTACCCCGGTTTTATTGTTTCCTTTCGCCGGGATCGTGGTCGGTATCGCCATTATGTTGCGCAACCCGATGTTCGTCGGCGAAGCGCTGACCGCACCCGACAACCTGTTTGCACAGATCGTTCACATCATCGAAGAGGGCGGCTGGACCGTCTTTCGTAATATGCCGCTGATTTTCGCCGTCGGCTTGCCGATTGGCCTGGCGAAGCAGGCCCAGGGCCGGGCCTGCCTGGCGGTACTGGTGAGCTTTCTCACCTGGAACTACTTTATTAACGCCATGGGGATGACCTGGGGCCACTTCTTCGGCGTCGACTTTTCCGTTGAACCCACGGCCGGCAGCGGCCTGACGATGATTGCCGGGATTAAAACCCTCGACACCAGCATTATCGGGGCGATCGTCATCTCCGGCCTGGTGACGGCCCTGCATAATCGCTATTTCGATAAACCCCTGCCGGTGTTCCTCGGCATCTTCCAGGGCTCATCGTTTGTGGTCATTGTCGCCTTCCTCGCGATGATCCCCTGCGCCTGGCTGACGCTGCTCGGCTGGCCAAAAGTCCAGCTGGGTATTGAATCGCTACAGGCCTTCCTGCGCTCTGCCGGCGCGCTCGGGGTGTGGGTCTACATCTTCCTTGAGCGCATTCTGATCCCCACCGGTCTGCATCACTTCGTCTATGGCCCGTTCATCTTTGGCCCGGCGGTAGTGGAGGGCGGACTGCAGGTCTACTGGGCAGAGCATCTGCAGGCGTTCAGCCAGAGTACGGAACCGCTGAAGACGCTGTTCCCGGAGGGCGGCTTTGCCCTGCACGGTAACTCGAAAGTGTTTGGTTCGGTGGGCATTGCGCTGGCGCTTTACTTCACCGCCGCGCCGGAAAATCGCGTCAAGGTCGCCGGCCTGCTGATCCCCGCCACGTTGACCGCGATGCTGGTCGGGATCACCGAGCCGCTGGAGTTCACCTTCCTGTTCATCTCGCCACTGCTGTTCGCCGTCCACGCGGTGCTGGCGGCGTCCATGGCGACGGTGATGTACATCTGCGGGGTGGTGGGCAATTTCGGCGGCGGCCTGCTCGACCAGTTCTTGCCGCAAAACTGGATCCCGATGTTCCATCACCACGCCTCGATGATGTTCATTCAGATAGGTATTGGTCTCTGTTTCACCGCCCTCTACTTCGTGGTCTTCCGCACCCTGATCCTGCGTCTGAACCTGAAGACGCCGGGCCGGGAAGAGAGCGAAATCAAGCTCTACAGCAAGGCTGATTATCAGGCGGCGCGGGGTAAAACCACGGCGGCAGCCGCGCCAGAGACCCGGCTGGGCCAGGCCGCTGGCTTCCTGCAGGCCCTCGGCGGCGCCAGCAACATTGAAAGTATCAATAACTGCGCCACCCGACTGCGCATCGCGCTGGTCGATATGGCGAAAACGCAAAGTGACGACGTCTTTAAAGCGCTGGGCGCCCACGGGGTAGTACGCCGCGGCAACGGGATTCAGGTCATCGTCGGCCTGCACGTTCCCCAGGTGCGCGACCAGCTGGAAAACCTGATGAAAGATTCTCTTTCGACCGAACATACCACCATGACGGAGGCAGTATCATGAAAAAATTCTCAGTTGTTATCGCAGGCGGCGGCAGCACCTTCACCCCGGGCATTGTCCTGATGCTGCTGGCAAACCAGGATCGTTTTCCGCTGCGGTCGCTGAAATTTTACGACAACGACGGGGCGCGGCAGGAGACCATCGCCGAGGCGTGCAAAGTGATCCTCAAAGAGCAGGCGCCGGAGATTGAATTCAGCTATACCACCGATCCGCAGGCGGCGTTTACCGATGTTGATTTCGTCATGGCGCATATCCGCGTCGGGAAATATCCGATGCGTGAACAGGATGAGAAAATCCCGCTGCGCCACGGCGTGCTGGGCCAGGAGACCTGCGGACCGGGCGGGATCGCCTACGGTATGCGCTCTATCGGCGGCGTGCTGGAGCTGGTGGATTATATGGAAAAATATTCGCCGAACGCCTGGATGCTTAACTACTCCAACCCGGCGGCGATTGTGGCGGAAGCTACCCGTCGTCTGCGGCCGAACGCCAAAATCCTCAACATCTGCGATATGCCGATCGGCATTGAAGGGCGGATGGCGCAGATTGTCGGCCTCAAAGACCGTAAACAGATGCGCGTGCGCTACTACGGCCTCAACCACTTCGGCTGGTGGACCTCGATTGAGGATCTCGACGGCAACGATTTGATGCCAAAACTGCGCGAATATGTGGCGAAATACGGCTATGTGCCGCCTTCTAACGACCCGCACACCGAGGCAAGCTGGAACGACACCTTTGCCAAAGCGAAAGATGTGCAGGCGCTGGATCCGCAGACCATGCCGAATACCTACCTGAAATATTACCTGTTCCCGGACTACGTGGTGGCCCACTCCAACCCGGAACGCACCCGCGCCAATGAGGTGATGGATCATCGTGAGAAAAACGTCTTCAGCGCCTGCCGGGCGATTATTGCCGCCGGGAAATCCTCCGCAGGCGATCTGGAGATTGACGAGCACGCGTCGTATATCGTCGATCTGGCGACGGCCATCGCCTTTAACACGCAGGAAAGGATGCTGCTGATTGTGCCGAACAATGGCGCGATCCATAACTTTGACGCCGACGCGATGGTGGAAATTCCTTGCCTGGTGGGCCAAAACGGGCCGGAGCCGCTGACGGTCGGCGACATCCCGCACTTCCAGAAAGGGATGATGAGCCAGCAGGTGGCGGTGGAAAAACTGGTGGTCGATGCCTGGGAACAACGCTCTTACCACAAGCTGTGGCAGGCGATTACCCTGTCGAAAACCGTGCCGAGCGCCTCGGTGGCGAAAGCGATCCTTGACGACCTGATTGCCGCCAATAAGGATTATTGGCCGGAGCTGCATTAATCCCCGCCGTTGACCGGCGCCCTGCGGGGCGCCGATGCTTCTCCCCGGTTCCTGATTTACGCTATGCTGAAGCCTGCTGCGCGATGAACAAGGAACCGTCATGAAAATCTCCCGCCTCGGCGAAGCGCCTGATTACCGCTTTTCGCTGGCTAACGAACGCACCTTTCTGGCGTGGATCCGCACGGCGCTCGGTTTTCTTGCCGCTGGCGTCGGTCTTGACCAGCTGGCGCCAGACTTTGCCACGCCGCTGATCCGTGAAATTCTCGCCCTGCTGCTGTGCCTGTTTGCCGGCGGCATGGCCATCTATGGCTATCTGCGCTGGCTGAACAACGAGAAGGCGATGCGCCTGAAGCAGGATCTCCCCTATACCCGGACGCTGCTGGTGATTAGCATCCTGCTGCTGGCGGTGGTGGTCGCGGTGATGCTGCTGGTGCTGTATGGCGGATAAACGCCGGGCGCGGCGGGAAAGCGACCCGGGGCTACAGCCAGAGCGCACCTCCCTGGCCTGGTTTCGCACCCTGCTGGGCTATGGCGCGCTGATGGCGCTGGCGATTAAGCACAGCTGGCACCGCGCCGGACTGCCGTTCTGGCTGTCGATCGGCGTGCTGGCGATAGTGGCGGGGATCCTTTGGGGCTATACCCGCCGTCGTCATCTGATGGACGTCGACGACAGCGATTTTTTACAGCCGCGGGCGGTTCGTGACAAATTTTTGATCGCACTCGCAGTACTTTCTCTGGCATTCCTGTTTGCTGTTACTCACCTTCAACAGATCGTTTCATTCATTAGGGATATGTCATGACAGGATGTCCGGCGAATTTGCCTCTCACTCATGCCCCCGGCCAGCAACATGACACTCCCTTTCAGGCGGTAGTGGTCGAGGCGGAGCATTGCCGCCAGCCGCAGGCGTTCTATGCGCAGCTGCGTCAACAGGGGCTTACGGCTATCCATTTTATTCCGCAGCTGGCGGCTGGCGACGCCGCGCTGTGGGGAGAGTTTCTCTGCGCGGTCTTTCACCGCTGGGTGCGGGAAGATATTGGCCGTATCAATATTTTGCTGTTTAGCGAGACGCTGAGCGCCTGGTGCGGCGAGTTGATAACGCAGGCGGGCGCGCCGGCGGCCAACAGCGCCTGCTATGGCTGTCCGTGGCTACGCCTGTGCCGCTGCGGCGAACAGGAAGACCCGCTGTGCGCGGGTTATCGGCAGTTCTACGATCTCAGCGGGCCCTATATGCGAGTGATGCGGGACCTGCGCCGACAGCAGCGGCCGCCAGAGGCGTTGATGCCGCTGCTGCGCTGAAGATTAGCGCCCCTTCGCCAGATACTGCGCCATCTCCTCTTCCGGCACCATTCCGCCGCCGGTGGCCCACACCAGGTGGGTCGCCTGCTGCAGCTGTTGCTCACTCAGCCCCTGCAGCTGATGGTACGCTTTGCTGGCGCAGACGCGCTGCGGTCCGGCCATCCCGGCCAGCGCGGAGGGCTCAAGGCGGATATTTTCCGCTGTCGCCAGCCAGCCCAACATGTCATACATCGTCTGGTCGTCAAGGGTATAGAACCCGTCGAGCAGGCGCTCCATTGCCCGGCCAACGAAGCCGGACGCCCGGCCGACCGCCAGACCGTCGGCGGCGGTCAGGTTATCAATGCCTAAATCCTGCACCGCTATCTGGTCATGAAGCCCGGTGTAGACGCCGAGCAGCATACAGGGAGAGTGGGTCGGTTCGGCGAACAGGCAGTGAACGTGGTCGCCAAAGGCCAGCTTGAGGCCAAACGCCACGCCGCCGGGGCCGCCGCCGACGCCGCACGGCAGGTAGACGAACAGCGGATGGTCGGCATCGACCACCCGTCCGGCTTTGGCGAACTGCGCCTTCAGGCGCTCGCCGGCCACGGCATAGCCGAGGAACAGCGTGCGCGAATTTTCATCGTCGATGAAAAAACAGTTCGGGTCGGATTCCGCCGCCTTGCGTCCCTGTTCGACCGCCACGCCGTAGTCCTCTTCATACTCCACCACCGTCACGCCGTGGCTGCGCAGTTTGGCCTTTTTCCACGCCCGGGCATCCGCGGACATATGCACGGTAACCTTAAAGCCGATGCGGGCGCTCATGATGCCGATCGACATCCCGAGGTTGCCGGTTGAGCCGACGGCGATGCTGTACTGGCGGAAGAACTGTTTAAACTCCGGCGTCAGCAATTTGCGATAATCATCTGCGGTAGTCAGCAGCCCGGCCTCGAGCGCCAGCTTTTCCGCATGGGTCAGCACTTCATAAATGCCGCCGCGCGCTTTGATCGAGCCGGAGATCGGCAGATGGCTGTCTTTTTTCAGCAGCAGTTCGCCGCCAATCGGCTGGCCGAATTTTTGCTCGAGGCGGTGCTTCATTGCCGGAATGGCGACCACTTCCGATTCGATGATCCCGCCGCTGACGGCCGTTTCCGGGAAGGCTTCCGCCAGATAGGGCGCGAAGCGCTGAAGGCGGGCATGGGCGTCCTGCACGTCGTCGGCGGTCAGGCCGACGTAAGGTAATCCCTCCGCCAGAGGGGTGGTGGCGGGGTTAAACCAGGTGGTTTCTTTCAGGGCGATCAGATCCTGCACAAGCGGGAAGGTCGCGGTCAAGGTAGTCAATTCAGCGTGTTTCATCATACGTCTCTTTGCGCTCAGATAATGAAAGAAAGCAGGAAGGTGGCGGCCAGTGCAAGTAGCGACGCGATAAAAGTCGCCGTCGTGTAGTACTTGAACGTTTCACTGAGGCTTGCGCCGCAGTACTGTTTGACCAGCCAGAAGAGGGAATCGGTGACGATCGTGCAGCCAATGGCGCCGGAACCGATAGCAATAGCGATGATCTCCGGGCTGACGCCGGGATAGAGCGGCAGCATCGGCGCGACGATGGCGGTGGCGCCCATCATCGCCACGGTGGCAGAGCCGACGGCGGCGTGCAGGATAAGCGCCACCAGCCAGGCCAGCAGAATCGGGTGCATATCGAGGTTCGACAGGATCACCGCCAGGCTATCGGCCAGGCCGCTGGATTTTAAGATCGCGTTGAACGCGCCGCCTGCGCCGATAATCAGCAGGATGTTGGCGATCGACCCAAAGCCATTTTCAGTATGGGTTAGCAGGACGCCCATCCCCATTTGCCGACGAATGCCGAGCATGTAATACGCGACAAAGACGGCGATAAACATCGCGGTGATGGGGTTGCCGATAAATTCCAGCACCGTATACAGCGTGCCGCCTTTCGCCATGTTCAGTTCGGCGACGGTTTTCACCAGCATCAGGCCAATCGGCAGCAGTACGGTAAACAGCGTGGCGCCGAGCGACGGCAGCGTCGACGCCTCGCGGACCTCAAGATTGGCAAATTCGGCCGGGACCGGTTTGTACGGCAGGCGGTTGCCTAACGCTCGGAGAAACAGCGGGCCGCCAACCAGCGAGGCGATCAGACCGACCAGCAGGCCATAGACAATCACTGTGCCAATATCGGCGCCCAGTTTGTTAGCGACAAACAGGGCCGCCGGATGCGGAGGGACCACGCAGTGCACCGCCATCAGCGCGGTACACAGCGGAATAGCCAGCTTCAGCAGCGAGGTGTTGGTTTTTTTGGCGATGGAGAAGGCCAGCGGGATCAGCAGGACCACGCCGACTTCGACAAACAGCGTGATGCCGCAGATCAGGCCGACCAGCACCATAATCACGTCCGCCGACAGCCAGCGGCAGCGCTGCAGCGTCAGGCCGATGCGCTCCGCCGCGCCGGAGACCTCCATCATCTTGCCGAGAATGGTGCCGAGGCCGATCACCGCCGCCAGGAAGCCCAGCGTGCCGCCGATCCCGCTCTCAATGGCGTTGACCATCTCCAGCGGGCCCATTCCCATCATCGCGCCGACGAAAAAGCTCGCCAGCAGCAGCGCCAGAAAAGGATGAAACTTCAGTTTGACGATCGTTAAGACGATTAACACGATGCTGATCAGCAGCGTGCTCACAACCCAGACTTGCGAACCCATATTCCACCTCGCCTGTGAATAATCTGGCCTTATTGAAGCGAGAAACCTCATGGGCTGACAAACGATATAAATGGGCTTTAAGGTGAGGAGAATTGAATCAAGTCGGTGATTTGGCTCAAAAACAGACCATTAAACATGCTGTGGGTCAAATTAATTCACCCTTTAGCGGCAAAACCGGCGTGATTTTTTTATCATCAACAGCCACTGTATTAGCCAGGAGCGCGTGATGGATGTGCTAAAAAACATAGGTACCCGGCTGCTGAACGGCTGGCAGCTCTCCAGGCTGTCGACCTTTGAAGTGGCGGCGCGGCACGAGTCGTTTGCCCTGGCCGCCGACGAGCTGGCGCTCACGCCTGGCGCCGTCAGCCACCGGATTAATCAGCTGGAAGCGGAGCTGGGGATCCTGCTCTTTGTCCGCTCGCATCGCAAAGTTGAGCTGACGCGTGAAGGTAAGCGGGTCTACTGGGCGCTGAAGTTGTCGCTGGATGGCCTCAATCAGGAGATCCTCGACATCAAAAACCAGGAGCTCTCCGGCAGTCTGACGGTCTACTCGCGGCCCTCTATCGCCCAGTGCTGGCTGGTGCCGGCTCTGGGAGACTTTACCCGTCGTTACCCGGCCATCTCCCTCACCGTGCTGACCGGCAACGAGAACGTTAACCTGCAGCGGACGGGCATCGATCTGGCGATCTATTTTGATGATGCGCCGTCGTCGCAGCTGAGCCACCATTTTCTGATGGATGAGGCGATCGTGCCGGTATGTACGCCGAATTACGCGCACCAGCGGCAGTTAATGTCGAATCCGGGCAATCTGCGCCACTGTACCTTGCTCCACGACCGCCAGGCATGGAGCAACGATTCCGGCACCGATGAGTGGTATAGCTGGGCGCAGCAGTTTGCGGTGGACCTGCCGCCATCGTCGGGCATTGGCTTCGATCGTTCCGATTTAGCGACGATCGCGGCGATGAACCACCTCGGGGTGGCAATGGGGCGTAAGCGGCTGGTGCAGAAGCGGCTGGAGAGCGGGGAGTTGATCGCCCCGTTTGGCGATATGACGCTGAAATGCCACCAGCACTACTATGTGACCACCCTGCCGGGTCGCCAGTGGCCGAAAATCGACGCCTTTATCGAGTGGCTGCATAGTCTGACCTGAAAATGAGCCGGGCTACCCCTCAATGATGTTGGACAGGCCGGGTAAGGCGTGAGCCGCCACCCGGCAACATTACGGTACGGCGCCTGATAACCGCCCGGCGGCGCTGCGCTTGCGCGGGCCTACAGAGGACAGAACGGTAGGCCGGGTAAGGCGTCAGACGCTATCCGGGGAATGGCCGCCGCGCTTATACCGGCTGCTGATGATGGGTAAAGCGCGAGGCCAGCGGCAGCCAGCACAGCAGAATCAACAGGCCCATCAGCATCATCAGCAGCCCGAGACTGCCCTGACCGGTTTGCGGCATCATTGCTGACAGCCATGCCAGCACGCCGGAACCGATATTCTGCAAGCCGCCAACCAGCGCCCCGGCGGTACCGGCGAGGAACGGGAATGGCTCCATCGCGCCGCTGGTGGCCAGCGGGAACAGCATGCCGGCGCCAAAGAAGAACAGCGCCGCCGGCACCAGCAGGGTCCAGACGGTCATAACGCCCAGCAGCCCCGGGATCCACATCATCAGACCCGCCAGCAGGCAGCAGATAACCGATTGCCACATCAGGGTCGGGAAACGCTTGTTCGGCCGGCCGGCAAACCAGGCACCGAAGAAGGCGGCCGGGATCGGCAGAATAAACAGAATACTCACCGCCATGCTGCTCAGGCCGAGCACCGCGCCCATCAGTACGCCGGAACAGGCTTCGAATACCGCAATTCCCGCCAGGCCGCCGATCAGCATGAGCAGGTAACAGTTAAAGGCGCCGGTGCCGAACAGCGTTTTGTAGCTGGCCAGAAGTTTGGTGCGCGGCGCGCCCTCCGGGCGCGTTTCCGGCATCCATTTCGCCATGCTAAAGGTCACCCCCGCGCACAGCACCAGCAGGAAGGCGTAACAGGCGCGCCAGTTCCACAGGGTGTCGAGGATGCCGCCGAGCAGCGGGGCAATCAGCGGGCTGACCAGAATGCCCATATTTAACAGGCTATTGGCATGACGCAGCTGGGCGCCTTCGTACAGATCGCGGGGCAGGGTGCGCGCCATCACGCCGCCGACGCCGGTGCCCATCCCCTGCATGGCGCTGGCGGCGATCAGCACCGGCAGGCTATGGGTGGTAATGGCTACCAGCGTCGCCAGCATAAAAATCGACATCCCGACGAGGATCACCGGGCGGCGACCCACGCGGTCGGAGAGCGGGCCGTAAAACAGCTGTGAAATACCGTAGGTCAGCAGGTAGGCCGCCATTACGCTTTGTACCGCCCCTTCGCGGACGTTCAGCGCGACCGCCATGTCGGCGATGGCCGGAATATAGATGGTCTGCGCCATCTGGCCGACGGCCACCAGCAGTACCAGCATCAACAACAAATTGAAGTTTTTATGCCGTTTCATGTCGATGAATACTTTGTGAGTAAATAAAAATGAAGAATATGTGACTGGCACACCCCGTAAACGATGGAGGAATCTACCATATAAAAATGACATAACAACTGCAAAGTGCCGATTGTTGAGGGAATTCGAGGCAGATTATGTAAACAGGAACGGCAACTAATGTTGCCATTTCAGGCTACGCGAGGCGCAGGAGGATCGCCCCGGCGGCAATCCCGCAGGCGGCGGCGATGCGCAGCGGCATCAGTTGCTCTTTCAGGACGATAAACGCGATCAGCGCGCCGAACAAAATGGAGGTTTCACGCAGCGCGGCGACCACCGCCAGCGGCGCCTGGGTCATCGCCCACAGCGCCAGGCCGTAGGAGCCCATGGTGCCGATCCCGCCGAGGATACCTTTTCGCCAGTGCAGGCGCAGATAGCGGCTGGCTTCAGCGCGGCGGGTCATCATTGCCCAACTTAGCAGGCAGAAGCCGTTCATAAAAAAGGTCCACAAGGTGTAGCCCAGCGCCGAGCCCGCCAGCCGGACGCCGGTGCCATCCACCAGCGTATAGCCGGCGATAAAGCAGGCGTTGATCAGCGCCAGCACGATGCCTTTGCGGGAGCTGGCGCGGCCGTTAAAGGCCATCGCCAGAATGGCCAGGCAGATGACGCCGATGCCCAGCCAGGCCAGCGGCGACAAACGATCGCCGAGAAACAGCACGCTTATCGCCGCCACCAGCAACGGGGCAGTCCCCCGCATCAGCGGATAGGTCTGGCTCATATCCGACACCTGATAGGTCTTCGCCACCAGCACCGTATACACCACCTGTAACGCGCACGACGCCAGCAGATAGGGGGCGCTGGCCAGCGTGGGCTGCGGGGCAAAGGGCAGCATCACCAGGGCGATCAGCGCGGCCGAGCCGCTGACGCCGATCGCCGCGTACATTTTATCGCCGCTGGCTTTGACAATAGCGTTCCAGCTGGCGTGTAGCAGGGCGGCGAACAGCAAAATGCAGAATACGGTGAGGGTCATCGCAGACAGGTTCAACAGTGAAGGTCACCGGACTGTAACACGCGCCCGCGCTGCCAGCCAGCGGGGCTACAGCGAACAAAACAGGCGATGCGTCACCCGCGGTTCATCGTACACCGGGCGAAAGCCAAGTCTTTCATAAAAGGGCCAGGCCTGCGCCGGAGCGTGGGTGTTGAGAAAATCGAACCAGGCGCTGGAGTGGGTGATAACCGAGACCAGCAGCTGCTGGCCGATCCCCCGGCGGCGGTAGCGCTCGCTGATGTAGAGGTGGCGAATACGCCCGGCCCGCGGCTGGGGGCTGAAGGGATCGCTATTGATGCCGCATACCCCAACCAGCTGGTGATTCACGAAGGCGCCCAGCAGCGTTTCGCCCGGCGCGGTAAAGCGGTTTTTGCCGCTCTGCCAGTTTTCCGCCAGGCGGCGCAGCATATTGAAATGCTGTTCAAGGCTTTCGGTGCGCAGCGCCGCGAACCCCGGGGCATCCGGCGTCGTGGCGGCAATTAACAGGGGTGGCATAGCTTCCTCCATCAAGTCATCCCGGGACGCCCGGCGGGCGCCTGCAGGGGGGCGGTTTCCCGCCCCCCTCAGGTGCGACTTGAACCTGAATCAGCGGAACTGTTTCAGGACTGCATCAAGTAGTTGCAACACAGCAACCATGAGTTTCAGGATTAAAATAATAATATCCATTCCGCCCATACGCGCGTCTCCTGTGGTTAAGGAGCACAATAAGCTGACGTACCTTTCCGCTGCCCGTTGTCAGCTTATCCCTGCCTGTCGCCGGCGGCGTCGCCCTGGCCTGTGGTGGCTCCTTCCGTGGACGGCTTCCCGGCCCGCCGCCTGCAACGACAGGGGTGCGCAGCGCTGAACCACGCGTTGCCGCGCGGGCCAGTAACTGCACGTTGTTGACGTAACACAGTGTGCTCTCTCGGGGTTAAGGCACTGACGGCACCACCCGTTTCAGCCAGGACTTCGTTGCGCCGGTCAAACTTGCGGCCCCCGAATGGCACACCGTGAACACACCCAGTATAGATAAATACTGTATGGATGAACAGTGTTTTTTGGACAAATCCGCCGCGCTATCCCATACTCTATGACAGAGAAAAACCGACCTTAAATTGCGCGAACTGCAGCGATCGCGTATACTTTTGTCGTTGACGTAATACAGTGTGCTTGCGGCTACCACCTGTAACCATGCTGATAAAAACCTCGCTCCGGCGGGGTTTTTTGTTTTCTGCCCTTTTGCGCCGAACTGTGATCTTTCGCGCAAATTTTCGTGGATGAAAATAAATCCATTGTGAAAACGTAAAACCTGTGTTTGTATAAATTCAGCTTATTTTTCGACACAACAGGTCCCTAATGAACGCAACCCTGATCGCTTCGACCCTACTAAAAACCGCGCCAGCCGCGGTGGTCGTCGTGTCTGTGGTGGTCGTCGTCGGCAATGCGCCGTAGGGTCCGGAACAACACGAATTCCAAACCCCGCCGGCGCAAACCGAGCGGGGTTTTTTGTTGGCGAGCCCCCCGGTAAAGTCGGCCCAGAAGAAAAGGACTGGAGCATGGCAAGTTCGGGCACCACATCAAACACAATGCGCTTTACCGGCGCGCAGCTGGTTGTTCATTTACTGGAACGCCAGGGTATCACTATGGTTAGCGGCATTCCGGGCGGCTCCATCCTGCCTATCTACGATGCCTTAAGCCAGAGCACGCAGATCCGCCACATCCTGGCGCGCCACGAGCAGGGCGCGGGCTTTATCGCCCAGGGGATGGCGCGTACCGAAGGCAAACCGGCGGTCTGTATGGCCTGCAGCGGCCCGGGGGCGACGAACCTGGTGACGGCGATCGCCGATGCCCGCCTGGATTCGATTCCGCTGGTCTGCATCACCGGCCAGGTGCCGGCATCGATGATCGGCACCGACGCCTTCCAGGAAGTGGACACCTACGGCATCTCTATCCCCATCACCAAACATAACTATCTGGTGCGCGACATCGCCGAGCTGCCGCAGGTGATCAGCGACGCCTTCCGTATTGCTCAGTCCGGGCGTCCCGGGCCGGTGTGGATAGACATTCCTAAGGACGTACAGTCGGCGACCATTGAGCTGGAAACGCTGCCGGAGCCGGGCGAGCGCGCCGCAGCGCCGGCATTTGCCCCCGAAAGCGTGCGCGAAGCGGCGGCGATGATCAACGCGGCGAAGCGTCCGGTGCTCTATCTGGGCGGCGGGGTGATTAACGCGCCGCAGGAGATCCGTGAGCTGGCGGAAAAAGCCAACCTGCCGACCACCATGACCCTGATGGCGCTGGGCATGCTGCCGAAGGCGCACCCGCTGTCGCTGGGGATGCTGGGCATGCATGGCGCGCGCAGCACCAACTTCATTCTGCAGGAGGCGGATTTACTGATTGTTTTAGGCGCGCGTTTTGATGACCGGGCGATTGGCAAGACCGAGCAGTTCTGCCCGAACGCGAAGATTATCCACGTCGATATCGACCGCGCCGAGCTGGGCAAAATTAAGCAACCGCACGTGGCGATTCAGGGCGATGTGGCGGAAGTCTTAGCCCAGCTGAACCCGCAGGTTGAGGCACAGCCGCGCGAGGAGTGGCGCCAGCTGGTGGCCGACTTGCAGCGCGAATTCCCCTGCGCCATCCCGCAGGAAAGCGACCCGCTCTCCCATTATGGCCTGATTAACGCCGTGGCCGCCTGCGTGGATGATGAAGCGATCATCACCACCGACGTAGGCCAGCACCAGATGTGGACGGCGCAGGCCTACCCGCTCAACCGTCCGCGCCAGTGGCTGACCTCCGGCGGTCTTGGCACCATGGGCTTCGGCCTGCCGGCGGCGATCGGCGCGGCGCTGGCGAATCCGCAGCGCAAGGTTATCTGCTTCTCCGGCGACGGCAGCCTGATGATGAATATTCAGGAGATGGCCACCGCCGCTGAAAATCAGCTGGATGTAAAAATTATCCTGCTGAACAACGAAGCGCTGGGGCTGGTGCATCAGCAGCAGAGCCTGTTCTATCAGCAGGGGGTTTTTGCCGCCACCTATCCGGGGATGATTAACTTTATGCAGATTGCCGCCGGTTTTGGCCTGCAAACCTGTGATTTAAATAACGAAGCCGATCCGCAGGCGGCGCTGCAGGCGATCATCGACCGTCCGGGGCCGGCGCTGATCCACGTGCGCATCGACGCGCAGCAGAAAGTGTATCCGATGGTACCGCCGGGTGCGGCTAATACTGAAATGGTGGGGGAATAAGCCATGCAAAAACACTGTGATAACGTCATCCTGGAACTCACCGTCCGCAACCACCCCGGCGTCATGACCCACGTCTGCGGGCTTTTTGCCCGCCGCGCGTTTAACGTCGAAGGTATTCTCTGTCTACCGATTCAGGGCAGCGAACACAGCCGCATCTGGCTGCTGGTGAACGACGATCAGCGTCTCGGGCAGATGATTAGCCAGATTGAAAAGCTGGAAGATGTCACCAAAGTGGCGCGTAACCAGTCCGATCCCACCATGTTTAACAAAATTGCGGTGTTCTTCGAGTAAATCGCGCAAGGCTTGAACAGCTAGGCGCTTACCGCTAAGGTAAGCGCCTTTGCCGGATGGCGCTGCGCTTATCCGGCCTACAGGGAGTGAATCCGTAGGCCGGATAAGGCGTTTACGCCGCCATCCGGCGCTTTCAGGCACCAGGAAACACCATGACCACCATCGCCCTTATTGACGATCATTTGATTGTCCGCTCCGGCTTTGCTCAGCTGCTGGGGCTGGAAACTGATTTTCAGGTTGTCGCCGAATTTGGCAGCGGCCGCGAGGCGCTGGCGGGGTTGCCGGGGCGCGGCGTTCAGATCTGTATCTGCGATATCTCGATGCCGGATATTTCCGGGCTGGAGCTGCTCAGCCAGCTGCCGAAGGGGATGGCGACCATTATGCTGTCGGTGCACGACAGCCCGGCGCTGGTCGAGCAGGCGCTCAACGCCGGCGCGCGCGGCTTTCTGTCGAAACGCTGCAGCCCGGACGAACTTATCGCCGCGGTGCGCACGGTGGCGGCGGGCGGCTGCTATCTCACGCCGGATATCGCCATGAAGCTGGCCGCCGGGCGTCAGGATCCGCTCACCAAACGCGAACGTCAGGTGGCGGAAAAGCTGGCGCAGGGCATGGCGGTAAAAGAGATCGCCGCTGAGCTCGGGCTGTCGCCGAAAACCGTCCACGTTCACCGCGCCAACCTGCTGGAAAAGCTGGGCGTCAGCAATGACGTCGAGCTGGCGCGCCGCATGTTTGACAGCTGGCAATGAAGACCTTACTCCCGCGCCTGCTGTCGGTGATCGGCTGCGCCTTTATCTTCGCCGCCGCCTGGTTTTGTCTGTGGAGCATCAGCCTGCATCTGGTGGAGCGCGCCGATCTGGCAGTGCTGCTGTTCCCCTTCGGCCTGCGGCTGGGGCTGATGCTCCAGTGCCCGCGCGGCTACTGGCCGGTGCTGCTGGGAAGCGAGTGGCTGCTGATCTTCTGGCTGACGCAGGAAGTGGCGCTGGCGCATCCGATAATATTGATGACCGGAAGCCTGCTGACCCTCCTGCCGGTGGCGCTGATCTCGCGATATCGCCAGCAGCGCGACTGGCTGACGCTTCTGCGTCAGGGCGGGGCGTTAATGGCCGCCGCGCTGCTGCAATCGCTGCCCTGGCTGGCGGAGGGGGACGAGGGGCTTAACGCCCTGCTGTTGACGCTCACCGGCGGCCTGACCCTGGCGCCGACCTGTCTGGTGTTCTGGCACTACCTCACCAGCACCGTCTGGCGGCCGCTGGGGCCGTCGCTGGTGGCGCAGCCGGTAAACTGGCGCGGGCGGCATCTGATCTGGTATCTGCTGTTATTCACCATAAGCCTGTGGCTGCAGCTTGGGCTGCCCGCCGAGCTCTCCCGCTTTACCCCGTTTTGCCTCGCGCTGCCGATTATCGCTCTGGCCTGGCACTACGGCTGGCAGGGAGCGCTGATCGCTACGCTGATGAACGCGATCGCCCTGATTGCCAGCCAGACCTGGCACGATCACCCCGTCGATCTCCTGCTTTCGCTGCTGGCGCAGAGCCTCACCGGGCTGCTGCTGGGGGCGGGGATCCAGCGATTGCGCGAGCTGAACCAGTCGCTACAGAGCGAGCTGGCGCGCAATCGGCGGCTGGCGGATCGTCTGCTGGAGACTGAAGAGAGCGTGCGCCGCGACGTTGCCCGCGAGCTCCACGATGATATCGGGCAGACCATCACGGCAATACGCACCCAGGCGGGGATCGTCCAGCGGCTGGCGCCGGACAACGCCAGCGTTCGCCAGAGCGGCCAACTGATTGAACACCTGTCGCTGGGGGTGTATGACTCGGTGCGTCGCCTGCTGGGCCGTCTTCGTCCGCGCCAGCTTGACGACCTGCCGCTGGAGCAGGCGGTACGTTCTCTGATGCGCGAAATGGAGCTGGAGGACCGCGGCATCGTCAGCCATCTCGACTGGCGGATTAACGAGGCGGAGCTGAGTGAAAACCAGCGCGTGACCCTGTTCCGCGTCTGCCAGGAGGGACTGAACAATATCGTCAAGCATGCCAGCGCCAGCGCCGTGACCCTGCAGGGCTGGCAGCAGGAGGAGCGACTGATGCTGGTGCTGGAAGATGACGGCTGCGGCCTGCCGCCGGGCTCCAGCGCACAGGGGTTCGGTCTGACCGGCATGCGCGAGCGCGTGACCGCCCTGGGGGGCACGCTGACGATCTCCTGCACCCACGGTACCCGGGTGTGCGTCAATCTACCGCTGCGTTACGCCTGAGAGGATCGCCGATGTTCTCCTTTTTAAAAGCCCCGCCGGACGCCGCGCCGATTAGCGATAAACGCGAGCTTGATGCGCGTTATCGCTACTGGCGTCGCCATATCCTGTTGACCATCTGGCTGGGCTACGCGCTGTTCTATTTCACCCGCAAAAGCTTTAACGCCGCGGTTCCTGATATTCTCGCCAGCAACGTGCTGACCCGCAGCGATATCGGGCTGCTGGCCACGCTGTTCTACATCACCTACGGACTGTCGAAATTTTTCTCCGGTATCGTCAGCGACCGCTCCGACGCCCGCTATTTTATGGGGCTGGGGCTTATCGCCACCGGGGTGGTGAATATTCTGTTCGGTTTTTCTTCCTCACTGTGGGCCTTCGCCCTGCTGTGGGCGCTGAACGCCTTCTTCCAGGGGTGGGGCTCGCCGGTCTGCGCCCGGCTGCTGACGGCCTGGTATTCACGCACCGAGCGCGGCGGCTGGTGGGCGCTGTGGAATACGGCGCATAACGTTGGCGGCGCGCTGATCCCGATGGTAGTGGGGGCGGCGGCGCTACATTACGGCTGGCGCGCGGGGATGATCATCGCCGGGGGCCTGGCGATCCTCGCCGGATTATACCTGTGCTGGCGACTGCGGGATCGTCCGCAGGCGGTGGGGCTGCCCGCCGTCGGCGACTGGCGTCACGATGCGCTGGAGATTGCCCAGCAGCAGGAGGGCGCCGGACTGACGCGCAAAGAGATCCTCACCCGCTACGTGCTGGCCAACCCCTATATCTGGCTGCTGTCGCTGTGCTATGTGCTGGTGTACGTGGTGCGGGCGGCGATTAACGACTGGGGCAATCTGTATATGTCGGAGACGCTTGGCGTCGATCTGGTGACCGCTAACTCGGCGGTAACCATGTTCGAGCTGGGCGGATTTATCGGCGCGCTGGTGGCGGGGTGGGGCTCGGATAAGCTGTTTAACGGCAATCGCGGGCCGATGAACCTGATCTTCGCCGCCGGAATTTTGCTGTCGGTTGGCGGCCTGTGGCTGATGCCGTTCGCCAGCTACGTGATGCAGGCGGCCTGCTTCTTCACCACCGGTTTCTTCGTCTTCGGCCCGCAGATGCTGATCGGCATGGCGGCGGCGGAGTGTTCGCATAAAGAGGCCGCCGGGGCGGCCACCGGGTTTGTCGGCCTGTTCGCGTATCTTGGCGCGTCGCTTTCCGGCTGGCCGCTGGCGCAGGTAATGGATATCTGGCACTGGACCGGATTCTTCGTGGCGATCGCGATTGCCGCCGGCATTTCCGCGCTGCTGCTGCTGCCGTTCTTAAACGCCCAGGCGCCGCGCGCGGCCAGTGAAGCGTGATGCATCTCACTCTTTCGCCGCGAATGGGGCAAAACTAGGAAATTTTCCCGGTTTCACCTGGACGCCGTCTCAGGCCAGACGGCGCGCTGATTTTTACAATGCCTGGCTATGACGCAGGCATAAAAAATCAGCTCAGGAGATACCCATGCTGGCCTTTCTGAATCAGGTTCGTAAGCCGACCCTGGATCTGCCGCTCGACGTGCGGCGCAAAATGTGGTTCAAACCTTTCATGCAGTCCTATCTGGTGGTCTTCATCGGCTACCTGACCATGTATCTGATCCGCAAGAACTTTAATATTGCGCAGAACGACATGATCTCCACCTACGGGTTGAGCATGACGCAGCTGGGGATGATTGGCCTGGGCTTCTCCATTACCTACGGCGTAGGGAAAACCCTGGTTTCCTACTATGCCGATGGCAAAAACACCAAGCAGTTCCTGCCGTTTATGTTGATCCTCTCCGCCATCTGCATGCTGGGCTTTAGCGCCAGCATGGGCGCGGGTTCCACCAGCCTGTTCCTGATGATCGCCTTCTATGCGCTGAGTGGCTTTTTCCAGAGCACCGGCGGCTCGTGCAGTTATTCCACCATCACCAAATGGACGCCTCGCCGTAAGCGCGGCACCTTCCTCGGCTTCTGGAATATCTCTCACAACCTCGGCGGCGCCGGCGCGGCGGGCGTGGCGCTGTTTGGCGCCAACTACCTGTTCGACGGCCACGTGATCGGCATGTTTATCTTCCCGTCGATTATTGCGTTAATCGTCGGCTTTATTGGCCTGCGCTATGGTAGCGACTCCCCGGAATCCTATGGCCTCGGCACGGCGGAAGAGCTGTTTGGCGAAGCGATCAGCGAAGAGGATAAAGAGACCGAAGAAAACGCGATGACCAAGTGGCAGATCTTTGTTGAGTACGTGCTGAAAAACAAAGTGATCTGGCTGCTGTGCTTCTCCAACATCTTCCTCTACGTGGTGCGTATTGGTATCGATCAGTGGTCCACCGTGTATGCCTTCCAGGAGCTGAAGCTGTCTAAAGAAGTGGCGATTCAGGGCTTTACCCTGTTTGAAGTCGGCGCCCTGGTTGGCACGCTGCTGTGGGGCTGGCTGTCGGACCTGGCCAACGGCCGCCGCGCGCTGGTGGCCTGCATCGCGCTGGCGCTGATTATCGCCACCCTCGGCGTTTATCAACATGCCAGCAACCAGTACGTCTACCTGGCCTCGCTGTTTGCGCTGGGCTTCCTGGTGTTTGGTCCGCAGCTGCTGATCGGCGTCGCCGCCGTCGGTTTCGTACCGAAAAAAGCGATCGGCGCCGCCGATGGGATCAAGGGCACTTTCGCCTATCTGATCGGCGATAGCTTCGCCAAGCTGGGCCTGGGGATGATCGCCGACGGCACGCCGGTCTTCGGTCTCACCGGCTGGGCCGGCACCTTTGCGGCGCTGGACGCCGCCGCCATCGGCTGTATCTGCCTGATGGCCATCGTGGCTATCTTCGAAGAGCGTAAAATTCGCCGCGAGAAAAAGAACCGTATTTTGCAGACCGCCTGATTCACCAGGTATTGGGTAACCTTGCCCGGCCTTCGCGCCGGGCTTTTTTATTTCTTGCGCATTATGCCAGGTCCGGCAGTCGACAGCAGGCAAATTCCCATTATGATAGTCAGGCTGCGATTGGATGAGAGGATGCATGATCTGGATAGGACTGGCCACCCTGGTAGTGGTGTTTGTTGTGGGATTTCGGGTGCTTACCTCTGATTCACGCCGCGCGATCCGCCGCCTGAGCGAACGCCTTGGCATTACGCCCGTCCCGCTGGAATCGATGATCGATCAGCTGGGTAAAACCGCCGGCAATGAGTATTTGCGTTACCTGGAACGGCCGAATGAAGCGCATCTGCAGAATGCCGCGCAGGTGCTGCTGATCTGGCAGGTTGCGATTGTCGACGCCAGCGAAAAAAACCTGCATTACTGGTATCGCCTGATGCAAAAAGCGCGTTTAGCGGCGCCGATCACCGACGCGCAAATCCGTCTGGCGCAAGGGTTTCTGCGCGAGCTGGATCCGGATGTGAGCGATTTGCATAACCTTCAGCAGCGCTATAACGACCTGTTTCTCCCGGAAGACGGCGTGCACTGGTTGCACTGATATCATTGTTATCCGGCCTGTGGTTCAAAACCATATCTCCCTTACGTTCCTTGTAGGCCGGATAAGCGTAAGCGCCATCCGGCAGAATAACTACAGTAGGATTTTCAGGCCGTGTTTTTGTACGACGCTAAGCAATTTTAATGACATTCCGCTCGGTCGTTTAGCGCCAGTCTCCCATTTTTGCACGGTAGACACACTGGTATTCAGATAACGAGCGAACACGGGTTGGCTAACATTGAGTTGTTCACGTAGCGCTTTAATTTCAATGGGTTGAAGTGCGGCTACGCTACCGAGACATGATTCATCAAAATGGCGCATTGTTTCCTGTGGGATTGCGCCAACGCTGAATAGCCCCGACGCAGCGCTATGGATCGCTTCGAAAGCCGGGCTTTTGTATTTATTTTTTGCTGTCATCGCAAATCTCCACCAATTCTTTACTTTTAACTAAGGCCGTCGTTTTCTCTTCAGAGAGATTGGCATAGTGTTTTGCTAACTCACGAAACCCCATTAATTCGCGATGGTTGATATTGGCCATATCCTGTTTGGCATATAGAAAGGTATAAAACCAATACCCTGCGCTTTTGGTAAGGATGATTGCGCGATCGCGATTCTTGTTGAGTCGCTTTTTATAAACCCCTCCTCCTAAATCAACCACTTTGTCCTGAAGCGCAGATTGAATTGCCTGATAGAGCTCGTCTTCGGAAATGCCATGAGAGCTAGCCTCTCTGGCGAACCATTTGGTTTTAAAGATGCGCATTGCTGACATCCTGTCGTTAAAAGTATAGCACATAGTGCTACATTAAATTCTCCTGAGATTTGTTAAAGCGATAGCAAGCATCGTTTTTTTAAACATGCGAGCAGCTACGCATCCTCTTATGAAAAGCGAGAAGAGTTGCGAAAACGTTAAATGCGTCACAAACAAAATGTTACACTGCGCAGCTTTCCGCCACTTTCTTCGCAGGTCACTCATGAGTCATTCAAATGAAGCCAAAACCCACGCACGCGAGCTCGCGCGACCAAACTGGTCGGCAGTTTTCGCGGTTGCTTTCTGCGTCGCCTGCCTGATTACCGTCGAATTTCTACCGGTCAGTCTGCTGACGCCGATGGCGCTGGATTTAGGCATCTCCGAAGGGATGGCCGGGCAGTCGGTGACGACGACGGCGTTCGTCGCGATGTTTTCCAGCCTGTTTATCACCTCCGTCATTGGCAAAACCGATCGCCGCTACGTGGTGATCCTCTTTTCGCTGCTGCTGACCCTTTCCTGCCTGTTGGTGTCCTTTGCCGATAGCTTCACCCTGCTGCTGCTGGGACGCGCCTGTCTGGGGCTGGCGCTCGGCGGTTTCTGGGCGATGTCAGCCTCGCTGACCATGCGTCTGGTGCCGATGCGCGTGGTGCCGAAAGCGCTGTCGATTATCTTCGGCGCGGTATCCATCGCGCTGGTGATCGCCGCCCCGTTGGGCAGTTTTCTTGGCGGGCTTATTGGCTGGCGCAACGTGTTTAACGGCGCGGCGGTGATGGGCGTGCTGTGTACGATCTGGGTGCTGAAAGCGCTGCCGTCGCTGCCGGGTGAATCGGCAGCTCAGCAGCAAAAAATGTTTGGCCTGCTGAAGCGGCCGGGGGTGATGGCCGGCATGTGCGCCATTTTCATGGCTTTTGCCGGACAGTTCGCCTTCTTTACCTATATTCGCCCGGTGTACATGACCCTCGCCGGGTTTGATGTCGATGGCCTGACGCTGGTGCTGCTGAGCTTTGGTATCGCCAGCTTCATCGGCACGTCGCTCTCCTCGGTGCTGCTCAAACGCTCAGTGAAAGCGGCGCTGGCGATTGCGCCGCTGGTGCTGACCGCCTGCGCGGCGGCGTTGGTGCTGTGGGGGGAAAGCAAAATCGTCGCCTCGACGGTGGCGATCATCTGGGGCTTCGCGTTCGCGCTCATCCCGGTGGGATGGTCAACGTGGATCACCCGTTCCCTCTCCGATCAGGCGGAAAAAGCCGGGTCGATTCAGGTGGCGGTGATCCAGCTGGCCAACACCTGCGGGGCCGCGGTCGGCGGCATTGCGCTTGACCATTTAGGCCTGCTGTCGCCGCTGGTGTTGTCAGGGGTATTGATGCTGTTTACCGGCCTGCTGGTGGCGGCCAAAGTGAAGGTGAATTCACCCGCTTAAGGCCGCTCGCCTTTTGCCAGCCGGGCGTTGATATCCGCAATCACCCCCGGCAGGTCCGACAGGGTATCAACCACATAATGCGCCCCGGCGGCATACAGCTTGCCTGCCGCCCGCTCGCGACGGGTGGCGATTTCCTCTTTCGACATCGCCTGATACGCCTCCCAGGTGGCGCCAAATTCATTTCCCGACACCGCCAGGCCGACGCTCCACATCCCGGCATGTAACCCTTCGCTGATGCCCGGCGCGGCGTCGTCGACCTTCACGCAGTGGGCCACATCGTCTATGCCCAGGGCAATCACGTTCTGCAGCGCCATCCACGGCCCGGGACGCCCGCCGGCGGCAAGGTCATCGGTGGCGACCCAGTGGTCCGGGGCATAGCCCTGGGCGGCGGCGGCTGGAACCAGTTTTTCCATCACCGGGCGCGGATAGCCCGAGCAGGAGCCGATCTTCAGTCCGTCGGCGCGCAGCGCGGCGAGGGTGTCGACCACGCCGGCGATCGGAGCGGAAAAATCGACAACCTTAGCGATTTGCAGCGGCATAAACGCGGCGTAGATCGCATCGATATCAGCGGCCGTCATCGCCCGACCAAATTTCGCCTGCCAGCGGCTGTCGACCGACGGCAGTTTGCCCAGCGCCTCAATGTGCTGCCATTTGCCAAGCCCCATCGGCACGCGGGCCTCTTCAAGGGTGATCTCAATATCGAAGGCCTGGCGGAAGGCCTCGACGAAAATTTGCGTCGGCGCGAAGGAGCCGAAGTCCACGGTGGTGCCGGCCCAGTCGAGAATGAGTGCGGTGATACGGTTCATGGCGGTTCCTTATTGTTTCCAGTACATGGCGTTGTCGATGGCCGCCAGCAGGGCGGTGATGTCGGCGTCGTAGACTTCGCCGATGTTGCCGATGCGGAAGCAATCGCTTTGCGACACTTTGCCGGGATAGATCACGAAGCCCTGATCTTTCAGCTTCTGGTAGAAGGTGTGAAAGCGATACTGCGGCGCATCCGGTGAATAAAAGGCGGTAATGATCGGCGAGTGCAGGCTGTCGTCGAGCAGCGGCCGGAAGCCGAGCGCGCGCATTCCGGCTACCAGTCGGCGCTGATTGCGGGTATAGCGCTGATGGCGGGCGCTGACGCCGCCCTCCTGGGCCAGCTCTTTCAGCGCCTGGGCGAAGGCCAGCACGGTATGGGTCGGCGAGGTGAAGCGCCACTTGCCGTGGTTATCCTCCATACAGCGCCACTGGGCGTAAAGATCCAGCGACAGCGAGCGCGAGCGGCCTTTGCAGG
Organism: Klebsiella sp. JN_Kp127; assembly: GCF_040062505.1. Taxonomy (NCBI): domain Bacteria; kingdom Pseudomonadati; phylum Pseudomonadota; class Gammaproteobacteria; order Enterobacterales; family Enterobacteriaceae; genus Klebsiella; species Klebsiella sp. JN_Kp127. Next base: position 93,132 of record NZ_JBEAHS010000039.1, read on the forward strand.
CGGCCAGCTCCGATTCGCGGGCGATGACGAAGGCGAAGCCCGGCACGCCCTGAATGCACTTGTTGGCAGAGCTTATCAGGTAGTCAATATTCAGCGCGGCGATATCCAGCGGAATGCCGCCGAAGCTGCTCATCGCATCGACGATATAGCGTTTGCCATACTCTTTCGCCAGCGCGGCCACCTCTTCAATCGGGTTGAGCATGCCGGTGGTGGTTTCGCTATGCACCATCGCGATATGGGTGATAGCCGGGTCATCCCGCAGGATCCGCGCGATCGCCGCGGCGTCCGGGCGGACGACTTCGCCGCAGTCGTAAGGGTGGAAGGCGATACCCATCCGCTGCGCCATCTCAATCATGCGCGCGCCATAGGCGCCATTGCTGACGATCAGCACTTTGCCCTGTTCGCCGATGACGCTGCCGAGCACCGCTTCGACCGCGTAGCTGCCGCTGCCCTGCAGCAGCACCGCCGTATACCCGGCGGCCGGGGTGGCCAGCTGCACCAGCTGCTGACGAATGGTCTGTACCACGCCGAGATTGTAATCATCATCCCAGGTGCAGCTATCGAATAACATCGCCTCTTTCACCGTGCGGGAGGTGGTTAACGGGCCGGGGGTCAGCAGCAGGTAGTTCCGAGAAGTCATTTGTCTCACCATTTGGTCTATACCAGATTGGTATTTATCATGGAGACAAAGCCGGGGCAGGGTCAAAGGAAATGTGGCGCTGCAACAAAAAATTCATCTGGCTATGTATAATGAGCGCACCAAAAGTGGCAGCGAGTAAACATGAAATCACCCTCTGGCGAGATGCCGCAATACCTGATGATTAAGGCGCAGCTGCAGGCGCGTATTCAAAACGGCGCCCTCAAAAGCGGCGATAAATTGCCTTCCGAGCGCGAGCTGTGCGCGTTGTTCAACACGACCCGTATCACCGTGCGCGAGAGCCTGGCGCAGCTGGAGGCCAGCGGCGTGATCTACCGCGCCGACCGCCGCGGCTGGTTTGTGACGCCGGAGCGGCTGTGGCTGGATCCGACGCAGAACACCAACTTCCACAAGCTGTGTCTCGAGCAGGGACGTGAGCCGAAAACGGTGCTGCTTGATGGCCGGTTATCCGCCGTGCCGCTGGATGTGATGGCGCCGCTGGCGCTGCAGCCTTTCGATCAGGTCTACCTGCTGACCCGCCTGCGCTATGCCGACGGGCGTCCGGTGTGCTATTGCGAAAACCACTGCCTGCCGGCCCGGGTGCCGGAGCTGCTGCGCCACGATCTCAACGGCAGTCTGACCGAGATTTATCAGAGCCAGTACGACCTGATCTATACCAGTATGCATTTGTCGTTTTATCCCACCTCCATGCCGCCGCAGGCCGCAGCGGCGTTGGGGGTGATGGAGGGGCGCCCGGCGCTGCTGCTGCGCAGGCTGAATTACGATCAGCACGGGCGTATTCTTGATTACGATATCGAATACTGGCGGCATGACAGCCTACGGATCGAAGTCGATACCCATTGATTTTATTGAATTAATCCTTCCCGTGTCCCCGGTGGCGTCAGCGTTAACCGGGGCTATGCCTCCCCTCGTTTTAACTCTTTCGACACACTTCTTTCATCGTTTTGTCATAAACCCCCGGTAGCGTGAAGGCAAATCTGGTCTACACCAGAATAACTAACTGCGATGAGGCTAACACGATGAAACTCTCCCGACTTGCCCTGCTGTCCCTGTTCGCGCTGACCAGCTCCCCGGTTTGGGCGGACGGCGTCGTCACGGTTTACTCCGCCGACGGCCTGCATGACGGCGATAACAGCTGGTATCAGAGCCAGTTCGACGCCTTCACCAAAGCGACGGGCATCAAAGTGCAGTATGTGGAAGGCGGCTCCGGCGCGATTGTCGAGCGTCTGGCGAAGGAGCGCACCAATCCGCAGGCCGACGTGCTGGTCACGGTGCCGCCGTTTATCCAGCGCGCCGCGAAAGAGCAGCTGCTGGCCACCTTTACTCCACAGGGCAGCGCGCAGATCCCTGGCGCCAACGACCGCTATTCGCCGCTGGTGAACAACTATCTGACCTTCATCTATAACGGTCAGTTGCTGAAAACCGCGCCGACCAGCTGGCAGGATCTGCTGGATAGCCGTTTTAAGAATAAGCTCCAGTACTCCACGCCGGGCCAGGCGGGGGACGGCACCGCGGTGATGCTGCAGGCCTTCCACAGCCTTGGCGGTAAAGACGCTGGCTTTGCCTATCTTGGCAAGCTCCAGGCCAATAACGTCGGCCCATCGGCCTCCACCGGCAAGCTGACGGCGCTGGTCAACAAAGGCGAGCTGTACGTCGCCAACGGCGATCTGCAGATGAACCTGTCGCAGATGGCGCGTAACCCGAACGTTAAAATTTTCTGGCCGGCGGATGATAACGGCGAGCGCAGCGCGCTGGCGCTGCCCTACACCATCGGGCTGGTGCAGAACGGGCCGAACAGCGAAAACGGCAAAAAGCTGATTAATTTCCTGCTGGATAAACCGGCGCAATCCAGCGTCAGCGCGCGCTCCTGGGGCTTACCGGTACGCAACGACGTGGCGCCGGATGACGCTAACTTTAAGGCGGCGCAGGCGGCGCTCGACGGCGTGAAGCGCTGGGAACCCAACTGGGACGACGTTGCGCTTTCTCTCTCGGCGGATATCGCCCGCTGGCATAAAGTGACCGATAGCGAGTAAGCCTGATGTTAATGAAAACGACCGTCACGCCTTCCCCGTCGCTGGCGGGGACTTCCGGGATCACCCTGGACTCGCTGCGCGTTTCCTACCACGGCAACGTGGTCTTAAAACCGCTGTCATTGACCATTGAACCCGGTGAGGTGCTGGCGCTGATTGGCCCTTCCGGTTCCGGGAAAACCACCGTGCTGCGGGCGATTGCCGGATTTGTGCAACCGGCTGGCGGGCGGATCCTGATCGGCGACACGGACGTCACCCACCTGCCGCCTTACCAGCGCGGGCTGGCGATGGTGGTGCAGAACTACGCGCTGTTTCCCCATATGAAGGTGGAAGACAACGTCGCCTTCGGCCTGCGGGCGCAAAAGCAGCCCAGGGCGCTGATCGCCGGGCGGGTGACTGAAGCCTTAAAAATCGTTGGTATGGCGGACTACGCCACCCGCTATCCGCATCAGCTTTCCGGCGGCCAGCAGCAGCGCGTCGCGATAGCCCGCGCCATTGCCGTGCGTCCTCGGGTGTTGTTGCTTGATGAACCGCTGTCGGCGCTGGATGCGCAAATTCGTCATAACATGGTGGAAGAGATTGCCCGTCTGCACCGCGAACTGCCGGAGCTGACCATCCTCTACGTCACCCACGATCAGACCGAAGCGCTCACTCTGGCGGATAAAATCGGCATTATGAAAGACGGGTCGATGATCGCCCATGGCGAAACGCACGAGCTGTACCACTATCCGCCGAACCGCTTTAGCGCCGAATTCCTCGGCCGCGCCAATATCCTGCAGGCGACGGCGCTGACCGATAGTCTTCAGCCGGGTCTGGTTAACGTGAGCTGCGGCGGCGGCCTGGTTAACGCCTTCAGCCGGGGCGGGCTGCATGGCAACAACAAGCTGTTATGCATTCGCCCGCAGCATATGAGCCTGGCGCCGCGATCGGCAACCAGTAATCGCCTCAACGCCACCCTGACTTCGGTACACTGGCAGGGCGATCTGACGCATCTGCTGTGCGACGTCGCGGGCGAAGCGGTGCGGATCGTCATGACTCACGTCAACCCCCTGCCGCGCGCGGGCGACAAGCTGGCGCTCTACTTCGAACCTGGCGATGCGGTTCTGATCGAGGAGCAATGATGGCGCAAACCTTAATCCTTACGCGCCCGGCGCGAAACCTGCGCCCTTACCTGTGGCTGGCGTTGCCGCTATTGGTGCTGGCGACGCTGTTTTTCTATCCGCTGTTGCTGATCGCCGAACAGGCGCTGCGCGACGCCAGCGGCAACCTGAGCCTCGAAACCTTCTGGCAGGTGATTGACTCAAAACGCTTTATTGGCGCGCTGCTCAATACCTTACAGATTGCGGTGTTCGCTACCCTTGGCTGCCTGGTGCTCGGCAGCGTTTTGGCGCTGATTCTGGTTTTTATTCCGTTCCCCGGCAGCCAGCTGATTTGCCGGGTGATCGATACTTTTATTGCGCTGCCGACCTTCCTTATCACTCTTGCGTTCACCTTTATTTACGGCTCGGCGGGGCTGCTCAACGGCGCCCTGATGGCGCTGTTCGCCTTTGAACTGCCGCCGGTGGACTTCCTCTATTCGATTAACGGCGTGATCCTGGCGGAGATCACCGTCTTTACGCCGCTGGTGATGCGCCCGTTGATGGCCGGACTGCGGCAGATCGATAAGAGTCAGCTGGAAGCGGCGAGTATTCTTGGCGCTCACCCGCTGCGGGTGATGACCCAGGTTATCTTCCCGGCGGCGCTGCCGGCGCTGATGGCGGGGGGCAGCCTGTGCCTGCTGTTGACCACTAACGAGTTCGGTATCGTGCTGTTTATCGGCGCCAAAGGGGTCAATACCCTGCCGATGATGGTCTACAGCAAGGCGATTCTGGAGTCGGATTACAGCGTGGCCTGCATGATCGCGCTGATGAATATTCTGCTGTCGCTGGGGCTGTTTATGCTCTATCGGCTGGCGGCGGCGCGCACTGGCGTAAGGAGTTAACGATGTTGATTTGGTCGCGTAAAGGCCGCGCGGCGGCGGGCGCGCTGGCGGTGACGCTCTTTGCCGGCATCTTCCTGCTGCCGCTGGCGGTGATTTTGCTCTCCAGCCTGAGCCAGCAGTGGAACGGCCTGCTGCCCACCGGCTTTACCTTTGCCCACTTTGTTAATGCTTTTCGCGGCGCGGCGTGGGATTCGCTGTTTTCCAGCCTGGTGGTGGGCTTCTGCGCCAGCCTGCTGGCGCTGCTATGCGGGATGTGGGCGGCGCTGGCGCTGCGCCAGACGGGCGCGAAGCTGCAGAAATATCTTGGGTTGATGTTTTATCTGCCCAGCGCCATCCCCTCGGTTTCCGTGGGACTGGGCATTCTGGTGGCCTTCAGCCAGGGGCCGCTGCAGATGAATGGCACCTTCTTTATCGTCCTGGCGGCGCATTTCGTGCTGATCTCGGCCTTTACCTTCAGCAACGTGACCACCGGGCTGGCGCGAATTTCCGCTGATATTGAAAACGTCGCCTCCAGCCTGGGCGCTTCCCCGTGGTACCGCCTGCGCCATGTGACGCTGCCGCTGATGACGCCATGGATGATCTCGGCGCTGGCGCTGAGTTTATCGCTGTCGATGGGGGAGTTGGGAGCGACGGTGATGATCTATCCGCCGGGCTGGACCACCCTGCCGGTGACCATTTTCAGCCTGACCGATCGCGGTAATATCGCCGATGGCTCGGCGCTGACCATCGTGCTGGTGGGCGTCACGCTGCTGTTGATGATGAAGCTGGAGCGCATCGCCCGTCGTTTGTGTCAGAGATAAAGAGTGGATGTCGTCATGCGGGGCTGGCGTCTGACCGCCCGGCGGCGCTGCGCTTGCCGGGCCTACGGGGGGATCCCGCAGGCCTCCTCAGGAACGTAGGCCGGATAAGGCATTGATGCGGCCATCCGGCACAACCACAGGTATGGAGCTTGAAGTGTCCTGCCCGGCGGCGCTGCGCCTGCCGGGCCTGGGGGGTATCCCGCAGGCCTCCTCAGAAACGTAGGCCGGATAAGGCATGTATGCCGCCATCCGGCATAAATGGAGCGCACCAGTCGTAGCCCGGCTAAGCGTAG